>NZ_CP118953.1:1628577-1954292 GCF_029024625.1 Staphylococcus chromogenes | reverse complement strand
TACTAAAATCATGTGACCCGTTGAAGAGACAGGCGCAAATTCTGTTAAACCTTCAACGATACCAAGCACTAATGCCTTAAGTAATTCGAAAAATAGCATACCATTAACCCTCTTTATGTTTATTTTTACTTTATAACTTAGCTTATCATAGCATATCTTTTATAAGCATGTCTCACTAAAATAATGCTATCGGTCCAAAGTATGAGATTTTAGGTTGTAAATAAACTGTCACAACTTAAAGCATTTATAAGTGAATTCTAATGCATCATAAAATGTATCATTATATACTATCCATATTCAATAATTATCTATGTGGATAGAAGTGATTTTTAAAGGAGTATGAATATGAAATGGCTTTTTAATTGGTTAAAACAATACCGACTTTATGTTGTGCTCTTCGGTGTGGTTAATCTTATATTGGCATTGACCGTGATTGCTCAAAATGTGACAATCGCAGTGATTTTAGACCGTCTGTTATTTAACAAAGGCGCTTCTTGGTTCTATGTGCTCACCATACTCGCAATGGCATTGCTACTGAGAGCGACATTGATGATGTTTAATGATGTGTTAGGCGAACGGATAAGCCATCTTGTGCGACGTGAGGTGAGATATCGATTACTTCATCAACAGTCCAGTGAACCTGTGGGTGCAAAGATCAATATTGCGACAGAAACTATTAAAGAGATGTTGCCCTTTTTTAGAACGTATTTACCTCAATTTTTCAAATCCACTTTTATTCCTTTCGTGATTATTCTCGTGATGTTTGGAATACATTGGCCTTCAGCAGTGATTATGCTCGTGACCGCACCGTTTATTCCTTTGTTCTATATTATTTTCGGGTTGAAAACACGTGATGCAGCGAAAGATCAAATGACATTTTTAAACCAATTCAGTCAGCGCTTTGTCAATTTGACACGTGGATTGGTGACCCTCAAATTGTTTCAACGTTCCGACCTGGCGATCGATAAAATAGAACAAGAGAGTACGCAATTTCGAGATAAAACAATGGTCATTCTTAGAAGTGCATTTTTATCTGGCTTAATGCTAGATTTTATTAGTATGTTAGGGATTGGTCTTGTTGCTTTAGAGGTTGGTTTGAGTTTAATCGTTTTTAAGAATATCTCGTTTTTATCAGCCACTATTGCTTTTATATTAGCACCAGAATTTTATAATGCTATGAAGGATTTAGGGCAAGCGTTTCACGTCGGTAAAGAGAGTGAGGGGGCGAGTGACATTGTTCGAAAAGCACTGGATGAAGAGACAGTCGAACAGCCACCTATCCCTATAGATGCGCATCAACAACCATTAATTGAGATGAAAGCCGTTTCTTACCGCTATCCTCACACGGATGTAGACGTGATTCAAGATGTATCAGGGTGTATTCACGAAGGAGACCATATCGCGATTGTGGGTCCAAGTGGCGCCGGTAAAACAACGTTAGTGCAACTTTTAATAGGTGAACGCACATTGTCTAAAGGCACCATCACCTATGCTAAACCTTTAAATATAGGTTATTTATCGCAACAGCCGTATATTTTTAATGCTACCATTGCTGAAAACATCACCTTATTTAAAGAGACGGACGAATTAGCGATTGAAACAGTTTTAAAACAAGTTGCTTTGAGTGATAAAGTCGCCCAACTAAAAAAAGGCATCTATACGATGATTGGGGAAGGAGGCGAAATGCTTTCCGGAGGAGAAATGCGTAGAATAGAGCTGGCACGTGTTTTATTATTAAATCCTGATTTGATTGTGCTGGATGAACCTACGACAGGTTTAGATATAGAGACTGAACAAAAAATACAAGAAACACTACAATCGCACTTTTCTAAATGCACCACACTCACCATTGCACATCGACAAGAGGTGCTTAATACTGCAACGAGACGATGGTACATCGATGGAGGAAAGATGATTAAAGATGACACTATCATTAAAACTGAAATGTAAATGCTACAAGTTGAAAATGGGTGAAAGTGATTATTTAAAGAAAGGATTTTAAAACTATGTCGAAACGTATAACCCGGTCTCTAAATACATCGTTAAATATTAAGTGGAATCGTGATATTGTTCTCGCTGTTATCCTAGGTGGCGTCGGGACGATGGTTGCTTTAGCCATGTTCTTTTTAAGTGGCTATATGATTACGCAAAGTGCCTTAGGGGCCCCTTTATTTGCTTTAATGGGTTTAATCGTAAGTGTGAAATTATTCGGCTTCACCCGTGCGATTACACGCTATTATGAAAGATTATATTCGCATAGAGCGACATTTACGATGTTGCGTGATGTGCGTGTTCAGTTTTACAAAGCGCTTGTTCCAATTGTTCCAAACGTATTTCGACATTTTAAAACAAGTGATTTATTAGGCAACATGGTGTCACAAATCGAATCGCTCCAAAATATTTATTTAAGAGTATATTATCCGCCAATTGTGATTGGATTGACGAGTATCATCACAATTATTACCTTACTATTCTTTACACCGTGGCATGCGGTGCTCATTGCGATAGTTATGGTTTTATCATTATGGGTAGTCCCGAATGTGAGTGCCAAGCGCGCATTGACCATTAAACAAAAATTAGATTATAAATATAACTATTTCATGCATCGGTACTTTGATTTTATTTTAGGTTATGAAGAATTAAAACGATTTAACCAACTTGGTACTTACAGGGATTCACTAAATGAGGCAGAAAAACAATTAAGTGAAGCAGAGCATCAAGAACAAATGTTTCATATCTTTTATCAATTTATCCTAAATGTCATCAGTATGATTGCCATTTTCTTAACGATTCTGTGCATCATTTTTCAAATAAAACAAGGCGCTTTTGATCCTGTTTTGTCTACAAGTACAGTCCTTATGTTATTAACCTTATTTGAACAACATGTCATGATGAGTCAGGTGGCATATTACAAAGCAGAAACGGATCAAGCGACGCAACAACTGAATGAAGTGATGACGCTTGGACACGTCGCTGAAGGAGACGAAAAAATTACTGTCGCCAATTTAAAAGACCAAACTGAGCTTTTTCATTTAGACCAAGTCACACATCGCTTTCCAACACAGGAACAGCCAGTCCTTAAGTCGGTTCAGCTTAAAATAAAAAAAGGGGAACATGTCGCAATTTTAGGTGCCTCAGGTTCAGGGAAATCTACATTACTCCATCTCTTGATGGGACTTTATCCAGTTACAAATGGAACATTTAATATTGCGGGCACCTCTCAGTTTCATCGTTCACATTGGTTAACGCAAGTCAATGCTTTAACGCAAGATGCGCAGTTTTTTGATGGTTCTATAAAAGAAAATTTATTAATTAACGGTTCAGAAAAAGAAGATTTACAAGCATTGGAACGCGTCGGTTTAGCTCATATTGCTTTAGAGCGCAATGTCACTTTAAACCGAGAGGCGCTTTCAGGTGGGGAGTTTCAACGTTTAGCACTTGCACGTCTATGGTTGAAAGGGGCACCCGTATGGATACTAGATGAACCGTCCCAAGGCATTGATGCTAAAAGAGCGGCGAATATCATGTCAGAAATACACAAGTCAGCGGATACTCTTATTGTGGCGACACACGATTTAAATATTTTAAGTGGATTTGACACAGTGTACAAGATGATAGATGGCAAACTTCAACGCTATCCACAAGTTTAAAATTTAGACCAAGCATCTATATAGGGGTCACGAATTGATTGTCTGTGACGTAAGTCATGAATAAGAGGATGCTTTGATACGATGCGAAATATTGACTAATAATTTAATTTCATCATTGCGTATGAGGATGTAAAAAAGCACGTCTACGTCTTAAAGAATTAAGGCGGACGTGCTTAAATATTCTGTGTAGGATAACGCAGAGGTTATCTATATTTCTAATTTGATTGGCATGCTTTAAATAAGGCAGGAGCAGTATTTTAAGATACTGCTTCGTTAATATGCTAAAAAATCTTGTTTAATCCAATTAGCTAGAATAGGGCGATTTTGATACAGTTACACCGTTACTGAAGTTAATCTGTACACTCAATTATTTTGATTCACTAAAAGCAGTAATGATCTTATCAAGTAAACGATTCAATTCTTTAATTTCATCAGGATCAAGTGAAGAGGCTTCAGCTACAGTTTTAGAAGCGTTTTCTAATTCAGGTTTCATTTTTTCACTTTTTTCAGTGAGGTGTACGTAGACTTCACGTTGATCGATTTCAGAACGCTCTCTTTTGATTAAATCAATTTGTTCCATACGTTTAAGTAATGGCGAAACCGTTCCTGTGTCCAAGGCAAGATCAGTAACAACTTTTTTCACATTTACAGGTGATTGATTCCATAAAATTTCAAGTACTAGAAATTGTGGATAAGTTAAGTTGTATTTTTTAAATATTTTGTTTGAATAATAACGGTTCACTTGACGTTGTGCGTTATACAAACTGAAACATACTTGCTCTTTTAAATTAAGATGATCAGACATAATATTTTTCCTCCAGACATTCTATCCGTATTTCTCTCTCACGGATGGGAATCCGTCCATAATTGAGTGGATTTAAGTCGCTCTACTTAAATCTATGCTATGCTAAAAATAAAGCATGCAGTAATTTTAGAAGATTCTACACACTTTATCAAGCTAAAAGACAGATTTATACATACATTTTCAAAAATTTGTTGTTTATTTAAGAGAAAGGTTAGATTTTATGTTTAATGATAAAACAAAAGTTACAATTGTTAATGGTTTTTTAGGGAGCGGCAAAACCACATTTCTAAACAATTATATGCCAAAAATATTAAAAAATGATGAGAAAGTTGCGTTAATTGTCAATGAATTTGGTAATTTTGACATGGATGGGCAACTTTTAAATCATTTAGATACAAAAGTTTCATTAATGCATGGGTGTGTCTGTTGTAATTTACAAACAGAGCTAATGAGTACCATACAACAATTAGTAGAACATAATCAAGTAGAACACATCGTGATTGAAGCAACAGGGATAGCCAACCCGATAGACATGATGGTGGCATGTGAAGATCCAAAGCTTATTCAAATAGTACAGACGCCTGAAATTATTACAATAGTCGCAGCTCCCGATATCATTTCTTTTGATACTTTGAGTGCATCGAAACGTCAGTTGTTAGAAGATCAAATGCGTGCAAGCCACCATATCATTGTCAATAAGACAGATTTATTAAAAGAGGATAAAAAAGAAGAAATGTATTCTCAAATCCGTGAATTTGCTCCGAATAGTCACGTGGTTTGGACTTCATTTGGAGAACTACATGAAATGCTAGAACCACAAACTAAAGATGCTACAACTTCACTCAAATCTTCTCATGGGCATCCCGTTTTTCAAAGTATGACTTATACATTTCAAGGGCCTGTCTCTCAAGAAGCGTTTGTGAGTTTCATACTGAAATTTCCAGATAATATTTTAAGAGTGAAAGGCTTTCTCAAGTTAAGGGAGCAACCCAACGAGACAATGGCATTTCAATATGCACATCCCATTCCTTCTTTAGAAAGTGTGGGACAAGAAGAAGTTCCGCTCACGCTTGTATTTATAGGTGAACATTTAGATAAGTCTAAATTAAGAGACCAACTGGATATGTTACAATTTAGCTAAAGAAAGGGAGGAAGACTGAAATGAAAAAGGTTTCGATTAATCAACATGTCTCGTACTCACAAATCATCCAAGGATTTTATCGTGCAGACAAATGGAACATGTCAAAACAGGAATTGAATACATTCATACATCAACTTGTTGAAAATGGTATAACAACGATGGACCATGCTGATATTTATGGGCATTACACTGTTGAAAAAATGTTTGGAGACGCTTTAAATTTATCTCCTGAGCTTAAATCTCAAATTGAAATCGTCACTAAATGCGGTATCGTGCAACCTAACACTATATTTCCTGATCAAACGGAACATCGTTATGATGTCAGTAAAAAACATATTAAGCGTTCGGTTGAGCGTTCATTAAATAACTTACAGGTGGACGTGATTGACACTTTATTAATTCATAGACCATCTCCCTTAATGAAACCCTGTGAAATTACAGAAGCTCTCCAGGAATTAGTTGAAGAAGGGAAAGTAAAATCATTTGGTGTGTCAAATTTTCGACGTTCTCAATATGAACTTCTAAATGAATGTTTAAAAGATGACCGCTTTCATATCGCAGTTAACCAGGTTGAAATTTCACCTTATCATTTAAATGCCTTTCACGATGGGACAATAGATGATATGTATAAAGACCAAGTTAAAATAATGGCTTGGGGGCCTTTTGCGGGAGGACGATTATTTGATTCCTCTGATAAGGTGTCGAAGCGTGTGTTACCTGTTTTAAAACAAATAGCTTCATCGCATCAGACATCCGTCGAGGCAGTTGTGATTGCATGGTTTATGAAACATCCTGCGTCTATTCTACCTATCCTTGGGACACAACATATGACACGTGTTCAACAAGCCATAAAAGGTTTAGAAATACAGTTATCAGATCAGGAATGGTTCGATATTTATACGGCTGCGCAAGGATATGATATTCCGTAAATAACGATAAAGGAGATTTAAAAAATGACTCAAGATGTAAAAAGACGGCATTTTGTATTTATGCGTAACATGATTGCTGTGCCGTATGTAGTTTTTGCGATTTTAATGATGTTGGTGTTGTTATTTTCACCTAAAATTATCTGGTTCGTCGCAATCATTGGCGTATTTATGGTCTATCATGTCATCGCCACATTTATTGCATTTTTACTAAAGTATGGAAAAACAAGTCTGCTGCTTCTGGTCATGACACTTTGTATCGTAGGCATTTTTGCAGTAGTTTTAAATGTATTCTTTTCAGCACATAGTTAAGGTAATACTAGGGGGAGATGACGCGCATGTTATTTGCCCCTATTTTTTAGAAAGCGCTTTCATTTTAACGTTCATATTTCAATTTTCGATGCTATAATGAAAATGAGGAAGGATAAAGGGGGATTCGGTCATGAAACGTAAAAAAGTATCTATTATAGGTTCGGGGCATACAGGTTCAACACTGGCCTTTATAACGGCAACACGCGACATTGCGGATGTCGTTTTAGTCGATCGAGAAAAAAATAAGCAAGCCATCAAAGGGAAAACATTAGACATCTTACAAAGCGGATCGATTTTAGGATTTGATACGCATGTCACATCGACAACGGATTATAGTGAAACTAAAGATTCTGACGTTGTTGTGATTACAGCAGGGGTGCCACGTTTGCCAGGCATGACGAGAGATGAATTGATTCAAACAAACGAACAAGTCATGATTGAGGTGACTGAGCAAATTGTTAAATATTCACCGGAGTGTAAAATTATTGTACTCACGAACCCAGTTGATGCGATGACCTATACTGTCTATCAAAAATCAGGATTTCCGAGTGAACGCGTGATGGGACAATCTGGAGTATTAGATTCAGCAAGATTTAATACATTTGTGGCAGACGCTTTAGGCGTTGCGGTTAATGATGTGCATGGCATCGTTCTAGGTGGTCATGGGGATACAATGGTACCTTTAATAAGACATAGTCATGTGAATGGCGTTCCCTTCAATGAACTTTTACCGCAAGAAAAAATACAAGATATTATTAAGCGCACACAAAATGGGGGTGCGGAAATTGTCAAACTGCTCGGAGATGGCTCGGCTTATTATGCCCCTGCAGCTGCGGTATATGAAATGGTGGAGGCCATTATTTTAGACAAAAAGCGTGTGTTGCCAAGTATCGCCTATTGTAACGGTGTTTATGGGTTAGAAGATTTATATATCGGTGTGCCAACAGTGCTAGGGGTAAATGGGATTGAGAAAGTCATTGAAATTGATTTGACAGACGAGGAACGTCAACAGTTTGCGCATTCTGCAGAAGCGGTACGCCAACTTAAAGCATCACTCAAGGGGCATGTTTAAGTTATTAATGTTACTTAAGAATTTAGATTAGAAATGAACGATGTGCTTGAATTAAAAAACAATTCCTTTAGGTTGTAATGAGATTTTACTTTTAGTTCGAAAATAAATATTTTCTATTTCAAGTCTTATTAAATTAGCCCTCAAAATTTATCTAAGCGTAAATTTTGAGGGCTAATTCATTTAAGGTCATCGGAATGTTAGCGTTAGATGTGATAAAGGGTTAAATAGATTGCATCACAATGGCCAAAAACGAAAAGCCATTGACCAACATATGTAATGTGATAGAAACGGCAATATTGCATCGCGACCGTATATACATAATTACAAATAGGCAAGACATTAATAAATAAGGGGCTGCTTCAAAAGGGGATGTGGCAGACTTCACGTGCAAAAATGTGAAAATAAATATGGAAAAAGCTCCCATTACCCAAATCCCAAATTTCTTGCCCAGTTCCCCGATGATAATATGTCGAAATAACAACTCTTCTGTAATTGGCGTTAAAATGACTAAAACGATGAAAACAAAAGGGAGCCAACTTTTATCTTGAAACAGCACTAAAAGCGCTTTTTGGTTCGAAGTATTGTCAAATTGCCAAGCTTTTGGCAAAAATTTTAAAGCCACACCTAAAAAGACATTCAAAATAAGATAAATGACATACGCCAAAATGATGGAGAGAAAGGCCTGCTTTAATCCTCTCAGTTGTTGTATCAATTTTGTTTTTAGATGGTGGCGATGTGACCAAGCAAGAAAACCAATGACCCCAACAGAAGTCAAAGTACTCGTCCATAAAAAGAGGACGGGCGTCGGTGTTTTTGAAATTGCAAAATGCATATAAAAATAGTAGAGCAAAAGCGCAATGATTTGAGATAATCCAAAATAAATGACAAATGCCCACAAATCCCGCCAATGCGGACGCTGTGTTTTAGATGCGTTCATAATTTGCCTCCCATGATGTAATATCTTTATTTAACCACAAAAAGAAGTAAATACAAAAATACAAATTCAAAAAATGTGAGAATATACATATATTTTAACTTTAATTTAATGTGAAAAGGGACGTGCCAGTTCGGATAGTGACGCTCATAATAAAAGAGTTGGAGTAAAAATAGACCAATGCCAAAGGGCGAGAAAAATAACGCAATACACCACGGTATAGGCCAATTAAGACGATAAAGCAAAACACTCATTCCGCATTGGAGAGCAATAATGAGAAATACAAATATCATGGTCTTGTTCGTACTCCTTTCAAACATAGTAATAGAAGGCCTTGTATTAACGCCATTAATAAAATAAACGTCAGAGCTGCGCTATCGATGGATTTCAATGTAGACCAAATGACTGAAAACGGATTATTAATAATATGGACGCTATGAAATCTTAAAAAGCGACCGATATAAATGCCTAATCCATTTAATAAAATCATCCCAACTAACAGCCCGTAACGTATCCAAGCCGGGAAAGGCAAATGGAAGAGCTCAAGTGAAATCAACATAAAGTAATAGACAGCGAATAAAACGCCACAAATGAGTAAACCAAAGTGAATCCATTCATTTAAGACAAGGCCAGATAAAAAGCTAAATGAAAACTGATTTAAATGTATTAAGTCTGTCACCATGTAAAATGTGTTCGGTAGCATTAACACGAAGATAAGAAGGTAGATAAGAAATAAAGGCCATTCAAACAAACGTCTAGGCACAAATAATTTTAATAGATAAGCGAGTTCTAATGGGATGTAAGCAAGCGTCATATTTAATAAAAGAAATTTAAAGTGATGAGGGACGATAAACGTCACCAACATTAAAACGATGTATAAGGCTCGAGCAATGTATCGGGCTTGCATATAAGGCCTCCTTTAAAATAAAAATGTCATAGTGTGATAAAATTAAATAAATTTAATATGGGACATCACCATTTACTCATTAAGTGTGATGAGACAAGATGTGCCAATTTTTCGCGTGACACAAACGTTAAATACCATTTTATAAGTTGCATCAGAAGTGAATTCTGTATAGTTTTATCCGTCACATACACTACGGAAAATATGTAGAGAATTCAACTCATAACGCTTTTCAACTTGGGATAGACACATATATAATAGATTCACTATTTGCTTTGGAGGTGACGTCGGCATATGAAAAAACAGCTTATCGTTTTATATACAAACATATTTTTAATCTTTCTTGGTATTGGGCTCGTGATTCCGGTGTTGCCAATTTATTTGAAGGATTTAGGGCTTACTGGGGCGGACTTAGGTATACTTGTGGCCGCCTTTGCACTCGCACAGATGATCATTTCTCCTTTTGGCGGTGCATTAGCTGATAAATTAGGAAAGAAACTCATTATTTGTATCGGGCTTGTATTATTTAGTGTGTCAGAGTTTCTTTTTGCGTTTGGCCATACATTTACGATTCTCATTATCTCCCGTGTTCTCGGAGGATTGAGTGCCGGAATGGTCATGCCTGGTGTGACGGGTTTGATTGCTGACATTTCACCGGCCAAAGATAAGGCTAAAAATTTTGGGTATATGTCAGCCATTATTTCAGCAGGGTTTATATTAGGTCCTGGGATGGGGGGCTTTTTAGCTGAAATCTCTCATAGATTACCGTTTATCTTTGCTGGGGTATTAGGGATCTTTGCTTTTGTAGGGACAGTGTTACTCGTACGTTCTCCTCAAAATCAAACAGGGCAAGGTTTTACGACAATAGAAGGACGTCAATTGAGCGAAGTGAACTTTAAAATGTTTGTCACTCCTGCCATATTGACTTTAATACTTGCCTTAGGATTATCCGCTTTTGAAACGTTATTCCCACTTTACACAGCTGATAAAATGAATTTTCAGCCGGCGGATATTTCTATCGCTATTACAGGTGGTGGCATTTTTGGAGCGATTTTTCAAATTTTCTTTTTCGATAAGCTAATCCGATATTTTAGTGAATTGACATTTATTATGTATGCTTTGATTTATTCTGCAATCATTCTTGGGCTTTTAATTTTCGCTCACACTTATTGGCATGTGATGTTGATTTGCTTTATTGTTTTCATTGGGTTTGATTTGATTCGCCCTGCGTTAACCAATTATTTTTCAAATATCGCTGGCGACAGGCAAGGTTTTGCAGGAGGCATCAACTCAACATTTACGAGTATGGGTAATTTTGTAGGACCTTTATTTGCAGGAGGGCTTTATGATTTGAATATTGAATTCCCGCTACTCATGTCCATTGCTTTTATGGCACTAGGATGCATGGTCATCTTTATCGAAAAACAGTTACGCCAACGTTTAAAAAGCAATTAAAGCATATCGATGATTAAAAGTAATATCCATAAACTTATGAAAAGACTAGTTATAGGAGCGAACCGTCTATGCATATAAAAATATTAGGGTTTAATTTATTTCAACAAGGAGGCACAACACGCAGTAATTTAAATCTATTGCGTACATTAAAAGAAGCGGGCCACACGGTCACTTACATTAATTATTTACCATTTCGAAAACGTCATATTCAAAAGTTAAAAAGCGATGCACGCCGAGAAATCGAAGGCATTCATTTTGAAAGCTTTCGAAGTGAAAAATCGTTGCTTGCGTGTGACGTCCTCATTTTGACGAGAGAGGATTTTTTTGGATTTGCGCGTGAGGTAAAACGCCGGGCGCCGCACATTAAAATTCTTGGTGAAATACACGGACCGTTAGCTTATATTCACGGAACGCGTGATTTAGCACTAGAAGCGGTAGACGCGATACGCGTAAGTACCCCTGAAATTGCAGCACAATTTGAAAAACAGTATGATTATCCTTATGTTTTTCCGATGTATGTCAATACAGATCATATCGTTTATCAACCTATGCCAAGTCCTCCAACGAAAAATTTAATGATTAAAGCACGTTTTGAAGATGCGATTAAAGATATTTCCTACGCTTTAAGATTAATGCATTTTATTGTACATACGAAAGGGCAAAGGGATGTACAGCTGTTCGTTCAAGGATATGGACCCTCCCTCGAGTTATACGAACAACTCATTCGTTACTATCATCTTGAAGAACATGTGCACCTTAACAAAGCCATGCCTGAACATGCGATATACTTATCTACTTCTCCATATGAAACTTTAGGATATTCAATACTTGAAGCGATAGGCAAGGGACACAAAGCTTGTATTTATCCGGGAGATGACCAAGTACTTCAACCGATTTATGAACCCTTTCATGCGGTTTCATTTTTAAATAAACAACTCACACATGACTATGAACTCATTATGAAAGCTATAAATGAAACCTATACTGAGACGATGCGCCAAGAAGATTTTCAGTATTTTCATCAGCAGTTTCAATATGAAGACTATAGTCAAGCATTATTAGAACAGCTTTTTTCTATGGCACAATCCCATGATATTAAGGCACATGAAGTCGCACAAGTCTCGAGCGCTGAGCGTTTTTATTATAGTCGTTATGTGATAAAACATACGCTAAAAAAAGCGTTTAATCATCTTCCTGAATCATGGAAACGTAAATTTAATAAACAATCCCGTCTCTATCAATATGCAAGACGTGCGATTTTTGCGACCGAGAAAAAATACAAACAACGTCACCAACAGAAATATTCACCTTCTAAGAACCATGTATTTATCGAATCGTTTCATGGGAAAAACTTTTCGGGAGACCCGAAAGCACTCGCGCTAGAGATTCAACGTCAATATCCACAACATCAGATTCATGTAAGTTCAAGTAATGAATTTGTTGATATTGAAATTAGACGCTACGGTTTTCATCCTGTCCGTTTTGGTTCCAAGGAATATGTCGAAGCATTTGAAAAATCGCATTTTGTGATTATTAACGGCAATTTATGGGATCGTTTATTAAAACATCCGAAGCAAGAAGTCATCCAAACTTGGCATGGTGTTCCGCTAAAACGCATGGTTAATGACTTAATAGATGAAGAAGAGCGTAAGCGCCAAAGCGAGGCTTTTATGCCACGCATGAAAAAGTGGGATATCCTTTTATCATGTTCTGACCGTTATGAAACACTCATATCAAGTGCATTTAATTTAAAAGCACATCCATCATTACGTATATGGCAAGAAGGTGCGCCGCGAAATAGTTTGTTGCTAAAAGATAACAACAATGCGACAGAACGTATGGAAATACAAGAAAAATATTTTGATCTCCAACACTCAGAAACGTGTTATCTCCTGTTTTGTCCAACTTGGCGCAAAACACAACGTGAGCAAATTTCGCAGTTAGATTTAATCGAACTCCTTAATGCTTTACCGAATCATTATGAAGTGATTGTAAAACTTCATCCTAACGAAGGTCATCTGTATGAAACTTATCGTCATATGCACCCACGTATTCACTGTTTTATGAACGAATGGATAGACATACAGGAACTTTATTTGATTTCAGACGCTCTGATTACCGATTATTCTTCGGCATTATTTGATTATGCACATCTGAATCGTCCGATGATAGTCTTGGATGAAGATACGTCCGACTATAAACAATCTGTAGGTTTTTATTTTGATTTTAAAGAAATCGCCAGTGTAAGACAGTTTCCTGCAGAGCCACGTGAAATTGCGCAGTATATTCAAACGCATCCACATGTGGATCACAGTGCAATCATTCAAACGTTTATGACACAAGATACATCATGTTCAGATAAGAAAATTGTAAATAAAATGTTTAACTAAAGTGAGGAAGTGAGCGTAATGGCTAAAAAGACTAATGCGATGCGACGTTTAGATCAAGCAAAAATCTCCTACGAGGTACGTACGTTCGAAGTGGGCGACACCCATAAGGACGGGACGCATGTCGCTGAAAAAATAGGGGCGAACCCAGAGCAAGTCTTTAAAACATTAGTACTTGAAAATGCACAACATGACCATTTTGTGTTCGTCATTCCAGTACAAGCCCATCTTGATATGAAGCAAGCGGCACATGTTGTGGGAGAAAAAAAGCTACAATTAATGCCACTTGACGATTTAAAGCAGGTGACAGGGTATGTGCGAGGAGGCTGTTCACCTATAGGGATGAAAACGGCCTTTCCTACAGTTTTTGATACGACGATGTTTGAAAATGACCGTGTCTATGTCAGTGCAGGTCAGCGTGGTGTGCAAATGGGCGTGGACCCCAAAGATTTAGCTACCCTCGCAAAAGCGCACAAAGCCTCCATCATCACAACATAAGGATTGAAGACACATTTGATTGTTTTTGAATGAAAAAACGTTAAATGTGTCTTTTTTACGTCGTTATATGGTTGTTTTTGATTGTAAGTGATAGAAAATGATTGATTTGTGGAAACGGATTCATTATAATGTAAGTGAAATGAGGTGACTCAATGTTAACCGAAAAAAGACATGAAATGATTTTAGATGCCTTGCGCAAGCACCACTTTTTATCGTTGCAACATCTTATTGAATATACAGGGTGTAGTGCTTCAACGATGCGTCGTGATTTGACCAAACTTCAAGAAGAAGGATGGCTCATCCGTGTGCATGGGGGGGCAAAATTAACACAAGCGCAACAAGAATTGGCCTTAGATACGAAACGTACGCAGCACATTGATGAAAAAATACAAATTGCGCAACAAGCCGCCCAATTAATTAAAGATGGAGATTGTATCTACATTGACGCAGGCTCCACGACATTGGAGATGATTGCGCACATCAAGGCGAAAGACATTACCGTTGTCACCAATGGATTGCCGCATGTAGAAGCGTTAATTAAAAAAGGCTATTTGACAAGAATCGTTGGGGGCTCCATTAAACCTACGACAATGGCTGTTGTCGGAAGCAGAGCGGCCGACAGTCTTAAACATTACTCTTTCAACAAGGTGTTTTTAGGTATTAACGGCATTGATTGTGATGCAGGATTGACAACGCCAGACGAACAAGAGGCATTTATGAAAGAAAATGCGATGCGCTATGGTTTACAAACCTACATTTTAGCGGATGCTTCAAAATTTTATCAAAGTTATTTTGCGCGTATTCATACGGAAGAGACGCCTATTATCATTACATCAACTAAAGCGTTTGAAAGCCATAATCTTAGCCGTTTTAAAGACGTCTATGAATTTTTAGGAGGAGCATTATGATTTATACAGTGACTTTAAATCCATCCATTGACTATATTGTTTTCTTAGATCAATATCGTCCGGGTGAACTTAACCGTTCGACTTCTACAGCTAAATTTGCTGGTGGAAAAGGGATCAACGTCTCTAGAGTATTGAAGACACTTCAAGTGCCTTCTATAGCATTAGGGTTTATTGGAGGGTTTCCTGGTCGATTTATTAAAAATCAGTTAGAAAATGCAGGTATTGAAACAGATTTTACTGAAGTAAACGAAGACACCCGTATTAATATTAAATTGAAAAATGAACAAGAAACCGAGATTAATGCGGCGGGCCCGTCCATTTCTGAAGCACAATTCCAATCTTTACTCCAACGTATTCAACAAACGACACCCGAAGATATTGTTGTATTAGCGGGAAGTGTGCCGAGCAGTTTACCTCAAACGACTTACGAAAAAATTGCGAAAGTTGTACAACAAACGGGGGCTCAACTCGTTGTTGATGCAGAAAAAGACTTAATGAAAGGGATTTTGAAATATCGTCCCTTATTTGTAAAACCGAATCAGCATGAGCTAGAAGAAATGTTCGAGGTGAAAATGAGTAGTGACAAGGAGATTGTACATTACGCCTCACGTCTCCTTGAAGAAGGGGCACAAGCCGTTCTTGTTTCTCTAGGAGGAGAAGGCGCGATTTATGTGGATGCGCAAAACGCCTTTAAAATCACAGCGCCCAAAGGTGAAGTGATCAATACAGTAGGCGCTGGGGACAGTACAGTGGCAGGTATGCTTGCTGGAAACGCTTCAAAGCTACCAATTGAACAACGATTAAAACTTGCCATTGCTTCAGGTTCAGCAACAGCATTTAATGACGATTTAGCCGAGTTACAAGCCATTCAATCATTACAATCACAGGTGTCAGTGACACCTATTCATAAGGAGGGGTAACATGAGAATTACTGAGTTACTCACAAAAGAAACCATCGCAATGGATTTAAGTGCAACAGATAAAAATAGCGCCATTGAAGAACTTGCGAGTCAATTAGAAAGAGCTAGAAAATTAAATGATTTAGCAAGCTTTATTGAAGGAATAAAAAATCGAGAAAGTCAAAGCTCCACAGGTATCGGTGAGGGGATTGCCATTCCACATGCCAAAGTAGCCGCTGTAGACCAACCTGCCATCGCCTTTGGTAAATCTAAAGCAGGTATTGATTATGACAGTTTAGACATGCAACCTGCGCATCTCTTTTTTATGATCGCAGCGCCTGAGTCAGGAGCACAAACGCATTTAGATGCTTTAGCGAAATTATCAGGGATTTTAATGGACGAAGGTATACGTGGAAAACTGTTGGAAGCAAATTCACCCGAAGAAGTTTTAGCGATTATCAACCAAGCTGACGACGAAGCCACAGATGAAGAAACAGAAGAGGTAGCAACAACTGCACCAAGCAATGACAATGAACCTTATGTCCTCGCAGTAACCGCATGTCCGACAGGTATCGCCCATACTTTCATGGCACGCGATGCACTCAAAAAACAAGCAGAGCAAATGGGCGTTAAAATGAAAGTTGAAACAAATGGTGCGGGCGGTGTGAAAAATACTTTAACAGCAGATGATATTGAACGTGCCACAGGAATTATTGTAGCTGCAGACGTCCATGTTGAAACGAATCGTTTTAATGGTAAAAACGTGGTACAAGTCCCTGTTGCAGATGGGATTAAACGCCCAGAAGCCCTAATTCAAACAGCACTGGATACAAGTCGTAAACCATTCGTTGCTGACAACGCTAAACAGACTTCAGATGCTAATGAAGAAAAACTAGGTGTAGGCAAAACGATTTATAAACATTTAATGAATGGTGTTTCGAATATGTTACCTCTCGTTATTGCCGGAGGTATTTTGATGGCCATCGTTTTTATGATTGGTCCAAACTCATTTGATCCGAAAAGCTCTGAGTATAATGCATTTGCCGCTAGTCTTTGGGAAATTGGAAACAAAAGTGCATTTGCGCTCATTATTCCTATTTTAGCTGGATATATTGCACGTAGTATCGCTGATAAACCTGGCTTTGCTGCTGGTTTAGTAGGAGGTATGCTCGCCGTAACAGGAGGTTCTGGTTTCATTGGTGGGATTATTGCAGGTTTCTTAGCAGGTTATCTCACACAAGGGATTAAAGCGCTCACTAAAAACTTCCCACAAATGTTAGAAGGATTAAAACCAACATTAATTTATCCTATTTTTTCGGTACTCATTACAGGATTATTAATGATTTATGTATTTAACACACCGGCATCTTGGCTCAATAGTGCGCTACAAAATGGCTTAAATGGTCTTTCTGGATCTAATATTGTTATTTTAGGCATTGTTATCGGTGCAATGATGGCTATCGATATGGGTGGCCCATTCAACAAAGCCGCTTATGTGTTCAGTACAGCTGCTTTAACAGCGGGGAATGCAGCGCCGATTACTGCCGCAATGGTAGGCGGAATGGTACCACCAATCGCAATCGCCATCGCAATGATGCTATTTAAACGTAAATTCTCTAAAGCGCAACGTGGTTCAATAGTTCCTAACATTGTGATGGGCGCTTCCTTTATTACAGAAGGTGCCATCCCATTTGCGGCTGCCGATCCAATACGCGTTATTCCATCTATGATGGTCGGTTCAGGTGTGGCGGGTGGACTTGCCTTATTATTCGGTTCACGCATCCAAGCCCCACATGGTGGTATTTTCGTTATCTTTGGTACAGATTGGAGTCATTCGTTATTTACAATTATTGCGATTCTAATCGGATCAATCATAAGTGCAGTGCTTTACGGCATCTTGAAAAAAGATACTGAAAAATTAACAACATCAGATTTAACTTAAATAAATCGCGTCAAAAATCTGTGCTGAAAAGTACTTAAACGAAACTATAGATATCCATCATAATAAGTTAAGATGTAGCGGTCATTTTATGTGACCAAGCCATCAAGGTTTACCCTCGGGTGAATTTTGATGGCTATTTTTATAGCACTGAAAGGTCAGTAAGTGGAGGGGTAACGCACATTCGTGAATAAATAAAATTTTTGCCTTAATGTTCTATGTGCATTTAGAAGCATTTCATTTAGTAGGGAGTAAAAAATAAAGGCGTTTTATCAGGTCATGTGTGTTGATAGTATTATTTCATTAAAAATTATGCTATGATAAAATTAATATTTTTGTGTCTGGAGGGAGCTCAATGGGAAGGATTTAACATCAAGATACGCTAAAGTTCTACGCATGAAATTATTGATGTCATCGCCTTTAATTGAGCGATGCAAAAAAACGGAGGTGAATCCCTTTCTATAAGGGAACTAATTGGATAGTACGACCATATTATATTTAACAATATTTGTAGCATTAATTGCTTTAACCACTGTATTTGTAGGTTCTGAATTTGCGTTAGTTAAAGTGCGCGCATCACGAGTTGAACAACTGATTGCTGAAGGTAACGGCAATGCAAGAATATTGAAACGCATGATTTCAAATTTGGATTATTATTTATCCGCATGTCAACTTGGAATTACAGTCACATCCCTTGGTTTAGGGTGGTTAGGAGAACCGTTATTTGAACGTATTCTACACCCTGTAGTGGAGTTACTGCATTTACCAGATGCGCTTGTCGCAACAATTTCAATTGTGACAGCCTTTATTATCGTTACGTATATTCATGTGGTAGTAGGGGAACTTGCGCCTAAAACGTTAGCCATACAATATACAGAAAATATTGCGTTACTTTATGCTCGACCACTCTATATTTTTGGTTTTATTATGAAACCCCTTATATGGGTGATGAACGGCTCTGCCCGTTTAATTATTCGCCTATTTGGAGCAGATCCAAATGCGGGTAACGATGCGATGTCAGAAGAAGAACTTAAAATCATTATGAACAACAGTTATCATGGTGGGGAGATTAACCAAACAGAATTGGCTTACATGCAAAATATCTTTTCATTTGATGAGCGTCACGCCAAAGATATTATGGTACCTAGAACACAAATGATTACATTAAATGAGCCGTTTAATGTCGACGAATTATTAGAAACCATCAAAGAACATCAATTTACACGTTATCCAATTACAGAAGATGGAGATAAAGACCATATTAAAGGATTCATTAATGTTAAAGAATTTTTAACAGAATATGCATCTGGCACACCGATTAAAATTGCCAACTATATTCATGAGTTACCAATGATATCTGAAACAACGCGTATCAGTGATGCGTTGATTCGTATGCAACGAGAACACGTGCACATCAGTTTGATTATTGATGAGTACGGTGGAACAGCAGGTATTTTGACGATGGAAGATATCCTTGAAGAAATTGTCGGTGAAATTCGAGATGAGTTTGATGATGACGAAGTGAATGATATCATTCAATTAGACGATCAAACATATCAAATTAACGGTCGTGTCTTGTTAAGTGATCTCGAAGACGAGTACAATATTGAATTTGAAGACTCTGAAGATATTGATACTATCGGAGGTTGGCTACAATCACAAAACACAGAATTAGAACAAGACGAATATATTGATACAAAATATGATCGTTGGGTCGTTTCAGAAATTGAAAACCATCAGATTATAAATGTCTTGTTACGTTATGAATATAACGGAGAACGTCCTCGTTTGAGTGAAGAGGATGAAGAAGAGACACAAGAAGAAACAACAGAAAAATAATGATGTGAAGCGGGCGCACTATGTCGATGAGGCATAAGAAGCGCCCGCTTTGATTTTATGAAGAATGTGGCAATGAAATTTAATATAACAAATTGGAGGACATACGGCTAATTTAATTTTGAAATGCTAACCACGCTAAGATAAATTTTTAAACTGAAATTAAGAATTGTATTTCCTTTTTTGTAGGCGAAATGGGTAAATTCTTGTTATAGTTAAGAGAAGAGTGTGAAAAGGAAAATCCTCTAAAAGTAAGAGGTGCTTATTACAATAAAGCAGATTTTTGAGGTCCTCACACTTGAGAAAAATAGATAGTAGGTGCACTATAATGAAATTGAGAGTCATCGTGCCATGTTATAACGAGACAGAAATAATTCAACAAACGATTTCAAAATTAACATCTATATTAGATGATGCCTCGAAGAAAAAATCTTTTGAATATGATTTATTATTTGTAGATGATGGAAGTAAAGATGATACTATTGAAATTTTACAAAATGCTGCAGCCACTCTTCCGACAGTGAAGTATCTTTCTTTCAGTCGAAACTTCGGCAAAGAGTCGGCCATGATAGCAGGATTTGAACATAGTACAGATTGTGATGCTGTGGTCATGATTGATGCAGATTTACAACATCCACCTGAGTTAATTCCTGAGATGGTCGATGTTTATCGCGAAGGTTATGATCAAGTGATTGCTAAACGTAATCGAGATGGTGAAAAAGCTTCACGAAAATGGATCACACGCGCGTACTATAAAATGATTAATTACTTTGTAGAAGATATTCATTTAGAAGATGGTGTTGGTGATTTTAGATTGCTCAGCCAACGTGCGGTACAGTCTTTAGTGAGTTTGAGTGAATACAATCGCTTTTCTAAAGGTCTGTTCGCATGGATAGGCTACAATACGAAAGTGATTAGTTATAAAAATGTGGAAAGAGAAGCTGGAGAATCGAAATGGTCTTTTGGCAGTTTATTAAATTATGCGATTGATGGACTTATTTCTTTCAATAATAAACCATTACGCACGATGATTTATTTTGGTCTCTTTATTTTTGTAATCAGTATGCTTTATATCGCCTATCTCCTCTTTGATACGATTGCCCATGGCGTTACAGTTCCAGGCTACTTTACAATCATTGCTGCTGTTTTATTTATCGGAGGCATTCAGCTCATCTCGATTGGGGTGATCGGAGAATATATCGGACGTATATACTACGAAGTCAAACAGCGTCCAAAATATATCGTTCAAACCTCAAATCTTCAACCGCCGAAGATGCATCAAGATGAGGAGCTAGGACATAATTAATTTCATGTATTTGATTGTTCCATAAAGCCTCGCTTTTCTGGGAGCATTACAGAAATCTATCTAATTTCGTAGTAATGCCTGCCGGTGCTTGAAGACGTTAGGAATGTAATGAGTTACGTCTTCAGTACACCTATGAACATACGTGAATAGGTGGTCCTTTACATTGAGGAAAGCTTAAAAAGCGCATGCTCAATCCAGTCAGCTACTGCCACTATTTTTATTGTAGTCAGCAAAAAATCTTAAAATGGATTTTCGGTTTCAGCTAGATGCCTCAGAAGTCTCGGCTTAGGAATCAATCAAAATTACTATATTTATTCACAATCCTAAAGTTATAAATTTTACTTTACCAATTCAATTTTATTGAATTAAGTTATATCAAAATAGCCATCCAAATTTACCTGACTATAAATTTGGATGGCTTTCTAATTATTGGTAATCTTTATGTCCCAACCCCCTAAATACACATTCATGAAGTGGGAGTGTATATTGAACGAAGCTTAAAATCTGATACGCAATCTAGTCAACGACTGCCTAACCTCAATTTTTTCGCTTCTGATAAAATGCTTTAGTAGATGTGGCTTAGAAGTCGGATTAAATTTGCTGTATTTGTGGTCGTTATAAAATTGATTTGATAATTCTTTTCCGCTCATTTAAATTGTATTAAAATAGCCCTCAAAGTTTATCTGAAGGTTACTTTTGAGGGCTTTCTAATTGGAGTTGGAGTTATGTATTATCCCGAATAATTATAGAACCAAAAAAACGGTCAGTGAGCGCATCACTGACCGTTGAATTCTATAGCGTTACATATTATCTTTTTTTACCGCGTAAAGCACCTAAAATTAAAGATACGATTACGATAAGAACAATTGAACCAATTAAAGCTGGTAAAATGTATACGCCGCCTAATGATGGACCCCAGTGGCCAAAAATAGCGGTACCAACAGCTGAACCAATAAGACCAGCAATGATGTTACCAATGATACCACCTGGGATGTCTTTACCGAGGATTGCACCTGCAGCCCAACCGATAAGTCCACCTACGATTAACATTAAAATAAAGCCCATGTATATAACCTCCTTTGTATCTAAGCTTGTGTCTTGATACTTATACCACGTTTAAAGTGTGTCTAATCATCAATTTTTAATTTTTGTATAACTTTTCTAAATTAATTACAACAAAAAAGCCAAAATAGATGATAACAATGATGTACCATAACGGCGTTAAAATAGATAAGGTTACCAGACCAATGAGCATAAACAGCGTACCCTCCCAAACGGGATGACGCACTTTAATTTTTTGATAAAACGATTCATAACGTGGTGAATGAAACGTGCTGGAGAAAAATAAAATTCCTCCAAAAATAAAGATGGTAGGTGCTGCAAATGGGACAGACATATAATAAGATTGATCGCCTGTTTGGTATGTAATGATTAACCCAATGCTTACCATAATTGTAAAAATCGTCATTAGAAACTTTTGTTGATGCACTTTATAAGGGGAGACTTGATGGTCTAAATAAAAATGTAAAATGGTCCACACAATAAGCATGAACATGGCCGCTAATGATATAAATGTAATTTTACTTAATAGAATTTGATTAATGACACTATTGATAGCAATAGCCAATAGTACACTACTAAATCTAAAAGATTGATAGTGATTTTTATGTAAATCAAATGCTAACACTATAAAGATGACGACGATGTTCAAAATGACAAAAAGGACCATTGTGTTCTCCTATCTTTTTAATTCATCTTTTCATTATAACAATAAGATGTAGAGATAGCATGCGAAATGGTCCTCTTTTTATAAATTTGGTTATTTATAATTTATACACCTTTTTTGTTGCTCCACAATAAGGTATGAAGTTGAGGCAATACGTAAACATTATTCATAGAGGCATCTGTCATTACACGATCAATCAACGTTTCGTAGCGCATAAGCAATTTATCTGTATGATGATCGACTTCCTCTTGTAAAAAGGGGTTTCCCACTTGTAAATAAAAGGGAAGATGAGGGTATCTTTGATGGATGCTTTGTGCGAAGGTGTAGTCTGCTTCATCGAACACAACAACTTTAAGGTTTAAAGTGGACGTCACACATTGTTCTATCACCTTATCTAATTCCTCTAAATTTTGGTGCATCCCAGAACTTGGAGGTTTAGGAGAGATAGTGAGATCGTCAATTTGTCGCATCCACGGTTGAAATTTACTTCCTTGAGTTTCTAGCGCAGTGTAAATTTGATGCGTTTGCAAAAGGTCGACAAGGGATTGAATGCCTTTAATTAAAGCAGGGTTACCCCCTGAAATCGTCACATGATTAAAGTAATCTCCGCCGATCGTTTTAAGTTCCTCATAAATTGCTTCAGGTGTCATAAGGCGAATGTCCTCTTTCGCACTGCCATCCCACGTAAACTTAGAATCACACCAACTACAGCGGAAATCACACCCTGCTGTACGCACAAACATTGTTTTTCTTCCAATGACCCGGCCTTCGCCTTGTATGGTAGGTCCAAAAATTTCTAGTACAGGTATTTTAACCATGCTGATGCTCCTTTTTACGTGGACGGTAGACGACATAACTCGAAGGGGTTTCTCTTAAAAAAACTTGAACACACGTTGGATTGTGCTTAAGCGTCGCTAAATGCGCTTCTACCATCTCATAAATCGTCTGAGCTACGACTTCTGTTGAAGGAGATTTCCCTTCAAAATGAGCCAAGTCATTTAAAAGATAATGATCGAATTGATCATGTACGAGTTGTTTAAGCGTACTAAAATTAACTAAAAAGCCTAAGTCATCTAACTGGTCTCCCGCAATTGTTAAATTGACGAAATAGGTATGACCATGAATACGTTGGCATTTTCCAGCGCGTGCATCTGGAATCGCATGGGCAGCTGAAAAATTAAAATCTTTATTCAGTTCAAAAACATAGTCGTGTGAAACTTGAGGATAGGTTTGATGCATCATGAATGACTCTCTCCTTTCTCAGCTAAATAAGCGTCTAAACCGTTTTGTCTTAATTGGCATGCAGGACATGTGCCGCAGCCTTCTGCGATAATACCGTTATAACAAGTTAAAGTATTGTGACGAATATAATCAAGTGCGCCCAGTTCATCGCTCAACGCCCATGTTTCTTTTTTGTTGAGCCACATCAATGGGGTGTGAATGACAAAATCTCGATCCATCGCAAGACTCATCGTCACGTTCATCGATTTGATAAAGGCATCTCGACAATCTGGATATCCTGAAAAATCCGTTTCGCAAACGCCTGTGATAATGTGTTTGGCATTGATTTGATAGGCGAGTGCACCAGCAAAAGATAAAAATAGCAAGTTTCGCGCAGGGACAAATGTGTTAGGGACGTCATTTGAAGTATCGATGGCCATATCATGAGAAGTTAAAGCATTCGGTGTAAGTTGGCTGAGTAAAGACATGTCTAAAACATGATGTTTTAAACCTTGTTCTTGCGCAATATTTTTGGCGACGTCAATTTCTTGTGAATGACGTTGACCATATTCGAAGGTCACAAGTTCCACTTCTTTAAAATGGGATTTGGCGTAAAAGAGACATGTCGTGCTATCTTGTCCGCCACTAAAAACGACAAGTGCTTTTTCGTTTTGAAGCACTTCAGACATAAAAAACCGCTCCTTTGTATGTAGAAGCTCCTAATGTAATCGTCTTAATCTGTAAGATGTCATCTTTGTCCATAAAAAAAGCCTGTCTTCTCCAAAAAGACAGACAGGACTAGACCGTTTAGCAGGGAGAAAAAATACTATCTTTCATCCCTATCGGGTGTCTAGTTTTTTATAGAGGGTTAAATGCTAGGAACCTCTGTCTTTAGTTACGTTCCATACTTTAATACATTTAAGTTCAGAAATCAAGGTGCAAAAACGGTTAATCTCTTTGTCAATCTCCGATACATCTGTGATAATAGATTTATTATTAATTTAAATGAGGCGAATGTACATGATAGTGATGATAGATAATAAAGATTCGTTTACATATAATGTGGTGGATTTGCTAAATGAAGCAACGATGTGTCAGATTGAGGTGATAGATATCAGTCATGTCAATGTCACGCAACTTAAAGAAATGCAACCGCAAGCTATTGTGATTTCTCCAGGTCCTGGCACGCCGAGAGATTACCCTATACTCTTTGAGGTATTACAACAATTCGAATCTCAATGTCCAATTTTAGGTGTTTGTTTAGGCTTTCAGTTGATTTGTGAGTATTACGGGGGAGATATTATTAAAGCGCCGTGGCCAGTACACGGGCATACGACGGAGATGTTTCATAACCAAATGGATTTGTACGAAGGTCTACCCTCGCCTTTTAAAGTCATGCGCTATCATTCCTTAATGGTGGATGCTGACACGGTGCATGCTCCTTTAGTCATTGCTGGACAAAATGAAGAGGGGATTATTATGGGAGTAAAACATGAAAATTATCCAATTTATGGTGTGCAATATCACCCTGAATCCGTATTATCAGAATACGGACGGGCACAAATGATTAATTTTTTGAGTAAGGTCGGTGTTCAACATGGTTGTCACATTTAATTTTCAATATTATCACGATGCGCATCATAGTGACAAAATCAATTTAACCTTTGATACGCCAGTACATCGTTTTATTGCTAAACGATGTGAGGCTGTCGGGGAAGTCATCGATCAAGCCGAATATTACCAAAAAGAAGGCTACTATGTCGCTCTTTATTTACCTTATGAAGCGGCGAAGTATTATAATGATAGTTTTAAATTAAAAGATCCGGAAAACGGGATATATGCCGCATGTTATGTCTTTGAACACCCTGTGACTGAACACAATTACGAGAAGAAAACGGTTGTGAATCAGCCCCTCGCTTTTCGTTTTACAGAATCTAAAGCGCAAATTCAGCACCAAATTGAACGCATTCAACAAGAAATTATCGAAGGACAAACGTATCAAGTCAATTATACAACGCGCCTTGAAGCACCTATTACGATGGGGATTCAAGCTTTATACCAACAACTCACCGCACAGACTAACGGACATTATACGGCGCTATTTGATACTGATGAAATACAAGTAGCTTCTATTTCGCCGGAGTTGTTTTTTCAGATGGGTCCCTTTGATGAACACGAAAAAATGGTCGTCAGTAAGCCTATGAAAGGGACGATGCCTAGAGGGAATACAAAAGCAATAGATGATGAACATAAACAAGCGCTTGAAACCTCTGAAAAAGACCGCGCAGAAAATGTGATGATTGTCGATTTGTTGCGTAATGATATTACGAGAATCGCTCAACCAGGGACGATTCGGACACCCCGACTTTTTGATGTAGAGCGTTATCCCACTGTCTTTCAAATGACGTCAATGGTAATCGGTGAAGTTGCTGATAACAAATCATTAAACGATGTATTGGGGGCATTGTTTCCGTGTGGCTCCATCACAGGTGCGCCAAAAGTGAATACGATGCGTATCATTCACGAACTAGAGGCTTCACCAAGACATATCTATTGTGGGACACTGGGACTTTGTTTACCGGATGGTCGCGCTATTTTTAATGTGCCGATTCGCACTGTACAATATTTAAATGAAAAAGCGGTTTACGGTGTGGGCGCTGGGATTACAATAGATTCAGATAGTGCGAAGGAATATGCAGAATTCCAAGACAAAACTAAAATTTTAGAGGGATAAATTATGGAACTCTTTGAAACAATGCGTTTAGAAGAAGGTACATTTAAACGAGAGAGCTATCATTTTCAAAGGCTGAAACGTGCAAGTGAAGCGTTTCAATTTAATTTTAATGACATCAAATGGAACGAGCTCATGACAGAAATTTCAACTTTGCTCCCGACTGGAACGCACCGTATTAAAATTCGTTTGAAACAAGAAGGGACATTTCAGTTTGAGCATGCGCCACTTCCGCCGACTGAGCAAATGACGGTAGGCTTACAACAGATTTGTTCCAACACGCCGACGTGGCAACGCATTTATAAAACGACGGAGCGAGATTATTTAAAACATACACACGAGACGCAACTGATTCTACTTTATGATACTAATGATAAAATTTTAGAATTTGATATTGGAAATGTTGTTGTCGAATATGAAGGTCGATTTTACACACCCCCCTATGAAAAAGATTTTTTAAAAGGATGTATGCGTCAAAGTTTACTAGACCAACAGCAACTGATAACAAAACATATGACATTAGCTACTATGAGGCAATTTTTAAATCAAGGTGGTAAACTATGGATGATTAACAGTTTAAGAGGATGGGTGCCTGTTAAACTTATTAATGTATAGAGGTGGGCGACATGCTTCTTTTATATTTGGTTACCATCATTGTTGTGTTGTGGATAGGACAAAGAATAAATCAAAAGCTTTTAGAGCGTGAGTGGATAGTCCGCGCCTATATTGTATTAGTTGTTATTTTGAGCATTCAAGCGGTTTTGATTTATCATTTTGTCAAAGCACTTTTAAAATGGCTCACATTTATATTAAAGTTATTCTATAAATAATTAATGGGGTGAAACTCATGAAAGTATATAGCCAAGGCGATCAGGCTATTGTCGTGTCGTTAAAGGGAGCACTTTCGCCTAAAGCGACAGAGCGATTATTAATTTTAAGGCAGTACTTATTAGAACAAGGCTATCCTTTTATCACTGAAATTGTTCCTACTGAAACGGATATGCTTATTTCTTATGATGCAAGACAAATGATGAAACATTTGGACATTTCATCTCCTTTTTTATATATGAAAGCCTTAATTGAACAAATTGATTTAAGTCATGAAACTTGGGATGAAAAACGCCATTGTATTAAAGTCCCTGTTTACTATGGTGGAGACAATGGCCCACATTTTGAGTCCGTTTTAGAAGAACTAGGATTGACCCGAGAGACCTATATTCAACAACATACGGCACCTGAATATTTTGTTTCGATGATGGGGTTCTCTCCAGGTTTCCCATATTTATCAGGCCTTCCAGAAACATTGGCCGTGCACCATACAGCGAAAGAAAAGCAATTTATCCCTGCAGGCTCTGTGATTTTAGAAAATAAAAAATGTGGAATCACAACGACAGACATTTATGAAGATTGGCTTGTGATAGGGTATACCCCACTAAAATTATTTGATGTCTATCGTGAAGATATGGTTTTAATGTCGATTGGGGATCACGTTAAATTTTATGATGCCGAAGAAAGAGGAGAGGCAAAATGACAATCATCATAGAAGAAGGTGGCTTGTTTTCAAGCTTTCAAGATTTTGGACGTATAGGTTATGAACACTTAGGTATCATACGTAGCGGCGCATTAGACGTGTTAGCGCATGAAATAGCGAATCGACTTGTAGGTAACGACAGAAATGAAGCTACATTAGAGATGACCAATCAAATGGCACGTATACGTTTTACCGAACCCACATTAATTGCATTGTCCGGTGCACAGGCGATAGCTTATACAGAAGATATGCGCGTCAAAATAAATACATTATATCTTATGAATAAAGGTGATGTTTTAACCTTTGATTATGTCAAACGCGGAGCGCGTGTTTATATGGCGATTGCAGGAGGATATGAACTTGATGAATGGTTAGGCTCAGCCTCAACAGATACGATTTCACAGATGGGAGGTTTTCATGGACACGTGCTCAAAGACGGAGATGAAATTCCGATGAAACGTAATTACAATGCACGCCATCATAAGTTATTTGAAAACCTCCAAGACGTGCGCCATACCAACTGGGGTGTGGATGGATATGCTTTATCATTCAATTATCTTTCAGACGTTGTGCATGTCATTCCAAATAAAGGGACAGAAGACTTTGAAGACGCCACATTAAATCAATTTATCCGAAAAGAATATAGTGTGACGAGTAAAGCGAATCGAATGGGCATTGTCCTCGAGGGAGAACCAATAAAGGCCTACTATAATGGCTTTCCTCCTCATCGATCCGTAAAACGAGGGACGATTCAAGTTAAAAAGGAAGGCGCGCCCATTGTATTATTAAATGATCACTATACACTGGGGAGTTATCCGCAAATTGGTACGGTTGCAACGTATCATTTATCTAAAATTGCGCAAAAACGTCAAGGATCTAAAATTAAGTTCCAATTTATTGATGTACTTCAAGCTGAACAAAACTTAGTCAAATATCATCGGTGGATAAAACAACTGTTTCACGGCATTGAATATCGCATGCAAAGTGAAATGTTAAAATAAGAACGAATTCATAAAAGTACGCAAGCTTTTCGGTTTCGACGTGTTGTATTCCTATAGCCATCAAAAATTTACGTCCAACTAAATTTTGATGGCTATTAATATGTGTATGGATAGAAGGGCTGAAAGGAATAGGAGAAAGAATAAAGCTATAATACATCTATAGTCCGAGTACATTTAAAACGGCATCAGTTATACTGTATACATTCGAGAAAATTAACGATTTATCTATGTTTATTAAGAAAGTATGAATACATTTTAAAAGACGTATGTTGCAAGTTTTGAGAAGAAATAAATTTGTTTGTATTTACGTTTAAAACGCCTTTTTTACTTGAAAAATGACACTAATTCGTATATATTGTTATATTGAACTTACTTATGCATGTTACGAGAATATTACAAATATAAAGTTAATCTAATTATTTTTGTTGAAATATTAAGTTGTTGAATATCTATTAATGATTACGATTTGAAAACTGTGCGCAATGCACCATATGAGATGAAAATATGGGGGAACATGAATGGAAAAGAATAGAAAGAAAATAGGGATATTTACGTTTTTCCTGTTGATGGTTTTAACGATTTCTCTTAAAACGTATTTCGCCTATTATGTTGACTTGTCACTTGGTGTTAAAGGACTTACGCAAAACTTAATTTTATTAATGAACCCTTACAGTTTACTCGCACTGATTTTAAGTGTCTTTTTATTTTTTAAAGGAAAAAAAGCGTTTTGGTTTATTTTGATTGGTGGATTTTTACTCACTTTTCTACTTTATGCAAACGTTGTTTATTTCAGATTTTTCTCTGACTTTTTGACGTTCAGCACATTGAACCAAGTGAGTAATGTTGATTCAATGGGTGGTGCTGTTGGTGCATCATTCCAATGGTATGACTTTGTTTATTTCTTAGATATTATCGCTTATTTGTTTATTTTAATCTTTAAACAAAAATGGCTCAGCCTAAACGTTTTCCATAAAAAATTCATTCCGGTTGTTATGGCTACAGCAGTCGCTTTATTCTTCTTAAATTTGGCGTTTGCAGAAACGGACCGACCTGAATTATTAACACGTACTTTTGACCATAAATATTTAGTGAAATATTTAGGCCCTTATAATTTTACAGTATATGATGGCGTGAAAACGATTCAAAATAACCAACAAAAAGCGTTGGCTTCAGAAGATGATTTAACTAAAGTGTTAAATTATACAAAGCAAAAACAAACAACGCCGAATATGGAATATTACGGTAAAGCTAAAGGCAAAAACATTATTAAGATTCATTTAGAAAGTTTCCAAACATTTTTAATCAATAAAAAAGTGAATGGCCATGAAGTGACACCATTCTTAAATAAATTATCGTCTGGTCAAGATGACTTTAGATATTATCCAAATTTCTATCACCAAACAGGACAAGGTAAAACATCAGATGCTGAGTTTACAATGGATAACAGTTTATATGGTTTACCGCAAGGCTCTGCATTTTCTTTAAAAGGTGATAACACATACCAATCTTTACCAGCGATTTTACATCAACAAGAAAACATGACGACGAATGTAATGCACGGGGACTATAAAACTTTCTGGAACCGTGATCAAGTTTACCGTCACTTTGGTGTTGATAAATTCTATGATGCGACATATTACGATATGTCACCAGAAAATTTAGAAAACCTTGGATTAAAAGACAAAGAGTTCTTCAAAGAATCAGCAGACTATTTAAGTAAGGAGAAAAAACCATTTTACTCACATTTAATTACCTTAACAAACCATTATCCATTTACGCTAAGTGAAGAGGATGCTTCAATCCCACCTGGAAATACAGGTAACTCAACAGTAGATGGTTATATTCAAACAGCACACTACTTAGACCAATCGGTAGAACAATTTATCAATGATTTGAAAAAACGTGGTTTATATGATGATTCAGTTATCATTTTATATGGTGACCATTATGGTATTTCTGAAAACCACAATAAAGCGATGTCACAATTACTTGGCGAACCTATTACACCTGCGAAATTTAATGATTTAAATAAAACAGGTTTCTGGATTAAAGCGCCAGGTGTTGAACCTAAAGTTGACCCAACTTATGCAGGTCAAGTAGACGTAATGCCTACATTGCTTCATTTAATGGGTATCGATACGAAAAACTACATTATGTTAGGAACAGATATGCTTTCAAAAGATCATAAACAATTGATTCCATTCCGAAATGGTGATTTTGTAACAGATCAATACAAATACGTAAATGGTAAAGCCTATAGTCACAAAGATAATAAACCACTTACAACACCGCCTGCAGATTTGCAAAAAAATAAAAATCAAGTTGAAAATGATTTAGAAATCAATGATGAAATTTTAAACGGGGATTTAATGCGTTTCTATAAAAACCCAGATTTCAAAAAAGTCAACCCAAGAGACTACAATTATAAAGCGGGTCCAAAAGGTAAAGAAAACTAAACTAAAAGAGCACTTTGGCATGGTCCAGAGTGCCCTTTTGAGGCTAGGACATAAAGATTACCAATAATTAGAAAGCCATCAAAATTTATCTGAGAATAAATTTTGATGGCTATTTTGATACAACTTAATTCAATAAAATTGAGTTGGTAAATTCTTAACCTAAGGCCACATCTAAAATCATCATTAATGTAAAACCTGCCATTAAACTTAACGTGGCTAAATCTGTATTTTTGGCAGATTGTGAGTCGGGAATAAGTTCTTCCACAACAACAAATATCATCGCACCTGCTGCAAACGCTAAAGCATATGGCAAAATAGGGGTTACCACAATCACTGCTGCAGCACCTACAAGGGCAAACACAGGTTCAACTAAAGCAGAAGCTTGCCCATAATTAAAAGCTTTCCATTTGCTACTGCCTGAGGCACGGATAGGGAGAGAGAGTGCTGCGCCTTCTGGAATATTTTGTATCCCTATTCCAATAGCTAACCCTAAAGCGCCTGAGAGGGTAGCTTGCGTATTGCCTGTAGCCAGTCCTCCAAAAGCCACGCCTACAGCTAAGCCTTCAGGAATATTGTGAAGGGTGATTGCTAAAAATAGCAACGTATTTTTAGTGAGATTTGTAGGTACACCTTCTTGTTTTTGTGATTCATCTTTAGCATTACGGTGCATATGTGGGATGACGTAATCTAATGAACGAATAAAGAGTCCTCCCAATAAAAAGCCAATAGCAGCAGGAAGCCATGGAACAGCGCTGTCTGAACTGCTTTCGATAGCTGGTTGTAAGAGCGACCAAAAGCTTGCCGCAATCATGATGCCAGCCGCAAAGCCTTGCATTGAGTTTAACACTTTTTCATTCACATTTTTAAAAATAAAAACAGTTGCAGCCCCTAATGCAGTTAATAACCAAGTAATGATACCAGCTAATAATGCTTGTAATGTGGGCGACAACGATGTAAGAAAATCCACCATACATAAAGGCTCCTTATATCAATTAAGTTCAAAAAAGTGTATAATATATAGAACTGATTTAAGCGTAACAAATAATCAAGAGTAAATCTATATGAAAAAGGAAGTATGACCGTTGGAAGCGTTTAAAATTGAACACCTCAATAAATCTTATGCAGATAAAGTCATATTTGATAATTTAGCGTTATCGATTTCCAATCAAGAGCGAATTGGACTGGTTGGTATCAATGGGACGGGGAAGAGCTCTCTACTCAAAGTCATCGCTGGGCTAGATGAAGATTTTACAGCGAATGTGACGCACCCGAAACAATATAAAATACGGTATGCAGCACAAAAAGAAGAGCTAGATTTAGACGCGACTGTCTATGACGTGGTTTATCAAGCGGAAACCGAAGCTTTACAAACCATTCGTCGTTATGAAGAAGCTGTAGCTACTTATAATGAAACAATGACAGAGGCCGCTTTAGAGGACATGATGCGTGCACAAGCACAAATGGACGATCAAGCAGTATGGGACTATAGCGCTGAAATTAAAACGATTCTTTCGAAATTAGGCATCCAGGATACCAGTCAAAAAGTTCGTTCACTTTCAGGCGGACAACAAAAGCGAGTGGTATTAGCGCGCACACTCATTGAAAAGCCAGACTTGTTGTTACTTGACGAACCGACGAACCATCTCGATTTTGAATCTATCCAATGGTTAATTCAATTCGTAAAATCCTATCCTAAAACCGTGATGTTTGTCACACATGATCGTCACTTTTTAAACGAAGTGGCTACACGAATTGTCGAATTAAAACAAGGCCAACTACGGTCTTACCCAGGTAATTATGAGGACTATATTGCGATACGTTCAGAGCGCGAAGAAATCGAACAAAAACAACATGCAAAACAGCGTGCTTTGTATAAACAAGAGCTAGAGTGGATGCGGGCAGGTGTTAAAGCACGTACGACTAAACAACAAGCCCGTAAAGATCGTTTTCAAGATCTTGAACATCAAGTGAAGTCGCATCAAACTCAAGATAAGGGTGAATTGAATTTAGCTTATTCGAGACTCGGAAAGCAAGTGTTTGAGCTAGAAGATATTCATAAATCTATCGGAGAAAAAGTGCTTTTTAGTGCTTTTTCCACAATTGTGCAAAAAGGAATGCAAATTGGTATTGTCGGACCTAATGGAGCGGGTAAAACGACATTGTTAAATATTTTAGCAGGGCTCGATGAAGACTATAGCGGCATTTTAAAGGTTGGGCAAACCGTTAAAATTGCTTATTTTAAACAGACAGATGAAAGATTAAATCGTGATATTCGTGTGATCGATTTTTTACGTGAAGAAAGTGAATTGGCACGTCAAAAAGACGGGACAGTCGTATCGGTCACGCAATTGTTAGAACAATTTCTTTTCCCAAGTGCGACCCATGGCAAAAAGGTATTTAAACTCTCAGGTGGGGAGCAAAAACGATTATACTTACTTAAACTTCTTGTACATCAACCGAATGTCTTGATTTTAGATGAGCCAACCAATGATTTGGATACAGAAACTTTAACTATCTTAGAAGATTATATTCAAACATTTGGCGGCACAGTCATTACGGTTAGCCACGATCGTTACTTTTTAAATAAAGTCGTTGACCGATATTGGTATATTCACGATGGACAAATTGAAATTATCCTTGGAGACTTCGACGACTATATGGCCTATAAAGGACAATTAGAAAAATTAAATCAGTCCTCAAAAGCTGAAGCTAAAAAGCCTCATACAGTCAAAAAGAAAAGCAGAAGTCTGTCCTATAAAGAAAAGCGCGAGTACGAGATGTTACTCCAACGCATCGATGAAACCGAGTCACGTTTAACTGAAATTGAGCAAGAAATGATTGAAGCGAGTGCAGATTATGCAACGATAAAACAATTAAATGATGAAAAAGAAAGTTTAGAAACACAATATGAGACGGACATCACAAGATGGAGTGAACTTGAAGAAATCATTGAACAGTAAGAGGGATAAAATGGAACAAACACTGTCACATTATTTTGGATATACGCGTTTTCGTCCAGGGCAAAAAGAAATCATAACGAACGTTCTTAACCAACAACATACGTTAGGAGTACTACCTACTGGCGGTGGGAAATCCATTTGTTATCAGGTGCCAGGCTTGATGCTTGGAGGAACCACGCTTGTCATCAGCCCGCTCATATCATTGATGAAAGATCAGGTTGATCAATTACAAACCATGGGGATTTCTGCGGCCTATTTGAATAGCAGTTTAACAATAAAAGCGCAAAAAGAAATTGAAGCGCAATTAATTCAAGGAGAATTGCAATTTTTATATATTGCCCCAGAAAGACTCGAAAATGATGTATTTTTACGTTTGTTAAGACGTGTAGACATTAAACTTGTCGCTTTTGATGAAGCCCATTGTATTTCTAAATGGGGGCATGACTTTAGACCGAGTTATCAGGCGGTGATACATCATGTTATGGCTCTGCCACAACATTTTGCTATTGTGGCTTTAACGGCTACAGCTACTGCTGAAGTCCAACAAGATATCATGGCACGCTTAGGGATTCATGCGCACCGTTTGATTAAAACGAGCATTAAACGTCCGAACTTAATTTTTAAAGTGAACAATACATATCAACGGCAAAAGTTTGTGTTAGATTATGTAAAAGATCATCCGACAGTGTCAGGGATTATTTATTGTTCGACACGTAAGCAAGTCGAGGCGCTTTATGAAGCGTTAGAGGATGCAGATGTTTCTGCAACTTATTATCACGGAGGATTAAATGCCAAACAACGTGATGAGGCTCAAAATGACTTTTTGTATGACCGTAAACGTATTGTTGTGGCGACGAATGCGTTCGGTATGGGAATTGATAAATCAAATGTACGCTACGTGATACATTATAATATGCCTGGAGATTTAGAGTCTTATTATCAAGAAGCAGGGCGTGCAGGTCGTGATGGGTTAGAAAGTGATTGTATATTACTGTTTAGTGATCGGGATATTTCACTCCACCAATATTTTATCTCCTCATCAACAGCGGATGAGGATTATAAAGAAAAGATGGGTGAGAAACTCACTAAAATGATTCAATATACAAAAACAAATAAATGTCTTGAAGCGACGCTCGTGCATTATTTTGAGCCTAATGAAAAATTGTCTGAATGCGAAAAATGTAGCAATTGTGAGGCCCAAAATAAAACATATAATATGACTCAAGAAGCTAAAATGATTATTAGTTGTGTCATTCGATTGGGTCAAAAAGAAGGCTATCAAACAGTCATTCAAGTATTAAGAGGCGAACATTCTGATTATATTAAACGCCAAAACTATGATGCGTTATCTACGTATGGTCTTATGAAAAGCTATACAACAGGTGAACTCCACCACTTGATTGATGAATTACGATTTAAAGGCTATTTAAATGAATATGATGAAATTTTAATGTGTGACCGTTCAGTTGAACAATTGTTAAATGAAGGAGTTCAACTGTTAACGACACCATTTAAAACCAAATCTAAAGAGCGTGTGAATATTAATACTGTTGAAAGCGTCGATCGTTATTTATTTGATGTTTTAAGTGAGGTACGTCAAAAATTGAGTGAGCAACTGGATGTTCCACCAATTAATATTTTTTCAGATTATACGCTTGAAGAATTTGCGAAAAGAAAACCGACGACAAAGCAAGAAATGATTCAAATTGAAGGTGTTGGAAGTTATAAATTAAAACATTACTGTCCTCAATTTTTAGAGGCTATTCAAGAGTATAAAACGCATGCATAAGCTTGTGTTCAACTGTCGACAAATTTTAGTGATTGTCGACAGTTTTTTGTTTTCAAGAGATGTGTACAGTTTTCATTGTAATATAGTTTGAATTGAGGTTTTGACATGTTTAGAGTGAGCTTAATTATGTGTTAATTTTAATAAAATCGAGAGCTTATCTTTAGAAGAATAGGGTATAATTTTTACAATGGAAATAAAAAGTATTTTAAATGAGGGGACTATATGATTAAATTCGAGAATGTTACGAAACGGTATGGAGAAAAAATTGTTGTCGATAAAATTAATCTGAACATTCGGGAAGGTGAATTTTTTGTATTGATCGGGCCTTCAGGATCTGGTAAAACAACGACAATGAAAATGATTAATCGACTCATCCCTTTAACAGATGGCTATATTTATTTTAAAGACCAACCTATTAGTGATTATTCTGTTTATGAGATGCGTTGGGATATGGGGTATGTATTGCAACAAATTGCTTTATTTCCGCATATGAGTATTCGTGATAATATTGCGCAAGTACCTATGATGAAGTCATGGACACAACCAGAAATTGACCGTCGTGTAGATGAACTTTTAAAAATGGTTAATTTAGACCCTAATACATATCGAAATCGAAAACCTGATGAACTATCCGGAGGGCAACGGCAGCGTGTAGGTGTCGTACGTGCTCTAGCTGCAAATCCGCCCGTAGTCTTAATGGATGAGCCGTTTAGTGCGCTTGATCCAATTACACGAGAAAATTTACAAGATGACCTATTACGTCTTCAAGCACAAATCAAAAAAACGATTGTCTTTGTCACGCACGATATTGAAGAAGCGTTTAAACTGGGAGACCGAATTTGTTTGTTAAATGAAGGTCATGTAGAACAAATTGGGACCCCTAATGAGTTTATTCAACATCCGAAAAGTGAATTCGTTAAACAATTTATTGGAGATTTATCAAGCGTGTTTATGAATCATTTTACGTTACACAAAGTTGCAGAATTGATAGGCACACCGACAACGGAAACTGAGCAATGGCCTGTCGTAACGGGAAATCAATTTGTGAGTGATATCTATCATGAGTTTGCGGATCATGAAACAGTCATTGTCCAAACAACGGATCAATACTGGAAGGTAACGCGACAAGATATTTTCGAATTCTTATCAACACATCGGGCAGGTGATAAGGCATGAGTACTTTTTTATCAACTTTAAATGAACGAAAAGGCGAGTTGTTGTCTACGCTCATTGAGCACATTCAACTGTCATTTATTGCTTTATTAATTGCAGTATTAATTGGTGTGCCTTTAGGAATTCTATTAACTAAGCAAAAAGGGATTGCAGAAGTAGTTATCAATATTGCCGCCGTGTTACAAACCATTCCGTCCTTAGCTTTATTAGGTTTAATGATTCCTTTATTTGGTATTGGAACCGTTCCTGCAATTATTGCGTTAGTCGTTTATGCACTACTACCTATCTTAAGAAATACATATACGGGTGTCACTGGTGTAGATCCATCCTTGATTGAAGCGGCTAAAGGGATTGGGATGAAGCCTGTAAGACGACTTTCAAAAGTCGAATTACCGCTTGCAATGCCTGTTATTATGGCAGGGATACGCACGGCTATGGTATTAATTATTGGTACAGCAACGTTAGCAGCATTAATAGGTGCTGGTGGTTTAGGGGATTTAATCCTTTTAGGAATCGATCGTAATAACACGGCGCTTATACTCATTGGGGCTATCCCAGCTGCACTTTTAGCCATTATTTTTGATATTGTTTTACGCATATTAGGGCGCATCTCATATAAAAAAATGATGATTACTTTAGGTGTAATATTGTTAGTCATGTTCTTAGTAACCATTGCGCCACTTTTTGCGCAAAAAGGTGAACGTGTGACATTAGCTGGTAAACTCGGCACAGAACCTTCTATCGTGACGAATATGTATAAAATATTGATTGAACAAGATACAAATTATCAAGTTGACGTTAAAGATGGGATGGGAAAAACGACTTTCTTATTCAATGCACTAAAATCAGATGACATTGATGGTTATCTTGAATTTACAGGAACTGTTTTAGGAGAACTCACAAAAGAGTCGCCGAAATCTAAAAATGAGCAAGCCGTCTATGAACAAGCCAATCAAAGTTTAGATCGTAAATTTGATATGAAAATGTTAAAACCGATGAAATATAATAATACGTATGCACTAGCTGTTAAACGAGACTTTGCTGAAAAACATCACTTAAAAACAATCGGTGATTTGAAAAAAGTAGAAAAAGAGATACATCCTGGATTTACGTTGGAGTTTAATGATCGTGGCGATGGTTATAAAGCGGTTAAAAAGACGTATAATTTAAACTTTAACCAGGTAAAAACAATGGAACCTAAATTGAGATATCAAGCTATTGAAAAAGGAGACATTAATCTTATTGACGCGTATTCAACAGATGCAGAGTTAAAACAATACGACATGGTAGTCCTTCAAGATGATAAGAAAAGTTTTCCGCCTTATCAAGGGGCACCACTGTTTAAAAAATCATTTATTGATCAACATCCAGAAATTGAAAAGTCCTTAAACAAATTAGAAGGTAAAATTACTGACGAACAAATGCAAGAAATGAATTATCGTGTGGCAGAAAAAGACGAAGACCCTTATGAAGTTGCGAAATCATATTTAGAAAAAGAAGGGCTTCTCAAATAAATAGGTAAGACAACGGTTTGAGAGAATTCAAGCCGTTGTTTTTTTAACAAGACACTTTGACGCTTTAAAGCAAATGTGCAATAATAATTATTATATATGAATTAGGTTGTAGCATTTTTTTCATATCATCGTTATAATAGTAAACATATTCCAAAAATTCTGAACATTGGAGGCGGACATTGATGAAATCACAACTCACACAACTGAGCGCATATCAACCTGGATTGTCACCAGAAGCGTTGAAGAAAAAATATAATATTGAGGGAGAACTGTATAAACATGCCTCGAATGAAAATGTTTTTGGTCCATCTCCAAAAGTAAAAGAAGCCATTAAAACGCATGTCGATGATTTATTTTTATATCCTGAGCCGAATGCTCCCTTATTACAACAAGCGATAGCGAAGCATTTTGACATTGAACCTGAGCGTATCTTATTTGGTGCAGGCTTGGATGAAATGATTGTTATTATTTCTCGAACATTATTACGTGCCGGAGATAAGGTGGTCACAAGTGAAGCAACATTTGGCCAATACTTTCATAATGCGGTTGTTGAAGATGCGAATATGGTGCAAGTTCCTCTTAAAGATGGACATTATGATTTAGATGCGATCGCTGATGCTGTCGATGAAGAAACAGCGATAGTATGGCTATGTAACCCAAACAATCCTACTGGAACATATCATTCTCATGAAACGATTGAAGCTTTTATCCAAAAAATTCCTTCAAACGTTACGATTATTTTAGACGAAGCTTATGCAGAATATGTGACGGCCAAAGATTTTCCACGCACATTAGAATTAATGGAAAAGTATCCTAATGTTGCGATGTTACGCACATTCTCTAAGGCCTATGCTTTAGCGGCCTTACGGATTGGTTATTTGATTACCACTAAAGAACTCGCTGCACAACTGAATGTCTTACGTCCACCGTTCAACACGACACGTTTGTCTGAACAGGCGGCCTTAGCTGCTTTAGAAGATCAAGATCATTTAAAAAAAGCTGTCGAAATTAATCAACAAGAACGTCAAAAGTTTTATGAATTGGATACAAATTTAACCATTTATCCCTCACAAACTAACTTTGTATTTGTAGAAACATCAGAAGTTGAGGCATTGAATGAAGCCCTATTAAAAGAAGGTATTATCGCGCGCGCTTTTCCGAATGGGGTGCGTATTACGATTGGTTTCCCAGAACAAAACGCTGTCATTCGTAACGTTTTGTCTCGATTTTAAGCCACAGCGATGAATTTCATTATCGCGTTTGCTATAATCAACGTAATGAAGTAAATTGAGGAGCGATACAATGAGACAGTCTATTGGGATAGATATGGACGAAGTATTAGCGGATACTTTCGGCGCGATATTAGATGAATTTAATCGACGGACACAATTAGGCGTGACTGTGGAACAAATCGTTGGTAAAAAAATTTATGATATCATGCCTGAACACGCTGAAGAAATTAGAAATATTTTAGCGTCAGACGGTTTTTTTAGACGTCTTGAAGTGATTAAAGACGCAAAAGAAGTCGTTAAAAAGTTAGCAGAACATTATGATATCTACATAGTGACTGCCGCGATGGATGTACCCACATCTTTTCACGACAAATATGAGTGGCTAAAAGAGCACTTTCCATTTTTAGATACACAACAATTTGTATTTTGTGGACGCAAAAATATCGTTGCTACAGATTATTTAATTGATGATAATCCTAAACAATTGGCGATTCATACAGGTAAACCTTTAATGTTTACAGCACCGCATAATAGAGACCATACTGAGTTTGAGCGTTTAAATAATTGGAAAGAAGTAGAAGCCTATTTCTTAAATTAAAAGGACAAAAAAAACGGGACTGCATGTGTGTACTGCATCCCTAAAGTTGAACCTAACAAATTTAACTTTGGGGGTGTAATTTGTTAGTTTAGACACTTACAATTGTAGAAATATTTGTGCTATTTTTGTATTTAAAACAAAAATAACGGCTAGTGAACAACTCACCAACCGTTAATAGAACCTATTTTCTGCATTTATTGAAACTTTTATGACACCAATTATACTAAAATTTTTCTACTAAAAGGAGAAGAAAATGCTTAAATCTAATCTAATAAGAATTATTGTATTACTATTGTTGATAGCTACTATTATCGTTTATTTTACTATTGGATTTGGTTGGATATGTCAATTACTAATAGTGGTAATGTTTATTTTATCTTTAAGCTATCCTCGCTTCAAAGCAAAGGATGATAAAAAAATATGACTATTCCAATCATTTCTGATATATCATTAAATACAAGCACGAATATCTCTCTTTAATTTGTTTGAGCACTTACAATTATAGAGATATTTGTGCTATTTTTGTATTTAAAACAAAAATAACGGCTAGTGAACAACTCACCAACGGTTAAAAGTATAGAAACCTGTTTTTCGAATAAGAATTTATTCAGATCAAGGATGGCATTACTAAAATATAAATTATATTGAGTCTCTAAAAGAAAATGAAGTGTTTCAAATTATGTCTAGAAAAGCAAGTTCTCTAGATAGCGTTAATGAAATTTTTTTGGAGTATAAAAATATGAAATGTATTGGAGTATCGTTTGAAACATTCCAACAACTAGCAACAGCTATTCATAAGTATACAAGTTTTATAACAATACAAGAATTAAATCAAAAATCAAAGGCTTGTCTCCTTGGCAATATAGGAAACAAACCTTTGAAATATTATACTAAACCAAAGTACAACTTTTGGGGCTCAGTGTAGTTATGAGATTGCGCTCCCGTTTTTGGTGCTTTATTGATTAGTAGGTAAGGCAGTGAGTAATTTAATTTTTTGAGGCTCGATATCAATCGTGATAGGGGTTTCGAAATCGATTTCACCATCAATATCGACGCGCATTTTCGGTGTTGTAGAAATGCGGATATGGTGACTTGGAATATGTTGAATATTTTCACTAATTTCATTCCATGTCATACTGTCTCGTAAGCTAAAAATATCTTTTAAAATGCTAATGCTATAGTTATTAAAAATAAATGTACTCAGCTGACCGTCAGAAGGGGATAAGTCTGTCATTGGAACTTTACCTCCACCTATAAAACGTCCATTTGCGAATAAAATCATAGAGGTTTCACCTGTATAAGTCTCACCATCTATTTCTAATTCATAATCAAAATGTTCTGGATTCGTGAGTGTTTTAAACGTCGAAGAGATATAGCTCAGCTTACCAAACACATCTTTAGATTTTCCTTCCACATTTTCAGCGTTTTGGACCATTAAACCAATACCTGCGAAATTTAAGGCGTATTGATCATTATTAATTTTCATCACGTCATAGGCTTCAGGTTCAGCTAAAAGTAAGTCATGTGCGGCATCGCTAGCGCGATTAGAGAGATTTAGTGTTTTTGCAAAATCATTAAATGTTCCTCCAGGGATAACTCCGATAGGGAGGTCTAAATTGTTTTTTAAAACACCGTTGATTAATTCGTTGACCGTACCGTCGCCTCCTAAAATAAAAAGGACATCTATTTCTTCAGCATTGTTATTTTCAGAAATTTGTTGGCAATAACGTTCTATATCACCTTCATTTTCACTGAGTTGAATTGAGAATTTCTTACATAATTGGGTTAAAGCTTCAGTCACTTCACCCAAACCTTCATGTATTTTATTAAGACCGGAATGTTGATGATAAAATAAGAGACCATGTTTGTATTTTTGTGTCATTTTATTTCCCACTTTCATAAAACCTATACACTGTCATATATACCGCATTTTAAGCAAATTTAATCGTAAAATAGTAATTCCTTAAAAGAAGTTAGGATTTTAAAACGAAAAAACTTTTAGAGAAAATCAAAATGTAACTATTTTAAAGCGTATAAAAATAGCCGTCAAAATTTACCCTTTGATAAATTTTGACGGCTTTCTAACTTAAAGTAGCATTCTTCTAGTGCTGATTTTAAATTTATTTAACACCTTGCATTAAGTTTTTAATGACAGGTGTGATAAGAATAAGCACGAAACCAATGGCGATAGCGAAAATACCTGAATATAAAAAGTACTCATTTGAGCTAATCAATGTATACACTTTAACCATTTGAGCATTCAAACCTTGTGCCATCGCATTTGATAAGAACCAAATACTCATCATTTGTGCGGTAAAGGCTTCAGGTGCAAGTTTCGTCGTTGTTGATAAACCGATAGGGGAAATACATAATTCACCTAAAGTAACGATTAAGAAACTAGCCACTAACCAAAACGGATTAATTAATGTCGCTTCAGCTGAAAGAGGCACCACCATTATTAAATATGAAATCCCTGCTAAAATAACACCGATAGCAAACTTTAAGACAGTTGGTGGATTGTAGCGTCCGAGTTTCACCCATAAAATAGAGTAGAGTGGCGCTAAGATAACAATAAATAATGGGTTTAAAGACTGGAACCATGCAGGTGGAATATGAAAATCAATAAGCCCGCCTGTAATGACCGCTAAATTTAATTGTGTTTTAGTGTCTGCAAATTGTGCAAGCACTGTAGACCCTTGCTCTTGAATCATCCAAAATGCAACTGATGCAATAAATAATGGAATATAAGCAAACACACGTTTACGTTCATAGTCTTTTGTCTTTTTACTTAAAATCAGTTTGATAAAGTAAAATAATGGTAAAACAATACCTAAAATAGTAACTAAATTTGCAAAATTTGGTAACGTTAATTGATTGAATAGGCCTAAAACGAATAAAAGTACCGCAACGACTGCAACGACGATAAGAACAATTTTAATCATTTTAGTGCGTTCTGCTTTAGTGAGTGGATCAGGTATTTCTAAACCTGCAAGTCCGAGATTCTTTTTGTTTGTGATTAAATATGTAAGTAATCCAAAGAACATACCTACCGCTGCAAGGGCAAACCCAAGGTGGAACCCTACGTTTGATTGTGCCCATCCTACTACGAGTGGTGCAATTAATGCACCTAGGTTGACAGACATGTAAAAAATTGTAAATGCTGCGTCTAATCTTGGATCGTTTTTATCATACAATAGACCCACTGTTGATGAAATGTTGGGTTTGAGTAAGCCCGTACCAATAATTAAAAAGAGTAGTGCGATAAGTAATAATGTAAAGTTATTCGGAAGCGAGAGTAAAATATGACCGACCATAATGAGTACGCCACCGAAAAAGAGTGCATGGCGTGTGCCTGTAATACGGTCAGCAATCCAGCCGCCAATAATACCGCTCATATATATTAAAGCACCATACATTGAAACGATTTGTAGTGCTAAACCTTGGTCAAGTCCAAATCCACCTTTAGCTACTGAGTAATAGATATAATAAGCTAAAATTGCTTTCATACCATAATAACTAAAGCGCTCCCAAAACTCTGTGAAGAATAACGTACTTAACCCTTTAGGATGCCCGAAGAAACCTGTGCGGGGTGTACTAGCAAGGATTTCTTCTTTGCTATAATGCTGATTCATCTATTCATTTCCCCCTTAAATCGTGAAGATAAAACTATTTTAAACCTATTGTAAAGTTTTAACAAGAAAATTCAGTAAATTTTGAATGGTTTCAAGTCAAATTAGTGACAATTTCTAACTATTTAAAAAAGGCTCTACTGTTGACGACGATGTCAAGTGTAGAACCGTTAAGAAAATTAGCGATTATCAATTTTTTCAGGATACATGTCATGATTCATAAGACGATGTTCAGCCATTGCTTCATATTTTGTATTTGGACGACCATAATTTGTGTACGGATCGATTGAAATCCCGCCACGTGGCGTGAATTTGCCCCAAACTTCAATATAGTGAGGATCCATTAAATCGATTAAATCATTCATAATGATATTCATACAATCTTCGTGAAAATCCCCATGATTTCTGAAACTAAATAAATAAAGCTTTAAAGATTTAGATTCTACCATTTTAATGTTTGGGATATATGAAATATAAATGGTCGCAAAGTCAGGTTGTCCTGTGATAGGACAGAGCGAAGTGAACTCTGGGCAATTAAATTTAACAAAGTAATCGCGACCTTGGTGCTTATTATCGAAAGTTTCAAGCACATCAGGTCTGTAATCAAATTCATATTTATTGTTTTGATTGCCTAACAGCGTAATATCTTGTAATTCTTCTTTAGAACGTCCTTCTGTCATAAGGTTGACCTCCAGTCAGTATTTAATTTTGAGTTGAATTTGTACGGGCTTCACGTCTCGCTTTTTCAAACATGAAATAACTAGCACTTAAAATAATGACATAGCCAATCACAGCGATAAAGTCAGGTGATTCACCAAATAGGATGAAACCGATAAGCGCAGTGAAAATAATTGATGCATAAGTAAAGATTGAAATGTCTTTTGCGGGTGCAAAACTATAGGCAATCGTAATACCTATTTGACCCACAGCAGCGGATAACCCTGCCAAGATGAGATATATAATTTGTATTGAAGTCATTGGTTCATAAGTGAATAATACAAATGGTAGCAGTGCCACAACTGAAAATAATGAAAAATAAAACACGATAGTATACGGCGCTTCTCGAGTACTTAAAGCACGCACCGCCGTGTAAGCAGCGGCTGCAAAAATACCAGATAATAACCCCATTAAAGCAGGGATAATATCAGATGAAAACTCAGGTTTTACAACAAACAACATACCAATAATAGCTATCAGCATAGCAGTAATTTGATATTTTTGAATGTATTCTTTTAAGAAAATCAAACTTAACAATATCGTCCAAAATGGATTGAGTTTCATAAGAATATCTGCATCACTTAACACCATGTGATCGATAGCATAAATATTTAAGAGAACACCTGTCAATCCAAGTGTCGAGCGGAGAATGAGCAAAGGTTGACTGCTTAATTTTCCTAAAACAGGTTGCTTGTATTTGATAATAAAAAATAAGGGAATAAACATGGCAACCATATTTCGAGCTAAAGATTTTTGAAAGACAGGTAAATCACCAGCAAGACGAAAAAAAACTGCCATAAAACTAAATCCAATAGCAGAAATCAGTATAGCGATGATGCCTTTCATTTTTGAATTCATGGAATCGCCTCTTGTTATTAATTTTCAACGTATTAATAGTAGCATAATTTGGAAGTTTATGCATAAGAAGTTGAAAATTTGCGAATGAAAAGTTATACTAAAATCGAACATTTGTTCGATTTATACTACAACTAATTGCTAAATGTCAAGCATTTTTAAACGCTTTTAATTCATCTATAGGCGCATAAAATTTTCATAAATTTTCATTCGTTGGTATGAGTGCATTGAGTGACAATGAGTGACAAAAACTTTATTTTCTTCTTTAAAAAGCCAGAGGTCTGATGTACAATGATACATATATATAGTATTGACTGAGAACATTAAACACAATATATAGTGTTTAGGATGGGAAAATGGTAAGCAGAAACTACAAGTAGTTAGCAAGATTACACTTTAAAATGAGATTAACCCTAGCTCAGTTTCTTCACTCCAAATTAGAAATAGCTAACGAATAGAGTGTGTCTAATACACTATGAAAAGGAAATATATCTTAGATTTGTGAACCGAAATATATGTTCGCTTTTACTTCATTCCGATCATCCTCGATTTATTCACCCTTAAAACAATGTCATAAAGCGTTACGGCACAATACAAACGATAGACTCACTCATACAGACATATAATGTTTGAGGTGAGATTGTGCGTGTATATGTTATGGATAAAAAGAAAGGAAGTCCTTACTATGAAAGTGGTTTATTACTCATTTACAGGCAATGTAAAACGCTTTATTAAACGTACTGGATTAACGGACACAATGGAGATTACTGAAAGCTCCGCAACTGAGCGCATTGACGCTCCTTTTGTAATTGTAACAGGTACCATTGGTTTTGGGGAGGTACCAAAGCCAGTGCAACAATTTTTAGAACTCAACTACAAAAATTTACAAGCGGTAGCGGCAAGTGGCAACCGTAATTGGGGGCAAAATTTTGCAAAAGCAGGTATTAGGATTGCAGATGAATATAATGTCCCTTTATTAATGAAATTCGAATTGCATGGCAGTTTAAATGATACAGAGGAATTTAAGGAGAAGGTGGTTAATTTTTATGAAAACTATGGAACAAAAGCAGTATAAACATATCGAATTAAACAACCAAGTAACAAAAAGAAATGAAACAGGTTTTTTTGATTTAGAAAAAGATCAAGAAGCACTTTCGGTTTACTTGGATGAAATCGATGATAAAACTGTCAAATTCGATAATGAACTTGATCGATTACGTTTTCTAGTCGATCAAAACTTTTACTATAATGTATTTGAAGATTATAGTGAACAACAATTAAATGAAATCATCACCTTTGCGAACAATATACCTTTTCAATTTGCGAGTTATATGTCGGCGAGTAAATTTTTTAAAGACTATGCTTTGAAAACAAATGATAAAGCAAAATATCTTGAAAATTATCATCAACATGTGATTATCGTTTCGCTTTATTTAGCAAATGGCCAAGTCGAACTTGCTAAGCAATTTGTACGTGCAATGGTTGAACAACGTTATCAACCAGCAACACCAACTTTCTTGAATGCTGGACGTGCACGTCGTGGAGAATTGGTTTCCTGCTTCTTACTAGAAGTAGATGATAGCTTGAATTCGATTAATTTTATTGATTCAACGGCAAAACAGCTCAGTAAAATAGGGGGAGGCGTTGCGATTAACCTCTCTAAACTTCGCGCACGTGGTGAAGCGATTAAAGGCATCAAAGGCGTCGCAAAAGGGGTGCTTCCTGTAGCTAAAGCTCTAGAAGGCGGATTTAGTTATGCGGATCAACTTGGACAACGTCCAGGCGCAGGAGCAGTCTATTTAAATATTTTCCATTACGACGTCGAAGAGTTTTTAGATACTAAAAAAGTAAATGCCGATGAAGATTTACGTTTGTCTACAATTTCTACAGGTTTAATTGTACCTTCTAAATTTTTCGAACTTGCGAAAGAAGGTAAAGATTTCTTTATGTTTGCTCCTCATACAGTCGAGGAAGAATATGGGGTGACATTGGATGATATTGATATCGATGAGTATTATGATCGTCTTGTTGAAAACCCAAATATTATGAAAAAATCTAAAGATGCACGTGAAATGTTAAATATGATTGCGCAAACACAACTGCAATCCGGTTATCCTTATTTGATGTTTAAAGATAATGCCAATAAAGTGCATCCAAATGCAAATATTGGTCAAATCAAAATGAGTAATTTATGTACGGAAATTTTCCAATTACAAGAGACGTCTATTATTAATGATTACGGTGTTGAAGATGAAATTAAACGTGATATTTCTTGTAATTTAGGATCTTTAAATATTGTCAATGTCATGGAATCTCAGCGTTTCAGAGACTCTGTCCATACAGGTATGGACGCGCTCACGTTTGTCAGCGATGAGGCCAATATTCAGAATGCACCTGGTGTCAGAAAAGCGAACCGTGAACTACATTCGGTTGGATTAGGTGTCATGAACTTACACGGCTTTTTAGCTAAAAACCAAATTAATTATGAATCAGAAGAAGCAAAAGATTTTGCGAATGTTTTCTTTATGATGATGAACTTCTACTCATTGGAACGTTCAATGCAAATCGCAAAAGAACGCGGTGAAAAATTTGCTGATTTCGAACAGTCAGATTATGCTAATGGGCGTTATTTTGAACGCTATGTTAATGAAGACTTTTTACCACAATATGATAAAGTAAAAGCTTTATTTGAACATCATGACATTCCAACACGTGAAGATTGGAAAGCCCTCCAAGCTGAAGTAGAAAAATATGGACTTTACCATGCTTATAGATTAGCCATTGCGCCTACTCAAAGTATTTCGTATGTGCAAAATGCGACAAGTTCTGTGATGCCAATTGTGGATCAAATCGAAAGACGTACCTATGGTAATGCAGAAACATTTTATCCAATGCCATTTTTATCTCCACAAACGATGTGGTATTACAAATCAGCGTTCAATACAGATCAAATGAAATTAATCGATTTAATCGCAACCATTCAAACACATATTGACCAGGGCATCTCAACGATTTTATATGTGAATTCTGAAATTTCAACACGAGAATTGTCTCGTTTATACGTTTATGCGCATCATAAAGGTTTAAAATCTTTATACTATACGCGTAATAAACTGTTGAGTGTTGAAGAATGTACAAGCTGTTCAATTTAATCGATCTGTTTTAGTATTCATAGGTGATGAAATGGAGAACCCATAATGCTATGAATCGCTATAAGCAATACGATGATGCTGTTACGAAATAAAGGGTAAGGGTCTCTCTTTTGCTCTTTATTTCGCATCTTTCATTCAGATTCAGTGACTTAAGGGAAAATATTAAAGGGATTGCGTGCAATCGATGGGAATCGCACGAATATCCTGGTTCATCATATTAATTTAAGAATAGGAGAAATAGATTGCGATGATAGCTGTTAATTGGAATACACAAGAAGATATGACAAATATGTTTTGGCGTCAAAATATAGCTCAAATGTGGGTTGAGACAGAATTTAAAGTTTCTAAAGATATCGCGAGTTGGAAAACTTTAACAGAAGATGAGCAAAATGCTTTTAAAAAAGCTTTAGCAGGGTTAACTGGCTTAGATACTCATCAAGCAGATGATGGTATGCCTTTAATCATGTTACATACCAAAGATTTACGTAAAAAAGCAGTTTACGCTTTTATGGGAATGATGGAACAAATACATGCGAAAAGCTACTCACACATTTTTACGACATTGTTGCCCTCAAAAGAGACAAACTATTTACTAGATGAATGGGTGTTGGAAGAACCTCATTTAAGATACAAATCAGAAAAAATCGTAGGAACCTATCATAAATTATGGGGAGAAGAAGCTTCAATTTATGATCAATATATGGCCAGAGTCGCTAGTGTATTTTTAGAAACATTCTTATTCTATTCAGGTTTCTATTATCCGTTATATCTTGCAGGACAAGGGCGTATGACAACTTCTGGGGAAATCATACGTAAAATTTTATTAGATGAATCCATTCATGGTGTATTCACAGGCTTAGACGCCCAACACTTACGAAATGAATTGTCAGAAAGTGAAAAATTAAAAGCGGACCAAGAAATGTACAAATTACTTGAGGATTTATATAAAAATGAAGCCTCTTATACGCGTGAATTATATGAGCCATTAGGCTTAGCGGAAGATGTTTTAAATTACGTACGCTACAATGGTAATAAAGCATTATCTAATCTTGGTTTTGAACCCTATTTTGAAGAACGTGAATTTAATCCAATTATTGAAAATGCGTTAGATACGTCTACTAAAAACCACGATTTCTTCTCAGTTAAAGGTGATGGTTATACATTGGCATTAAATGTAGAAGCCTTAAAAGACGAAGATTTCATATTTGATGATAAATAAGGTTCTATACTATTAACGGTTGGTGAGTTAATCACTAACCGTTATTTTTGTATTAGATACAAAAAGTGGTTCTATAATAAATCGGACTGATGTATAAATAATTTCATGTATTTGATTATTCCATAAAGCCTCGCTTTTCTAGGCGCCTCACCTCTGCATGAAGACGTTACGAATGAAATAAGTTACGTATTCAGTACACCCATGAACATACGTGAATAGGTAATCCATAGTTTAAGATTGAGAAAATATCAATCTTAAAATGGATTTTCGGTTTCGGCTAGATGCCTCAGAAGTCTCGGCTTAGGAACTAATCAAATACGCAATATATATTCACAAGCGTTATAAAATCTATTTTACGACTCAGTTTTACTGATTTAAGTAGTATTAAATAACCAACAACGTTCAAGAATTTATACTCTTAAAGCAATTTATTATTGCCTTACTCCTTGATTTAATGTGACAAGCTCGATTGGACAGTAAGTCTTTTAAAACAGAAATTCCTAGAATACATTGAGAGACAAAAAAGCAGGACATAACGTCCCGCTTTTTTTCGTCTATTATATTTCAAAATAAACATGATAATGCAATTTGCAACGACTGTTAAAGTGGGCATTGCATTTGGGACATGATTCAATGAGCATATATTCATTAATCGTCATTTCATGTTTGCATACGCCGCACATAATGGCCTTTTCATTAAATTCATGTTCTTTCCATCTCTGAATACGATGATGTTCCGCTTCGTTATGACATTTGTAACATGGATAGTATTTGTTGCAACATTTAAATTTAATTGCAATGACATCAAGAATCGTTTGATAGTGTACACAACGTGTTTCATTATCGATGACTTGACCATATACAGTTGGCATAATTTTGCTCCTTTACTACTGACGTGCTTCTATTTTTTCGCCAATAATACGAACTTCTCTTTCTAAAGTAACATCAAATTTTTCTTTCACGACTTTTTGTACGTGATGGATTAAATCCTCATAATCAGTAGCAGTTCCGTGATCCACATTAACCATAAAACCGGCGTGCTTTTTAGAAACCTCCACACCACCGACACGATAGCCTTGCAGATGGGCATCTTGGATTAATTTACCTGCAAAATAACCAGGTGGTCGACGAAAAACACTGCCACATGATGGATATTCTAACGGTTGTTTAGATTCACGACGCTCTGTTAAGTCGTCCATGACTTCTTGAATTTCATGTTGTTTGCCAGGAGCTAAAGTAAAAGCCGCTTCTAGCACGACATAATGTTCTTTTTGAATGATACTATTTCTGTAGTCTAAATCTAATTCATTATGTGTTAACTGAAACATTTCGCCTTTTTCGTTGACGACACGTGCATAATCGATGACGTCTTTAACTTCACCGCCATAAGCGCCTGCGTTCATGTAAACCGCACCCCCAACAGAACCAGGAATACCACATGCGAACTCAAGCCCTGTTAAAGATAAATCTCTCGCTTGACGAGAAACATCGATAATCGCAGCACCGCTTCCTGCTACAATCGTTGTATCAGAGACGTCGATATAATTTAAATCTAATAGACTTAACACAATGCCTCGTATACCACCATCTCGAATAATAATATTTGAGCCATTTCCTAAATAAGTTACAGGAATGTTGTTTTCATATGCAAATTGTACAACTTTTTGTACCTCTTCATAACTTTTAGGAGAAATATAAAAATCCGCATTACCTCCTGTTTCAGTGTACGTATAACGTTTAAGCGGTTCATCAACTTTAATAATCTCTTCTGGAATGATCTGCTTTAATTTTTGTAAGATGTTAGCGTTATCCAAAAATAACATCCTTTCTTTTATGTCATTACTCTCATTTTAACGCTTTTATAGCTCTAAAGTCATCTAGTAATATCATTTTGACTGAATGAGAGGCAATAATTTTTTAAAGTAATTGGCTTTACGAGTTTCATATTCTCGAATGGACAAATTTTTGATACTTTGTTTGAAATGTGTAAAATCTTGAATCGCTGTCGTATCATTTGACAATAATTCGTCAATTTCTACATATTGATGGAAAATATCCGTGCTTCGTTGGATAATATGTAAACGAACAGTTTGTTTAAGTTCAATTAAATCATTAAATTTTGCCATTAAAACTTTTTTATGCATCGGTTGGTGGATGCGATAAAAGCTAGCATAGTTTAAACGTTTTTCGTCTAAAGAGGTAATATCATGTAAATTATCAACGCCTACCAGGATATCCAGAATCGGTTCAGTCGGATAATTGAAATGTTTAGTGCCTCCAATATGTTGGGTAGTTTTAATGGGCGTATCTAAAAGATTAAATAATATCTCTCGATAAGTGGCGTATTCTTGCTCAAAGTGAGAGGTTTCAGGTTTAACGGTAAATGGTTGGACATGTCGATACATCGTTTACTCCTTAGTTTAATGTATAAATTCTGAATTACTATATCATAGTTTATTTTGAAGTTAAACACGTTTTTTATGAAGCGCGATAGGAGGGGTGAAATGAAGCATACCCTATTTCTACTAATAATGGTTATAAGTGTCGTTAGTCTTTTATCTGCTTGTGGGCAACATCAAAAACAAGATAAACAACAATTTGATCAACAACTCAAAAAGGTTGAACAAAAAGAACAAGCCTTTTATAAAGCCTATAATGATGCTGATTTTCATGAATTAAAGACAATGCGTCATACAGAAGCAACAGAAGACAATAAAGCAGCTTTTGAACAAAAGCAACGCGTGATGAACGAAAGCGTGCGTCCTAAATGGAAAGCATATCGCAAAGAAGCGCAAAAACTACCGACGCCAAATAAAGATGTAGAGGCACTTAAAAAAGAATATCTAAAAGCCGTCGATAAAAAAGGCCAAAGTTTAAATCAGACTTCTGAATTTATATCGCTATGCTTGGATACGATAAAATCCAATGAAAATATCATAGAGTATACACAAAAATTTGAAAAGCGTCGTAAAAGTGTGGAAGATGAATTAACAGAAGCGAAAGTAACACCCCAAGGACAACAAGATAGTGAAATTTTAGAAAGGGTTTTAGCTAAAAATAATAGTAATATTAAAAAAGAAGTAGAGGACGTTCTTTCAGAAAAAAATGAAATCAAACGTTCTCAAAGATTGAAAAACGAAATTCTCCCTCTTATCCAAACGCACATCAAATCCTTAAACCAAGAGCGAATTCATGATAATACGGTAAATAACGCACGTCAACATGCGATTCAAATGTATTATGAATTAGAAAATTATTATAAAGAACGCGCTAAAAACGCTATAAATAGTGAAAAATTATCTGAAATGAATATTAAACACGTTATTAGAACTTCTGACGAATTAGAACATTATGAAACGACTTATCATCAAAAAAATGATGAATTAGAAAGTCAATTACAGTAACTACTGATACATTTTAAAATTAAGTTTTTAAAATAAGGTTAACAATGACGTAGATTATGTGTATAATGAATACCATTGAGAAATGAGAAAAAGTGGTACGGTAAATATTAATATTAAGTAGAATTGAACTTAGAGGTGAAAAGTATGGCGACAAAGCTGACGTCAATTGATCAGTTTGAACAAGTCATCCAACAGTATCCATATGTATTTGTATTAAAACACAGTAATACTTGTCCTATTTCCGAACGCGCAATGGATCAATTTAATAAGTTTTTATATGAAAGAGATATGGACGGGTATTATCTCATCGTTCAAGAAGAACGAGAATTATCAAATTATATCGAAGAAAAAACGGGGATTAAACACGAATCTCCCCAAGCTTTTTACTTTGTAAATGGTGAGGCGTCTTGGCACGAAAGCCATGATAATATTACTGTTTCCTCATTAGCAAAAGCTGAGTAATTTAGAATAGAACGCTCTTAAGTAAGTCGAGATACTTACTTGTGAGCGTTCTCTTCATTTGTATTAAAGGGCAAAGCAAGGCTATAATGAATAATAATATGATGTCGAGAGGTGACAATATGAAAGTACTCGTTGCGATGGATGAATTTAATGGAATTCTGTCGAGTTATGACGCAAACCGCTTTGTTGAAGAAGCGGTGGATAGTCAAATTGAAGACGCAGATATTGTACAAGTTCCATTATTTAACGGGCGACATGAACTTTTAAATTCAGTATTTATGTGGAAATCAGGGACACAATACCGAATCGATGTACATGATGCTGAAATGAATGAAATTGAAGCGCAATATGGGCAAACGGAAGATGGTCTAACGGTGATACAGGCAGAACAATTCCAAAAAGGCACTGGACATTATTTAAACCATACGAGTTATGGTTTGGGTGAAGTGATTCAACACGCATTGAATAAAGGTGCTAAAACATTTGCGATTTCTGTCGGAGGGACGGATACCTTCGATGGCGGTGCAGGGATGTTACAAGCTCTAGGTGCGGTCTTTTATAATGACGATGGAGAACGTGTGGATATGACAAAAGGCTTGGGTCAAGTGAAACATATTCGACGAGTAGATACTAGTGGCTTACATCCTCAGTTAAAAGATACTCACTTTCAAATCTTAATAGATTTTAGTAGCAAAATGTATGGAAAGCAGAGTGCCATCATGCAAAGCTACAAGACGCTTCACTTATCAAGAGAAGAAGCGGTAGAAATTGATAACTTGCTTTGGTATTTTAGTGAAATTATGAAACATGAATTAAAGCTGTCATTAGGCCAAATTGAACGCGGTGGTGCTGGTGGAGGCATGGCTGCGATATTTAAAACGATGTTTAATGCAGAAATTATGACAAGTCATGAACTTGTAGATCAAATTACAGGACTTGAAAATCTAGTTAAACAAGCGGATTTAATTTTGTTTGGCGAAGGGATTAACGAACGCGATCACGTGATTAACACATCGTCATTAAGAATTGCTGAATTGGCACAACAGTACCAAAAATTGGCCATAGCGCTTTGCGGCACATCTGAAAAATTTGAGCAGTATGAGAATTTAGGTGTCACAGCGATGTTCAATGCATTCGATGAAATGCCTAATGAATATCCGGATTTTAAGTTAGGTGTGACATTACGTGCTTATACTGTGCAAGTTGTCAAATTATTAAATGCCCACATTTAAATAAAACCGATGAGCAACGAACACTATGTTCGATACTCATCGGTCTCTTTTTATGCTTCTTTTTCAAAGGTTTGAACGATTCCAATTATAACTTTGATAGCTTGAGCCATGACGTCGATAGACGCATATTCGTAAGGCCCGTGAAAATGGTCACAACCTGTAAAAATGTTCGGGGTCGGTAAGCCCATGAATGATAATTGCGATCCATCTGTCCCTCCACGGATAGGCGCTGTATTAGGAACGATATTTAAAGATTCGTAAACGCGTTTCGGAACATCGATGATGTGAGGGTGGGGGTTAATCTTTTCAGCCATATTACGATATTGATCATTAATTACGAGTTGCACAGGATCATAATGATATTTTGCATTCATATGGGCTTGGATATCGATGAGTGTCTGTTTACGTTTTTCAAAACTTTCATGATCATGATCACGTAAAATGTAATGAAGCGTTGCTGTTTCAACGTTCCCTTCTATTTCAGTTAAATGATAAAAGCCTTCGTAATCTTCTGTATGTTCTGGGACTTCTTTTTCAGGTAATTGGGCATGAAACTGCGTTGCTAAGGCTGAGGCATTGACCATCTTGTTTTTAGCCGAGCCGGGGTGGACATTGACCCCTTCAAAAGTGACTTTAGCTTCTGCTGCGTTAAAGCTTTCAAATTGTAATTCGCCTAACTGACTGCCATCCATTGTGTAGGCAAAATCAGCATTGAATTTTTCTACATTAAATTGATGCGGGCCACGACCAATTTCTTCGTCTGGCGTAAAACCGATACGAATAGTGCCGTGCTTTATTTCTGGATGATTTTTTAAACATTGAAGTGCTTCCATGATTTCAACGACACCGGCTTTATCATCTGCCCCTAATAAAGAAGTCCCATCCGTTGTCATTAACGTATGACTTTTCACTTTCACGATATCTGGAAATACCTCCGGATCAATTATTCTTCCGGAATCACCGAGTTGAATTGTGCCACCATCGTAGTTTTCAATCAGTTGCGGATGAACATGCGCCGCATTAAAATCAGGAGATGTATCCACGTGAGCTAAAAAGCCGATAGTGGGCACAGTTTTTGTCGTATTACTTTCAAGGGTGGCAAATAAATAACCATGTGCATCTAATTCGGTTTTGAGCCCCATCGTTTTAAGTTCATCTTCTAATAAATGCAGTAAATCCCATTGTTCAGGTGTTGAGGGTGTTGTTTCACTATGAGGATTGGACTGTGTATTTATTTTGACGTAACGTGTTAGTCTTTCGATGATATTTTCTTTCATGTTTACACTTCCTTATATACGATTGTTCATATGATAGCCTCTTTTATAGGTCTTACCTTTTAGTTTAGCATAGTGGTGTTTTAAACGCGTGTAGATATAGTAAAAAATTTCGGCACATAAAATTCCAAAAGCGATGGCGCCAGAAGTTAATGTCACTTCTAAAAATTGATTGACGGCTTTTGTATATTCGTTTGATACAAGTAAACGGGTGGCTTCGTATGCGGCACCTCCGGGAACGAGGGGAATAATGCCGGGAACGATGAAAATAATGACGGGCCGTTTATAACGACGACTCATCACGTGACTCATAACGCCTAAAATGAAACTCCCGAAAAAAGCGGCAGGGACCGTTCCAAAGTTTAAATCAAGCGTGAATTTATAAATAATCCATCCCATGGCACCTACAAAACCAGCCGCAACAAGTAATTTTTTAGGTGCGTTGAATAGGATTGAAAACAGCATGGTGGCAATAAAACTGATTAAAAATTGAGCGATATAATAAAAAATAGACATCATAATTTCCAACCCTCCTAAAATATAATTAAGACGACTGCGACACCAGCACCAATCGCAAATGCGGTTAATGCGGCTTCCACACCTCGTGACATACCCGCAAGTAATTCACCCGCCATTAAGTCACGAATCGCATTTGTGATTAAAATACCTGGGACGAGTGGCATGACACCAGCAATTGTAATAATATCTTGGTTTACCGTCATTCCTAATTTTGTGAAAGAGGCAGCAACGGCGATGACGACCATAGAACTAATGAATTCAGAAAAGAATTTAATTTGAATATAACGTTGAACAAGGTCAAAGGTTAAAAACGCACCGGCCCCGGCCATTACAGCATAAATAAAATCGTGGGCCACACCGCCGAACATAAATAAGAAGAACCCAGATGCGATAGCAGCAGATAAAAATTTTACAATAAAAGAAAATTGAAGAGAGGCTTGTTCTAAATGTATCAATTCTGTTTTGGCCTCGTCTAAAGTGATTTTATTTTGTGATATTTTTCGTGAAACATTATTTGCGATAGCAATTTTTTCTAAATCTGTCGTACGCTCTCGCACACGAACTAAGCGCGTGTTTGTACGATCATTGAGTGAAAACATAATGGCAGTTGAAGTGACAAAGGCATATGTATCATCCAAGCCAAAACTCGCTGCAATACGACCCATTGTATCCTCAACACGATAGGTTTCGGCGCCGCTTTCTAGCAAAACTTTTCCCGCTAATAAAACGACATCGAGCACTTTGTTTTCATCAATAATTGTCAGTGAATCTGCCATAGAGGTTCCTCCTTATCAACTGAATCAATTGTCAGTCTACATGTGAATGCTAGATGTTGCAAGATTAATCGAAAGTTTCATTTTAATTTAAGGGGCAACTTAATAGAAATGTCCTAGTAAAAGTGGGCGATTTATAATTTATGGCTAAAAAAATTACAGGTTAGGACGTTTAAACTCCTAACCTGTATGCGGAAGATTTGAATTCAATAAAAGATAATGTCGAGATTTGAATATTTTATTAAAATCAATGTCGTTGTTTGTTGAAAGAGGCATGATTTTTAAAATACTTTTGTGGCGATAATAGCTTTATTGTAGCTTGATAATCGGATTAAACATCACTTTGTTACGCCCTTCATTTTTAGCAATGTGTAACATATCATCGGCATCTTTAAATACTTTACGTTGTGATTTATAGTCATCACTTGTTAAATAGCCAACACCGATGGAGACGGATAATTTAATGACAGATTTGTCAGGCAAGTGGAAATTTGATTTTTCAACACCTTTACGAATACTTTCGGCCAATTTGACGCAATCATCTAATGAATAATTTTTAATAACGATAGAGAATTCTTCTCCACCATTTCTAAATATTCTATGTTTTGGAGGGACATAATTTTGTAAAAGATGAGAAATCTGTTTTAAAATGGCATCTCCAGCTTCGTGTGTATGTGCATCATTCACATCTTTAAAACCGTCAATGTCTATTAATAACAAGGCAAGACTTTGTTTTTTTGTATCGGCGCGTTGTGCTAATGCATTTAAATGTCTGTCGAATTCTTTAACATTTCCTAATCCGGTTAAATAGTCGATTGTATTTTCATTATCGTAGCGATCAATTAAAGTGAAAAAGCGATGTAAATCTACGTAAAATAATGCTGTAATCAACGTCGCAACGATGGATAATGGCAGTAAATACAATACTTCAATCGTGTCAAAGTGAGGGACGATTATTGCAATAACAAGTAAAATGACAATACTAATGATATTTAAGATTTGTATCGCAATAATATGATTTTGTTTAATAAAAGGTCCAATTGTACTTACAATCACTGCAATAATAAGTAGTGAAATGGCAAATGTGAATGTTGTTGAAAGTACAAAATAACTGACAATAGCAATGAGTAACGCAGAAATAAACGTATAAAATGCATTTGTGTATCGACCTAAAAATAATAAAGGAACAAATGAAAGTTGAATGTAATAATGTTCGATGGGGACTGGTTGCAAGGCAAGCAGTAATCCAACGATAGTCATCAATACGCTCATATAACTTTTAGAAAATCTAAAGTCACGCGATTCAGCGTATTGTAACCGATGAAATAAATAGATACCCGCGATGGATACTGATATATTATAAATAATGGCTTCAATCATAGTTATGACTCCTTTACTTAACCCTATGTTATTGTAAGTGAAAAGTTACATTTTGTCATTAAATAATTTAATGCAAGATTAAGATTATTATGAGTAGTGATGCTAACTTAGGTAATTCGTGTTACTATATAATAGGATTGATTATAGAAAGTGCTTGTTTTTTGAATAGGAATAAGTAAAATATAACAGATGAATTAATTTTTAAATTTGTAGGTGAACTGATGTATACACTCACGTTGATTATATTTTCAATGATTGTCAGTTTGATTTTAACACCTATAGTGATAGCGGTTTCCAAAAAGTTAGATATCGTTGATCGACCTAACTTTAGAAAGATACATACTAAACCTATATCTATGTTAGGTGGCTCTGCAATTTTACTCTCTTTCTTTATTGGAATATGGCTCGGCGCTCCAATAGAACGAGAAATAAAACCTCTATTACTAGGTGCTATCGTCATTTATTTAGTTGGGCTTATTGATGACTTATATGATTTGAAACCCGTTTTAAAATTAATTGGACAAATTATAGCCGCGTCTATTGTCGTTGTGTATGGCGTCACTATTGATTTTATTTCGATTCCTATTGGTCCAACGATACATTTTGGCTGGCTAAGTATTCCAATTACTATTTTTTGGATTGTAGCGATTACGAATGCGATTAATTTAATCGATGGTTTGGATGGCCTAGCAGCCGGAGTTTCAACGATTGCTCTTGTAACCATTGCATTTATCGCAATTTTACAAGGTAACATTTTTATTATTATGATTTGTAGTGTTCTGATTGGCTCATTACTCGGATTTCTTGTTTTTAACTTTCATCCGGCAAAGATATTTTTAGGAGACAGTGGCGCATTGTTGCTTGGGTTTATTATAGGTTTCCTTTCTTTATTAGGATTCAAAAATATTACTTTTATTTCACTGTTCTTCCCAATCGTCATTTTGGCAGTGCCATTTATTGATACATTGTTTGCGATGATTCGACGCGTCAAACGAGGTCAGCATATTATGCAAGCGGATAAATCCCATTTGCATCATAAACTGTTAGACTTAGGTTATACTCATCGCCAAACAGTCATATTAATCTATGCGATGGCCATTATGTTCAGTGTCGTAAGTGTCATATTATATCTATCTCAACCTTGTGGTTTCTTTTTAACGGTGCTCCTCATTATCATTACAATAGAGCTTATTGTAGAGTTTACGGGGCTCATTGATGATGATTATCGTCCGTTGCTCAATTTGATTTCAAAACGTCATCCAAAATAAAATCCTGCTACTTAACAGCGAGGAAGGCTTTTAAGTAACAGGATATTTTTATGTCTCGATATCAAAGGCAAGGCGTTTCACAGGATCTTCAGTAAGAACGAATTGGCCTTGTGTATGTTGGTTTAAAAATTGAACAAATGCCTCGCGATCCGATTCGATAACATCAATATCGTAAGTCACTTTATCGGTGTAAACGGTGTCTCTTAAATAAAATGAAGTGGATTGAAGCTCATATTCAAATTTACCGGTTAAATCATAAGAGAGCGTAACGTGAGAAGGGATAGCCGGTTTTAATTCCACGCGACCTGCCGCTTTTATACAATCACGTACAGCTCCACCATAAGCACGAATTAAGCCACCGGTTCCAAGTTTGATGCCACCAAAATAACGCGTAACCACAACAGCAGCATTATGAATATCGTGTTTTTTTAACATTTCAAGCATTGGGACACCTGCTGTTCCACTGGGTTCACCGTCATCGAGCGCTTTTTGAATATGCATCGTGTCCCCAATCGTATAGGCGGAACAATTATGTGTGGCTTCGCGATGCTCTTTTTTCTTAGCTTCTATAAATGATTTTGCTTCTTCTTCAGTTTGGACGGGTTTAATATGAGCGATAAACCGCGATTTACTAATGACATTTTCAATGATGTGTTCACTTTTAATTGTGATGATTGAATCTTCCATAGCACCGGCTCCGATCTTGATTAAAATGTATTAAGATTATTCTTAGCTTAAATGTGAATACTAAAAAAATCAATGGCTTTAATGACTGAAATTTGATATAAAGGATTGTATGATAGTATTAATGTGAAAATATAAATTTATCATCAACGTTACCAAATAAAACGATCGTTAAATAGGTGTGAATGTTGTAAATAATTAGGAGGACATTAAAAAATGAAAATCGCTGTCATGACAGATTCTACAAGTTATATTCCTCAACCTTATTTAGAAGAAAATAATATACGAATTGTGCCGTTAAGTATTACGTTAGAAAATGGCGAAAATCATAAAGAAAACGAAACAATTACAGCAGATGAATTTTATACTGTGTTAAAGGAGTCTGAAACGATTCCGACGACAAGCCAACCCGCGATTGGTGAGATGATTAATGCGTTTGAGGCATACAAAGCTGAAGGTTATACAGACGTCATTACCGTACATTTATCTAGTGGGATAAGTGGAGCTTATCAAACATCTTTACAAGCAGCTAGCATGGTCGAAGGTATCAATGTACATCCCATAGATTCCAAAATTGCATGTATGGTGGAAGGTGCATTTGTGTTTCGGGCAATAGACTTAATTAAAGAAGGTAAGCATATAGATGAAATTCTCGAGGATTTAGAAGATATGCGTCAACACACTGGAGCTTATCTCGTCGTCGATGATTTGAAAAACTTGCGTAAAAGCGGACGCATCACAGGGGCACAGGCATGGGTTGGAAATCTATTAAAAATGAAGCCTGTGCTGACATTTGAGGAAGGGCTTATTGTTCCTTATGAAAAAGTACGCACAAAGAAAAAAGCATTGAAATTAATCGAAGACAAAGCTATCGAATTGTCAAATCAATTTGAACAATCGACAGTTGTTGTGATCGGTGGAGATAATAAGGAAGAGTCACATCGTGTGTTTGAAGATTTAAAAACGCGCTTTCCAGAAAAAAATATCATTTTTTCTGAATTTGGTCCAGTTATCTCCTCCCACTTAGGATTAGGTGGATTTGGTATAGGTGCAGTCAATCGTAAAATTACTGTGCCAGATTACAAGTAATTCATCGCGCTTTCAAAAGAGCAGTAAGCACTCTACATCAAGAGGCTTTACTGCTCTTTTGATATATAAGAGACCTCCTTTTGAAAAAGATTAAAGAAAGAAAAGTAATTTCATTCTTTAAAACGAGTAGAATAGTGAAGGAGGGACCAAATGAAACGGTACGGACAACTAGTGAAGGAGCGCGCGACTTTAACAGATGAAACGATAGAAAAAATCACTTACGGAGTGATCAAAAGAGAAGGAAAATGGTTTTGTGTGCAATGTGAGACAGTGCAAAATCACCATTTTTATCAGTATCATAGCGCTTTTTTTAAGGAGCCTATTACCTATTGTCGCCATTGTATCACGATGGGGCGAATGGATTCTGTCCATAAAGTTGTTTTAACCCAAACGCATCATCAACGTTCAGCTGGAAATTATGCGCTTTCTTTCGAATTATCTCCCCAACAACAATTTGCATCTTCTCAAATTGTGACCGCATTACATGAAAAGAACAGTTTGCTTCTACATGCAGTGACTGGTGCTGGGAAAACAGAGATGATGTTTGAAGCCATTTCAGTGGCACGTCAGAAAGGTTTCAACGTTGCAGTCGTATCGCCAAGGGTAGATGTTGTCATTGAGGTGAGTCAACGGATTTGTCAAACGTTTAAACATGAAAATATTGATGTATTACATCAAGCGAGTCAACAAAAATTTCAGGGTCATTTCATTATAGCGACCGTTCATCAATTGTATCGCTTTAAAAACCATTTTGATGTCATATTTATTGATGAAGTGGATGCTTTTCCGCTTTCTATGGATCCGAATTTAATGCACTGTATTTCAAGTGCAGCACGTAGTGAAAAAACGTTAATTTATATGACGGCCACCCCACCAAAAAGTTTATTAAAATCTTTCTCGCCAGAACATATCATTACGTTGCCAGCACGGTTTCATCGTTACCCTCTTGTTGTGCCTACATTTAAATATTTCAAAGTGAAATTTAGACATCGGCAAAGTTATTTGATAAAACATTTAAATCAACAAGTTCAATTACAACGGACGACTTTGCTATTTTTTAGTAATATAGAAGAGATGAAAGATTTTTATAAAACCTATCAATCTTTGCTAAACAGTTTATGTTACGTCTATAGTGAAGACCCAGAGCGCCTCTCTAAAGTTCAAGCACTTCGTGATGGCCATTACAAAATTGTATTAACAACAACTATTTTAGAAAGAGGATTCACAATGCCTTATTTAGACGTTTGGGTAATGGATAGCCACAAGTATACGGCTTCTGCGCTGATTCAAATTGCTGGAAGGGTTGGAAGAAAGAAGGTATGTCCAGATGGAACAGTGCTGTTTTATCACACGGGGAGGACGATAGCGATGTATGCGGCACGTCATGAAATTAAACGTATGAATGAGTTGGGAAGAGAAAAGGAATGGATTAAACATTGAAGTGCCTGATATGTCAAACTACGATAGTTGATACACTTTCTTTTCAAACGCTCTTTACACCGCACCCCGTTCTTTGTGAGCGGTGCACCTTAGCTATGAATCAATATCAATTTCAACCAGAAAACCGATGTCAGTATTGCCTCGGAAAAATTGAACAGCAACACTGTGTGAATTGTAGCGTACGTAAGTATCACTATCGTTTCGATAAGATAACTGCCTGTTTTCATTATGAAGGTTTTTATAAATCCTTTTATCACCAATACAAATTCCTCGGCGATGTCGCATTGGCTAAAGTGATTGCGCAAGCGCTTCGAATTCCATACGCTAACTTTGATATGGTGATACCTGTCCCTTCAGTAGAAGAAAATGACCTTAAAAGAACATTTAATCCAGTACAAACGGTATTAGAAGAAGCGAAAATTCCTTTTCAAAACTGTCTTAAGATGAATCAACGTCCTAAACAGTTTTCTCTTAACTTAAAAGACAGGATGAATTTGAAGAATGGCATTTCAATTCAAGGTGACATTCGACTCGAAAACAAACACATTTTACTTGTAGATGATATTTACACAACGGGCCAAACTGCCCATAACGTTGCGGTTAAGCTATTCTCGAAAAAAGTCAGAAAATTGAGTATGTTAACGTTTGCACGTTGACGTAAACGTGGTAAAATATAAGTAAGAAATATATTATAGCAAGAGGTTGAAAGGAGCGAGCACTATGATTAACTTTGAAATTCATGGAGACAACCTCACAATCACAGATGCAATTCGCAATTATATTGAGGACAAAATTGGTAAATTAGAACGATACTTTACGAATGTGCCTAATGCAACAGCACATGTTAAAGTAAAAACTTACCAAAACTCAAGTACTAAAATTGAAGTAACGATTCCGCTTAAAAACGTTACTTTAAGAGCTGAAGAGCGTCATGATGATTTATATGCGGGTATTGACTTAATTACGAGCAAATTAGAACGTCAAGTTCGTAAATATAAAACACGCGTGAATAGAAAAAACCGTGATCGCGGTAATGAACAAGATATTTTCGTAGATGCAGAAGCAACTACACCTGAAATTGACAATGAAACATCTGAATCAGACATTGAAATCATTCGTTCTAAAACATTCGGTTTAAAACCAATGGACTCAGAAGAAGCTGTACTTCAAATGAACTTATTAGGACATGACTTCTTTGTATTCCACGACAGAGAAACAGAAGGTACTAGCATTGTTTATCGTCGTAAAGATGGAAAATATGGTCTGATTGAAACAGAAGCTTTAGATTAAAATTGTATGTTACAAATATAAATGTTGTTACCGAAAGAGCCTATAGCACATCTGTAGGCTCTTTTTTAGTACTAACATTCTGACGTGAAATTATTACGTTGTGGTATATATTACTTAGTATTTTCTTAAACACTAAGTATATGAGTATAAATTTATACCTAAAAATGATATGATGTGTTGTTGTAAGAGAGCACAGTTTATTGCTAAAGGAGCGAAATAAATGGGTTTTTTAACGAAACTGGTTGAAGGTAATAACCGAGAAGTCAAAAGACTTGGAAAACTTGCGGACAAAGTTATTGCCTTGGAAGAAGACATGGCAATTTTAACTGATGATGAAATTAAAGAGAAAACACGCAAATTTCAGGAACAATTGCAAGAAATAGAAGATCGAAAAAAACAGGATAATAAACTTGATGAAATTTTACCAGAGGCGTTTGCACTTGTCAGAGAAGCATCAAAACGCGTATTTGGTATGGTTCCTTATAAAGTTCAAATTATGGGTGGTATTGCGATTCATAAAGGCGATATTGCAGAGATGAGAACGGGTGAAGGTAAAACATTAACTGCCACAATGCCAACGTATTTGAATGCATTAACTGGACGTGGTGTCCACGTTATCACTGTCAATGAATATTTAGCTTCCTCTCAAAGTGAAGAGATGGCGCATTTATATGAATTTTTAGGGCTTAATGTAGGACTTAACACGAATAGTTTACAAACACACGAAAAACGTGATGCTTACGCAAAAGACATTACGTACAGTACAAACAATGAACTGGGCTTCGACTATTTACGAGATAACATGGTGAACTATAAAGAGGATCGCGTTATGCGCAAGTTGAATTTTGCTATTATCGATGAAGTTGACTCAATTTTAATCGATGAAGCGCGTACACCTCTGATTATTTCTGGTGAGGCAGAAAAATCAACATCATTGTATACGCAAGCCAACGTCTTTGCCAAAATGCTAAAAGCTGAAGATGATTATAATTATGATGTACAAACAAAAGCGATTCAGCTTACTGAGCAAGGGATTGACAAAGCAGAACGTATGTTTAAAATTGACAATTTATATGATGTGCGACATGTGGATATCATTCACCACATCAACCTTGCATTAAGAGCGCATTATACAATGGCTCGTGATATAGATTATATGGTATCAAATGGCGAAATTTTAATTGTTGACCAATTCACAGGTCGTACAATGCCCGGACGACGATTTTCAGAAGGGTTACATCAAGCTATTGAAGCTAAAGAATCGGTTAAAATTCAAAATGAGTCTAAAACAATGGCTTCTATCACCTTCCAAAACTACTTTAGAATGTACAATAAATTAGCAGGTATGACAGGGACAGCTAAAACGGAAGAAGAAGAATTTAGAAATATATATAATATGACCGTAACGCAAATCCCTACCAACCGTCCTGTCCAACGTGTGGATCATTCTGATTTAATTTATGTCAGTCAAAAAGGAAAATTTGATGCAGTGGTCGAAGAAGTGATTGAAAAACACCGTAAAGGCCAACCTGTGCTCTTGGGTACAGTTGCAGTGGAAACGAGTGAATACATTTCAAACTTACTTAAAAAACGTGGTATTCGCCATAGCGTACTTAATGCGAAAAACCACGAACGTGAAGCCGAAATTGTAGCAGATGCAGGACAACGCGGTGCTGTAACGATTGCTACAAACATGGCCGGTCGTGGTACGGACATTAAGCTTGGAGAAGGCGTAGAAGATTTAGGAGGTCTTGCAGTTATCGGGACTGAAAGACATGAATCACGACGTATTGATGACCAATTGCGTGGACGTTCAGGTCGACAAGGAGACCGTGGAGACAGCCGTTTTTACTTGTCACTTCAAGATGATTTAATGGTACGGTTTGGTTCTGAACGTATGCAATCCATGATGAATCGACTGGGTATGGACGATTCCACACCAATTGAATCTAAAATGGTATCGCGTGCGGTTGAATCCGCACAAAAACGTGTGGAAGGTAACAACTTTGATGCACGTAAACGGATTCTAGAATACGATGAAGTGTTACGTAAACAACGTGAAATCATGTACGAAGAGCGTAATCGAATTATCGATGAAGAAAGCAGTTCAGCCCTTGTCATTGAAATGTTAAAATCAACACTTGAACGTACGATTCAATATCACGTGAATGAAGATGCTGAAAATCCCGATTATGAACCACTAATTCATTATGTGGAAGATGTGTTCTTGCATGAAGGTGAATTGAAAGAAGAGGAAATCAAAGGCAAAGATCGTGAAGATATTTTCGACATCATTTGGGAAAAAATAGAAAAAGCATACAATCGTCAAAAAGAAGCCCTTGGTGAGCGTATGCCAGAATTTGAAAGAATGATTTTATTACGTTCTATTGATGAACGATGGACGTCCCACATCGATACAATGGATCAATTGAGACAAGGGATTCATTTACGTTCCTATGGTCAACAAAATCCTTTACGTGATTACCAAAATGAAGGTCATGAACTTTTCGATATTATGATGCAAGGCATTGAAGAAGATGTAAGTAAATACATCTTAAAATCAGTTGTGACAGTTGAAGATGACGTGCAACGTGAAAAGACAAAGGAATTTGAAGGTCAACACGTCTCTACGAACGATGGGAAAGAAAAAGTAAAACCTCAACCTATCGTTAAAGAGCACGAAGTAGGACGTAATGAACCTTGTCCTTGCGGAAGTGGCAAAAAATATAAAAACTGTTGTGGTAAATAATAAAAAAGGTAAGGAGTGCCGTAATGGAACTATCAGAGATAAAACGTCATATTGAAAACTTCGAGACTAAACTTGATCAGCTTAGGGGGTCTCTTTGACTTAGAAAAAAAAGAGACCGATATTCAAGAGTATGAAGAAATGATGGCTGAAACCACATTTTGGGACGATCAAGCACGTGCGCAAGAGATTATTGATCAAAATAATGCGCTGAAGTCAGTTGTCAATACGTATCATGAAATAAATCATGATATTGAAGATATGATGGCAACTTATGAATTATTACAAGAAGAATATGATGAAGAAATGAAGAATGAATTAGAAGCGACTGTGGCTGACTATGATAAGAAAATAGATCGTTTTGAATTACAGTTGTTGCTTGACGGTGAACATGATGCCAATAACGCCATCATGGAACTTCATCCGGGTGCGGGTGGTACAGAGTCACAAGATTGGACGAATATGCTGCTACGTATGTACCAACGCTTTTGTGAACAACAAGGTTTTAAAGTTGAAATTGCGGATTACCAAGCAGGGGATGAAGCAGGCGTTAAAAGTGTGACAATGATCGTTAAAGGGCACAATGCATATGGTTATTTAAAAGCTGAAAAAGGTGTTCATCGTTTAGTGCGTATTTCACCTTTTGATTCATCAGGTCGACGCCATACTTCATTTGCTTCATGTGACGTCATTCCAGAGTTTAATAATGAAAAAATTGAAGTCGAAATTAATCCTGATGATATTACAGTAGATACATTCCGTGCTTCTGGTGCAGGTGGACAACACATCAATAAAACGGAATCTGCCATTCGTATCACTCACCATCCGACAGGTATTGTCGTGAACAACCAAAATGAACGTTCACAAATTAAAAACCGAGAAGCCGCAATGAAAATGTTAAAAGCTAAGCTGTATCAATTAGAAATTGAACAAAAAGAGCGTGAACTTGCTGAAATACGTGGAGAACAGAAAGAGATAGGCTGGGGAAGTCAAATTCGTTCCTATGTTTTCCATCCTTACTCAATGGTTAAAGACCATCGAACGAATGAAGAGACCGGAAATGTGAATGCAGTAATGGACGGTGACATCGGCGCCTTCATTGATGCTTATTTACGCAGTCAATTAAAATAAAAAGTAGCTATTGAAACTTGGAGTGTAGATATTGATTTCTTTACTCCAAGTTTTTTGAATTAAAAAAGGATTAGGAGTTTGACTTTATGAAGGGTTTCATCGTCACTGTCATGACATTATTAGTGCCTACACAAGAGGTGGCACTACCTCAACAGATGACAATTTCTGAAATTGCACAAGCGACAGGGGTCTCAACTAAAGAGATAGAAAAATTAAACCCTAAAATCTCAAAAGAAAAAATTCACTTTGATACTATACGTTTTCCAAATAAACATGTGCACAGGGTACAACCCGATGAACAACTTTCGCATATATTAAAACGTTATCATTTGACTGAGAAGGAATTTCAAAATTATAATCCCCATTTTCATTCACTCCAGACGAATCAATGGCTTGCGCTTTCACCGAAAGGGTTAGCGATTCTATTTGAACCTCAACTGACTAAAAATCCTCAAATTGAGCAACGCCCATTACACACTCTACAACAATCTCAAAAATATGCCCGCAAGCAAAGGGCACGACGAGTAGTACAAAAGAAAATCACCCACAAGCATGCTAAAAAAGATAAGTTAATACGACCAGTTTTGCCGTTCGTTCCAAACAAAGTCATATCTCTTCCAAAACATAACGTGCCGATTAATCTTTATACACAAGGCCAATGTACATTTTATGCATTTCAGAGACGCTTGGAATTAAATTCACCTATTTCTAACCTTTGGGGAGATGCAAAATATTGGGGTGATCAGGCACGCTATCAAGGTTTTGTCGTTAATAACACACCTCAACTTGGAGCGATTCTTGTTACCAAAGAAGGCGTGTATGGACACGTGGCCATTGTAGAAAAAATCTTACCCACGCATATTATTGTTTCAGAGATGAATTGGATAGCGCCATATGTGGTCAATCAAAGAATCATTCACGATTTCAATCAGTACGATTATATTCATTAAATGTGAATATTTATATTCAATGAATATATATAGTGATAGAATCGTTCATTTTGTGTTATATTATCATCAAACTAGAAAATACTTTCAGAAAACGGAACAAGCTCAACGACGTGATAGGGGGTCTGGTAATGGGTGTACATCAATATTTTAAAAGACTATCTGATTTAGAAAAATTAATTCGTTTGCCAGGTAAATTCAAATATTTTGAACATAACGTGGCTGCGCATTCTTTTAAAGTAACGAAAATTGCGCAGTATTTAGGAACGGTGGAAGAATATCACGGTAAAGAAGTCGATTGGAAAAGTTTGTATGAGAAGGCGTTGAATCACGACTTTGCTGAAATATTTACAGGGGATATTAAAACACCCGTAAAATATGCGAGTGGCGAATTAAAAAAATTGTTTTCACAAGTTGAAGAAGAGATGGTAGATACTTTTATTACCGAGGAAATACCAGAAAAATATAGAGACATCTATCGCCAAAGACTTCAAGAGGGTAAAGATGATTCGTTAGAAGGGCAAATATTAGCAGTGGCTGATAAGATTGATCTTCTTTATGAAACGTTTGGTGAAATTCAAAAACGTAATCCAGAACCTTTATTTTTTGAAATTTATGAGATGAGTTTAGAAACGATTATGCAGTTTGATCATCTATATTCTGTTCAAGATTTTATTGAAAATATCATTCCCGAAATGCTCACTGAAAAATTTATTCCACGTTCAGAGTTGCGTGAAACAACGATGCAAATATTAAACAATAAGAAAGCGTGATTCCATTGATTTGGTATATGCTAGCAGCCTTTTTTCCGTGTGTTCTTGTCGTTATTTTTAGTGCAATTACACGCAGTAAATGGGTGGGAACTTTCATCACGCTTGTCTTGATTGGCGCCTCTGTCTACAAAGGTTTTTTTCATAATGAATGGATTATTTTTTTAGATGTCGTTTCGCTATTAGCAGGTTATATTATTGTTGATCAATTGCATATTCATAAACATCACGATACTGAAGGATAAGATACCCCTCATATGGATATCTTATCCTTCTTTTAGATGTTTGTTATAGTGGAAAGTGAAAAAAGAGAGTTGAAATTGCCGAACAGATGTTTGGAATAAACTGAAAAAATTTGTTAAAATATGTTTAATATTGCTGTGAAAGGGGCGAACATAGATGGAGCACCATGATTTTAAGATTGCTTCAGAATTTGATCCACAAGGGGACCAACCTAAGGCGATTGCTGAACTTGCCAAAGGTATCAATGAAGGTAAACGCCATCAAACCTTACTCGGTGCCACTGGAACGGGTAAAACTTTTACGATGAGTAATGTCATCAAAGAAGTTGGGAAACCGACCTTAATCATTGCCCATAATAAAACGTTAGCAGGACAGCTTTATAGCGAGTTTAAAGAATTCTTCCCTGAAAATAGAGTCGAATATTTTGTCAGCTATTATGACTACTATCAACCAGAAGCTTATGTACCCTCCACAGACACTTTTATTGAAAAGGATGCCTCTATTAATGATGAGATTGACCAACTACGGCACTCAGCGACAAGTGCGTTGTTCGAAAGAGATGACGTAATCATCATCGCAAGTGTTAGTTGTATCTATGGTTTAGGGAACCCGGATGAATATAAAGATTTAGTTGTGAGTATACGCGTCGGTATGGAAATGGACCGCAGCGAATTGCTAAGAAAATTAGTTGATGTTCAATATACACGAAATGACATTGACTTTAAACGGGGAACATTCCGCGTTAGAGGAGATGTCGTTGAAATTTTCCCGGCCTCTAAAGACGAGCTATGTATTCGTGTTGAATTTTTTGGTGATGAAATTGACCGTGTGAGTGAAATCAATTATTTAACTGGAGAAGTTTTACGTGAGCGTGAACATTTTGCTTTATTCCCAGCATCTCACTTCGTCACACGCGATGAAAAGATGAAATTAGCCATTGAACGTATTGAAAAGGAATTAGCAACACAACTTGAAAAACTTCGCAGTGAAAATAAACTTTTAGAGGCTCAGCGCTTAGAACAGCGTACAAATTATGATTTAGAAATGATGCGAGAAATGGGATTTTGTTCAGGCATCGAAAACTATTCCGTTCATTTAACGTTACGCCCATTAGGATCTACCCCTTATACACTCTTAGACTATTTCGGTGAGGACTGGCTCATCATGATAGACGAATCCCATGTGACCTTACCTCAGATTCGGGGAATGTATAATGGAGACCAAGCCCGAAAAAACGTTTTAGTTGAACACGGCTTTCGTTTGCCAAGCGCCTTAGACAACCGTCCATTAAAATTTGAAGAGTTTGAAGAAAAAGCGAAACAATTGGTGTATGTTTCCGCAACGCCGGGTCCTTATGAATTAGAACATACAGATGAAATGGTTGAACAAATTATTCGACCGACAGGACTTTTAGACCCTAAAATCGAAGTGCGTCCTACTAAAAATCAAATTGACGATTTATTATCCGAAATCCATGAACGTGTCGAACGTAATGAACGTGTCCTCATCACTACATTAACGAAAAAGATGAGTGAAGATTTAACGACATATCTTAAAGAAGCGGGCGTCAAAGTCAATTATTTACACTCTGAAATTAAAACATTAGAGCGTATTGAAATTATTCGTGATTTACGTATGGGAACGTTTGATGTTTTAATCGGAATTAACTTACTAAGAGAAGGTATTGATATTCCAGAAGTTTCTCTGGTGGTCATCTTGGATGCAGACAAAGAAGGATTTTTACGTTCAGAGCGTTCGTTAATTCAAACGATTGGACGTGCAGCACGTAATGACAAAGGTGAAGTGATTATGTATGCTGATAAAATGACAGATTCTATGCAATATGCGATTGATGAAACAGAACGTCGACGTAACATCCAAATGGCATATAATGAGGAGCATGGCATTACACCTAAAACGATTAACAAAAAAATACATGATGTGATAAGTGCTACTGTTGAAACAGATGAAACCAATGCTGATAACCGTAAAGAAGTACCGAAGAAACTCACGAAGAAAGAAAGACAAAAAACGATTCAAAATATAGAAAAAGAAATGAAAGAAGCAGCCAAAGCGTTAGATTTTGAAAAAGCGACCGAATTGAGAGATTTATTATTTGAATTAAAAGCAGAAGGGTGATTGGAATGAAAGAGCCGTCAATCGTTGTAAAAGGGGCTAGAGCCCATAACTTAAAAAATGTAGATATTGAATTGCCTAAACATAAATTAATTGTCATGACAGGCTTGTCAGGTTCTGGTAAATCATCACTTGCTTTTGACACCATTTATGCAGAGGGGCAACGCCGCTACGTGGAATCTTTAAGTGCCTATGCGAGACAGTTTCTAGGGCAAATGGACAAACCCGATGTCGATACGATAGAAGGTTTGTCACCTGCCATTTCGATTGATCAAAAAACGACGAGTAAAAACCCACGATCAACTGTCGCGACTGTCACAGAAATTTATGACTATATCAGATTACTCTATGCACGTATTGGGAAACCTTATTGTCCGAACCATGGGATTGAAATTGAGTCCCAAACTGTACAACAAATGACCGATCGTATTCTTCAACTTGAAGAACGCACTAAGATTCAATTGTTAGCGCCCGTCGTCAATCATCGAAAAGGTTCACATGAAAAACTTTTAAACGATATTAGTAAAAAAGGGTATGTGCGTGTCCGCGTTGACGGTGAAATTATGGATATTACTGCGGTTCCCGAACTAGATAAAAATAAAAATCATACCATTGAAATTGTTGTGGACCGTCTTGTAGTTAAACCTGGCATTGAATCACGATTAGCTGATTCAATAGAAACCGTTTTAGAACTTGCAGATGGGCGGTTATTTGTGGATGTCATCGATGGGGAACCGCTAGAATTCTCAGAAAAACATGCTTGTCCAATTTGTGGATTTTCAATTGGGGAATTGGAACCACGGATGTTTAGTTTTAACAGTCCATTTGGCGCATGCTCAACTTGTGATGGACTCGGACAAAAGTTAACCGTAGATTTAGATTTAGTCGTGCCAGATAAAGATAAAACGTTGAATGAAGGTGCGATTTTACCCTGGGAACCTACAAGTTCGGATTATTACCCAACCCTTTTAAAACGTGTGTGTGAAGTTTATAAAATTAATATGGATAAACCCTATAAAAAACTGACTGAGCGACAAAAAAACATTATTTTATACGGCTCAGGAGAAAAAGAAATTACCTTCACCTTCAAATCTAAATTCGGCCAATCACGGACAAGAACAATGGTTTTCGAAGGTGTGGTTCCGAATATTGAACGACGCTACCATGATTCACCGTCTGAATATGTGAGAGAAATGATGCAAAAATACATGGCAGAACAAGTATGTGAAACCTGCCACGGTCATCGGTTGAGTAGAGAAGCGCTATCTGTTTATGTAGGGGATAAAAATATTGGTCAAGTCGTAGAACAATCTATATCAAATGCCTTAGATTACTATCAAAATATTGAACTTTCGAATCAAGATCAACAAATTGCCAATTTAATACTCAAAGAAATTATAGCCCGCTTGGATTTCCTTAATAATGTGGGGTTAGGCTATTTGACGTTGAACCGTGCTTCAGGAACCTTATCAGGTGGAGAGGCACAACGTATCCGTTTGGCCACACAAATTGGCTCTCGATTATCAGGTGTTTTATATGTTTTAGACGAGCCGTCCATTGGTTTACATCAAAGAGATAACGATAGATTGATAGCGACTTTAAAAGATATGCGTGATTTAGGAAATACGCTCATTGTTGTGGAACACGATGAAGATACAATGATGGAAGCGGATTACTTAGTAGATATCGGGCCTGGTGCTGGAGATCACGGAGGGCATGTTGTCGCGAATGGAACGCCTAAACAAGTCATGCGAAATAAGAAATCACTTACAGGTCAATATTTAAGCGGCAAAAAATTCATTCCTGTTCCTGAAGTCCGTCGTGAAACAACGGAGCGTAAAATAGAAATTCTTGGCGCACGGAGTAATAACTTAAAAAATGTTGATGTGGCATTTCCTCTATCTGTCATGAATGTCGTGACAGGGGTCTCTGGCTCTGGAAAAAGTTCGCTCGTTAACGAAGTGCTATTCAAGTCGTTGGCTAAAAAAATTAACAATTCTAAAGTGAGACCAGGAGAACATGATGCCATTAAAGGCATCGATGAAATCGATAAAATTATCGATATTGATCAATCTCCTATAGGTAGAACACCGCGGTCTAATCCAGCCACATATACGGGTGTTTTTGACGATATTCGTGACGTTTTTGCCTCTACGAACGAAGCCAAGGTCCGAGGTTACCAAAAAGGGCGCTTCAGTTTTAACGTTAAAGGTGGACGCTGTGAAGCCTGTAAAGGAGACGGCATTATAAAGATTGAAATGCACTTTTTACCAGATGTTTATGTGCCTTGTGAAGTCTGTGGTGGAAAACGATATAATCGTGAGACATTAGAGGTGACGTATAAAGGGAAAAGTATTGCTGACGTCTTAGCCATGACCGTAGAAGATGCAACGATATTTTTTGAAAATATACCTAAAATCAAACGAAAATTGCAAACACTCGTAGATGTCGGATTAGGCTATATTACTTTAGGTCAGCCTGCAACGACACTATCAGGTGGAGAAGCACAACGTGTGAAATTGGCTTCTGAATTGCATAAACGTTCGACGGGTCGCTCTATTTATATTTTAGATGAACCTACCACAGGTCTTCACGTAGATGATATCAGTCGTTTGCTTAAAGTTTTAAATAAAATTGTGGATAATGGTGACACAGTCGTAATTATTGAACACAATTTAGATGTCATTAAAACCGCAGACTATTTAATTGATTTAGGTCCTGAAGGCGGAGATGGTGGCGGAACGATTATTGCAACAGGAACACCAGAAGACATTGCGGCTAATGAAGCTTCATACACCGGGAAATATTTGAAACAAGTTTTAGCACGTGATAAAGCACGTATGGAGGATTAATTTATGAAAGAAGCACAACTTAAAGTATTAGAACTATTAGAAGCGCATAAAATATCAGTAGATTCAGCGGCGCTTTTATTAGATGCCATGAGCCCAGCGCAACATACGAATAAGTCTCATGAGGCGACTTCAAAAGAGGAACATAAGCATCAAAAGGAAAGTTCACAGTCCAAAGAGGCACAATCGTCAACGTATGCTGAAACCGCATCTTCCGTTGAGGATTTTGTAAATACAGCATTAAAACAAGTTTCTTCGACTTTGCGTAAGTCCAGCGAGAAAAGTTCATCCCAAAACGGTGGTAATAAAACAAATCCGATAGAAACGTTCAGTCAGATCGAAAAATCATTGCGCGATGTCAGTGAAAAGTTAAATAAATATAATAAATAGTACAAAATTACAGGGTGAGTGTGAACAATAAGTCATAAAGATTTATTTTTAACGCTCACTCTGTTCATGTATAATGGAATGACAAACTAAGGAAAAAATAAGCATGTTCATTTAGTGATTCATGTATACTATAATTATTCAAAATAGCGCAGAGTGCGCATTGAGGTGAATGTATGTTAACGAGTAAAGATTTGGCGGAAAGATTTCAATTAGATGTGATTGCTGGAGCACATGGCTTAAATAGACCGATACATAATACTGACATTTCAAGACCAGGTTTAGAAATGGCGGGGTATTTTTCTCATTATGCCTCAAACCGTATCCAGTTACTCGGAACGACTGAGCTTTCTTTTTATAATTTATTGCCTGAAGACGAACGCGAAGGGCGCATGAGAAAATTATGCAGACCAGAAACACCTGCGATTATCATTACAAGAGGACTTGAAGCGCCAGAGGAACTCATTCAAGCTGCTAATGAAACAGATACGCCATTGATGTATATTGATGAAGCCACGACGCGTGTAATGGGTAGATTTACGACGTTTTTAGAGCACGAACTTGCCAATTCAACCTCACTTCATGGCGTATTAGTCGATGTCTATGGAGTCGGTGTGTTAATCACAGGTGATTCTGGCATTGGTAAAAGTGAAACGGCACTTGAACTTGTCAAACGAGGTCACCGTTTAGTGGCTGATGATAATGTTGAAATTAAAGAAATTCATAAAGATCAACTGATAGGAAAGCCTCCTAAAATTATTGAACATCTATTAGAAATTAGAGGACTTGGCATTATCAATGTGATGACGCTTTTTGGCGCGGGGTCTATCCTAACGCAGAAACGTATCCGTCTGAATATCAACCTAGAAACATGGCGTCAAGATAAATTGTATGACCGTGTAGGATTAAGTGAAGAAACTTTAAAAATTTTAGATACTGAAATTACGAAAAAAACGATTCCAGTTCGACCTGGACGAAACGTGGCAGTGATTATAGAAGTTGCTGCAATGAATTATCGCTTAAATATTATGGGCATCAATACAGCAGAAGAATTCAATGAGCGATTGAATGCTGAAATTCTAAAAAACAGCCAACATAAAGGAGATGCTTAAACGTGTTTAGTTATATTGACCCCGTAGCATTTTCATTTGGTCCTATTCAGGTGAGATGGTATGGGATTATCATTGCCACCGCCATTCTGATTGGGTATGTCATCGCCCAAAAAAGCGCGCAAAAAATAGGGTTTAAAGAAGAAGACCTGATAAATACGATCTTAATTTGTGTGGTGGTTGCGATATTAACCGCTAGACTGTATTTTGTACTCTTCAACTTAGACTATTATGCGATGCATCCTATTGAAATTCCTATGATTTGGCTAGGAGGTATCGCCATTCATGGGGGGCTTATAGGCGCTTTCTTAATGGGCATTTATTATTGCCATAGACAAAATTGGAATCCTTTTCAACTCGGTGACATAGTGGCGCCAAGTATTATACTGGCACAAGCGATAGGGCGATGGGGAAATTTTATGAACCATGAAGCTCACGGTGGACCTGTATCACGTGCATTTTTAGAAAACTTGCATTTACCAAACTTTATTATCGACAATATGTTTATCCATGGTCAATACTATCATCCGACGTTTTTATATGAATCCTTATGGAATATTATCGGATTTGTGATCTTGATTTTATTACGAAAAAATTTACGTATTGGAGAAACCTTCTTCTTATATTTAATCTGGTATTCTATAGGTCGTTTCTTTGTTGAGGGCTTACGTACCGATAGTTTAATGTTAACGGAGACAATCCGCATTGCCCAATTGGTGTCCGTCATACTTATTATCATGGGGATTATCATGATTTTATGGAGACGCTTTAAAGTAAAACCACCCAAATATAAAGAAGTTAATGTATTACCTTGGCCAAATCGACGAAAGGAAATCAAACATGGCAAGAAACGTTAAAGTTGTTGCTTCGAAAGGCAAACATAATCCGCTTTGGCATTTGTATCGGTATATTTCTTTTTTTAAACTGTTTAAAAATACCATCATTATTGAAGTTTTAAGATATTTTCCATTTATTCGAATAAAACCTGTGTTGTATCGTCGTTTATTAAATATGGAGATTGGCGCTTATACAGCACTGGCATTTAAAGTTGTGCCGGATTTACTCTATCCTGAAAAAATTAAAATTGGTGAAAATGTGACCATTGGTTATCAAACAACAATTTTAACGCATGAATTTTTACCAAATGAACTTCGAGTAGGAAACGTAATTATTGGGAACGATACATTAATTGGGGCTAATGTGACGATTTTACCCGGTGTCGTGATAGGTGACCGTGTCCAAGTTGGGGCGCATACCGTTGTTTCTAAAGATATTCCAAACGATACCAAAGCGATGGGAAATCCTATGCAATTCAAACCGTTGTGAAAGGGAGGTGACGGGGATGGCGCAGCGTCCAAAAATCATACAATTAAGTGATGATGTAGCATTATATCAACGATTAGCTGATCAAAAATTGCGACAACAAGATTATAAGAAAGCGCAAAAATATCTCGACAAAGTGTTAGCATTGTCACCTGATAATTTTGAAGCCACGCAACAACTCGCAACGTGTTATGTTCAATTAAGACAACCTAAAAAAGCGGAAGCCTTGTATTATGAAGCAGTGAGTCGAGGACAAAAACTAGAAACATGTTTTTATGAACTTAGTCAGATAAATGTAGATTTGAATGAAGCCAATAAAGCTTATTTATTTGGGCTCCGCTATGCGTATTTATCAGAAGATGAAGACTATCGTGACAAACTTGAAACTATGTTTGAAGTCACTTATATGGGAGAAGCACAACTTGAACTTGAAAGTGAGTTGTTTGTGACGCAAGTAATTTTTCAATATCTTTTTGGTCAAGGGCGTTTGCTAGAGGCACGTGAGTTTATCTTGGCGCAAAAAGATGCGATACAAAAACACAAAGTGATAAGAAATCTTCTAGCGATGTGTTATCTCTATCTCAATGAAAATCAACTTGCGAAAGAAATGTTTGAATCTCTTCTTGAAGAGGACCCTTCAGATGTGCATGCCTTATGTCATTACACATTGCTACTTTACAACATGAACGACTATAAGAAATATGAACACTATGTCAAAGTCTTGAATAAAATTGTCCCCATGAATGATGAGCAAACGTTTAAATTAGGGATTGTATTGAGCTATTTAAAACAATATGAGGCCTCTCAGCAACTGTTGTTACCTCTTCATCGGAAAGGGAGTTTCCAAACATTTCAATTGTTTCATGCGTTAGCTTTCAATTATTATTACCTAGGAAATAAAGAACAAAGCGAGCATTTTTGGGAATTACTAGAAAATTTCTCGAAGGCTAACCCAGGCATTCCCCCGTGGGTGATGGACTCAAGTGAACACCATTTCAAACGGTATGTTGAGCCCTTATTAACGAGTGATGACACGCATGAAAGAATTTATGGCTTATTTTTATTACATCAACTGAATGGAAAGGAAGTTTTACTCACAAATGATGTTTGGGCCATTTTGGAAAGGTTAGGTGATTATGAAAAATTATACCTTTCCTATCTTGTACAAGATTTAAAATTGCACAAACTTGATTTTATCCATAGAGGCATGACAGTGTTATATGATTGCGCTAAAACAAAAGACGAATCTGCATTGTTTTTAAGTTGGATTAATTATGCAGAATCCTTATTAGAAGCAAAAGTAGACACCGAAAATGTCAATCCGTACATTGGAGCGGTGACTTATTTGTATTTTAATATGACAAACACTACAATATTAAAATCTCAACTTTCCACATTATTCGACATCACTGAAGAAATGTTGGATAAAGCACTACAGCAACTATTGAGCATTTAGCTTCAATTTAAGAAGTGAATTGGTGTAAAATGCGTATGATAAAGAAAAGAGGAGGATTCATCCATGTCAGAACAAAAAAGATATGATGTTGCAATTATCGGTGCAGGGCCTGCAGGTATGACAGCATCAGTTTATGCCTCACGTGCGAATCTAGATACGGTTATGATTGAACGCGGAATGCCAGGGGGACAAATGGCAAATACAGAAGAAGTTGAAAATTTCCCTGGTTTTGAAATGATTTCCGGACCTGATTTATCTTCAAAAATGTTTGAGCACGCAAAAAAATTCGGTGCAGAATATCAGTATGGTGATATTAAAGGGATTGAAGACAAAGGTGATTACAAAGTCATTGATTTAGGTTCAAGTCAGGTAGAAGCTACAGCCGTGATTATCGCAACAGGCGCTGAGTATAAAAAAATAGGTGTTCCAGGTGAGTCAGAACTTGGAGGAAGAGGCGTAAGTTACTGTGCTGTTTGTGACGGAGCTTTCTTTAAAAATAAAAATGTTTATGTTATTGGTGGCGGCGATTCGGCCGTTGAAGAAGGGACATTCTTAACGAAATTTGCAGATAAGGTCACTATTGTGCACCGCCGTGATAAATTACGGGCCCAAAAAATCCTACAAGATCGTGCATTTAAAAATGAAAAAATCGACTTTATTTGGAACCATACTTTAAAATCTGTAAATGAAGAAAATGGAAAAGTCGGCTCTTTAACATTAGTTTCTACAGTAGATGGGTCTGAACAAACTGTTGAAGCAGATGGTTTGTTTGTTTATATTGGTATGAAACCTTTAACGCAACCTTTCGAAAATTTAGGGATTACAAATGATGCCGGTTATATCGTTGCCAACCCAGATATGAGTACAGCTGTAAAAGGTATTTATGTTGCTGGAGACGTAAGAGAAAAAGGTTTGCGTCAAATTGTTACTGCGACGAGCGATGGTAGTATCGCTGCACAAAGTGTACAAGAGTATATCGAAACATTAAAAGACACTGCTGAAGCATAGAAAGTATGTCACTACGTCATCTTTACGGATGCGATAGAGAGTGAATCAGTCCATCAAATGAACACAATTTGATTACTGGTTCACTCTTTTTTTACATAGCCACTACTACTAGAGTTGGATTTCATGTACACTTAAATAGAATATGATTGGATGGTGGGTAAGTATGCAACAAGAAGAAAAAAATGAAATCGTCAAAAGTGAATTGTTAGTCATTACAGGTTTATCAGGGGCGGGTAAATCTGTGGTGATTCAGAGTTTAGAGGATTTAGGTTATTTTTGTGTAGACAATCTTCCTCCAATACTCCTTCCTAAATTTATTGAACTCATGGAGCAAGGCAATCCGACCCTTCAAAAAGTGGCCATTGGAATAGATTTAAGAGGCCGTGAATTTTTTAAATATCTCGTTCAAGAACTTGATGATGTCCTCAGTCGTAAAAATGTCATTACGGATGTGCTATTTGTGGACGCGACGACAGAAAAGTTAATTTCACGATATAAAGAAACGCGACGTAGACACCCTTTACAAGACCAAAACAATCTGACATTGGTTGAAGCAATTAGTGAGGAACGTAACTTGCTCTCTGATATTCGGAGTATGGCAAACTATACCGTGGATACGACATATCTGTCTCCGAAAGAGTTACGGACACGCGTTTATGAGTATTTCAACAAATCAAATCATTCCACGTTCACCATCAGTGTACAAAGTTTTGGATTTAAACATGGCATACAAATTGATGCGGATCTTGTATTTGATGTGCGCTTTTTACCTAATCCCTATTATGTAAAAGCGCTGCGTCCTCAAACAGGGATGGATGAAGATGTTTACAACTATGTCATGAAATGGAAAGAAACCAATACATTTTATGAAAAATTATTGGATTTACTGTTATTTATGATTCCAGGGTATAAAAAAGAAGGAAAGTCACAACTTGTAATTGCGTTTGGATGTACGGGAGGACAACACCGTTCTGTAGCATTAGCACAACGTCTATCAGAGGATCTAAAACAACACTTTGACTATGATATCCATGTGCATCATCGAGATGCGCATCTTGAAAGTGGCGATAAGCATGAAAAAAATTAAACTCGTATTGATTGGTGGGGGTACAGGACTATCTGTACTTGCGAGAGGATTAAAAAAATTTCCAATCGATATTACTTGTATTGTAACAGTGGCAGATGATGGGGGGAGCACAGGGAAAATCCGTCATGAAATGGATATCCCAGCTCCCGGTGACGTACGCAACGTCCTTGCTGCTTTGAGTGATGTTGAACCGACATTAGAACAGTTGTTTCAATATCGCTTTGAAGAAGATAAAATTAGTGGGCATTCTCTTGGGAATTTGCTTATTGCAGCGATGACAAATATTACAGATGATTTTGGCCATGCTGTAAAAGAGCTCAGTAGAATCCTCAATATAAAAGGACAAGTCATTCCTTCCACTATTTCAAGCGTTTCTCTTAATGCCGAAATGGAAGACGGGGAAATTGTGGTAGGGGAATCTAATATTCCGAGTAAACATAAAAAAATCAGTCGTGTGTTTCTTGAACCTGCGGATGTTGAACCGATGGATGAAGCGGTAGAGGCATTATTAGAAGCAGATTTAATTGTCATGGGGCCAGGTTCTTTATATACGAGTGTTATTTCTAATTTATGTGTCAAAGGGATTGCGAAAGCGATTGTGGAGAGTAAAGCTAAAAAATTATATGTTTCTAACATTATGACCCAACCGGGAGAGACAGATGGCTATTCCGTCAACGATCATGTGGAAGCGATACACCAACAATTAGGGAAAAATGTGATTGATTTCGTCATAGCTAATGAAATCACTTTTTCAAATGAAATTATAGAGAAATATAAAGAAAAAGGGGCTCAACCGGTTTATTATGATGCGGATGAATTGGAAAAAAATGGGATTAAATTGGTGACAGGCGAAGATTTAGCACAAGTTTCAGAAAATTATCACGTTCGCCACTGTAATGAGGTTCTCGCCGATATGATTTATGATATTGCGCTTGAAGAAATTAGTACGATTCAATTTAATCCTGACCAAATTAAACGATATTAATTGTGACACCTCAACACATAGGATTAAATTAGGATAATATAGAAAGGAATCGAGGAACATGAGCTTTGCATCCGAAATGAAAAATGAATTAACACGAATAGAAACAGATGCTAAAAGTGCAAAAGCAGAGCTCAGTGCATTGATTCGAATGAATGGAGCTTTGAATTTTTCTAATCAACAGTTTGTCATTAATATTCAAACTGAAAATGCGACGACAGCACGTCGTATCTATTCATTAATCAAACTTGTCTTTCATGTCGAAGTTGAAATTTTAGTGCGTAAAAAAATGAAATTGAAGAAAAATAACATATATATATGTCGCATTAAAATGAAAACGAAAGAAATATTAGATGAACTGGGGATTCTTAAAGAAGGTATGTTCAGTCATGACATTGATGAAACCATGGTGAAAGACGATGAAATGAAGCGGAGTTATTTGCGTGGCGCTTTTTTAGCAGGAGGGTCTGTTAATAATCCAGAAACCTCCTCATATCACTTAGAAATATTTTCTTTATATGAAGGACATTCTGAAGGGTTAACGGCATTAATGAATCAATATGAGCTCAATGCGAAAAAGTTAGAGCGTAAAAAGGGCTGGATTACGTATATTAAAGAGGCAGAGCGTATTGCAGAATTTTTAAGTTTAATCGGGGGTTATCAAGCGTTATTGAAATTTGAAGATGTGCGCATTGTCCGTGATATGCGAAATTCAGTTAACCGCCTTGTAAATTGTGAAACAGCTAACTTAAACAAAACGGTCAGTGCTGCTATGAAGCAAGTTGAAAGTATTCAACTCATCGATCAAGAAATTGGTCTAGATAATTTACCGGACAGATTAAGAGAAGTGGCTAAATTAAGAATAGAACATCAAGACGTTTCTCTTAAAGAACTAGGTGAAATGGTCAGTACAGGCACTATTTCGAAATCGGGCATTAACCATCGTTTACGCAAGTTGAATGAAATGGCAGACAAAATTCGTAACGGAGAGCCGTTTGACATATAAAAAAGCGAGCTCTCATTTGAAAGCTCGCTCACTCTAAATTATTCAGGTTGCATAACTTCGTCAATTAAGCCGTATTCTTTCGCTTCATCGGCTGTTAAGAAGTTGTCACGGTCTGTATCTTTTTCGATTTTTTCGATAGGTTGACCTGTGCGTTCTGATAAAATTTTATTTAATTTCGCACGTGTTTTTAAAATGTGGTTCGCTGCAATTTCGATTTCAGTGGCTTGACCTTGTGCGCCGCCAAGAGGTTGGTGAATCATGACTTCTGCATTAGGTAAGGCATAGCGTTTACCTTTGGCACCAGCAGCAAGTAAGAATGATCCCATAGAGGCTGCCATACCGATACAAATTGTTTGTACATCTGGTTTAATATGTTGAATTGTATCATAAATCGCAAAGCCTGCTGTGACGCTACCACCTGGTGAATTAATGTAGAGATAAATATCTTTTTCTGCATCTTGTGCCTGTAAAAACAAAAGTTGTGATACAATTGAATTTGCAACGTTGTCATCAATTGCTGAACCTAACATAATAATACGGTCTTTTAATAAACGTGAATAAATATCGTATGCGCGTTCACCGCGGTTTGTTGTTTCGATAACTGTAGGAATTAAATTCATAACTCTTTCCTCCTATTAATAACTTTGAACTTATTTTAACTTAAAAGTCAAAAATGGTCAAAAATAAAGCTTATTGTATAAGTTATCTCGATTTTAAGCTTTTTGAAAAAGATTTACCAATTTAATACTCACATTATCCCCTCGTAGTGTAATGGATAACACTTAAGATTCCGGTTCTTACAATAGAGGTTCGATTCCTCTCGAGGGGGCTACATCACCCATTTTAAATACTTAGAAATAATCTTAAACGCTATTGTCATTAGAAACATAATGATGATAGCGATTTTTAATTTTTTTAAAACCCTCTCAAATTAAACTGAAAGGTCACATTTTGGGTCACAAATAATGTAAGTCTCGGTCGCGCTTCTTTATTATGAAATTTGAGGGAAAGAAAGTGATGAATTCAACGGGTCTTAGACAGGAGAGAATAACAATATTAAGAAGTATTTCAAACTTTCTATGTCGTTTATGTAAATGTCATTGACATAAAATAACTAAATAGTAATATAGTTATTGTAATAATAATTAATATTATATAAATAGAAAGGAGCGCTGTCTATGTCGAAAATATGTCGCTTTTTTTCGGTTATGGTCACGCTGTTATTAATGTTAATGATTGGTTCGCCATGGGTTCATGCACAAATGAAGACACCTGACACTTCTTCTCTCAATTCTTCAATTACACAAGCTTCATCCTCACAACAACCACACCCTTTCCCATTTCCGCCTGTTATTTATCCAAATGTCAATAAATATTTAATTGAAAACCATATTCCACCTGCCCACACTGTTAAAGATAGACGAATGAACACATTACCGAAACTGTCCTATAAAGAGGGGACTTATAAAGGGATTATCATTCATGAAGTGGGTGAAGATAATCGTACTTTACCACAGTGGGTAGACCGTATGTATGCGACTTATGATAAGGCTTTTGTTCATGCTTTTGTGGATGCCAATGAAATACACCTTACAGCCCCAGAACAATTTTATGTGTGGGGAGCTGGTAAAAAAGCCAATCCGTATTTTTATCAAATTGAATTAGTGCGCACTTATACTTTTAAAGATTTTGCACAATCTGTAAATAATCAAGCGTGGCTAGCTGCGTATATGCTAAAAAAGAACGGACTAAAGCCTACACTTGCAGATGATCATCATGGACAAGGAACAATTATAAGTCATAATGCTGTGAGAGAATATTGGGGTGGAACCACACATGTTGATCCAATAAGTTATTATGCTCAATGGGGGTATGATATGCATCAATTTTTGGATTTGGTTCGTTACCATTATCAAAATTTACCCTCAGATAAATCTTGATGACTATTAAATTACAAATTAAAGAAGTTAAAAAATTCTAAGGAAAATCAGTAGTGACGGGCTATTTACAAATATTAATCGTTCTTTTATAAAATATTTTCAACTTTTCCTTTACTTTTATAGAAAAGGAGCGTATAGTTAACTTTATCGTAATAAAAGATCGTGAAATTGATTGAAGTTTATTATTTAGAATATACTCCTTTTAATGAATGAATTTTTTTTACAAATAAAACGTGCTAAAAGCACAACGGAGGTATTCTATATGTATAATGGTACAGTAAAATGGTTTAACGCAGAAAAAGGTTTTGGATTTATCGAAAGACAAGATGGCGACGATGTATTCGTACATTTCTCAGCTATCGTGGGTGATGGATACAAATCATTAGAAGAAGGTCAAAACGTTGACTTCGAAATCGTTAACGGTGACCGTGGCGAACAAGCTGCAAACGTTGTTAAAATGTAATGATATATTTTAATTAATAAAAACGTGTCGATAGAACATCGGCACGTTTTTTTGCTTTACACACGGACGCGACCGTATTCATCAGAAGGGATGAGTGAGACGCGTAGGGCGCTAATAATTGCGATAATATGTGGAATAGCCGTCCAACAAAAAGCAATGTGTAATAAAGCTTGTATAGGTTTACCGGCATAAAACTTATGAATCCCAAATGATCCTAAAAACAGTGCTAATAACACATAAGCGAGTTTGTTAACTTGCATCGTAAAGCCTCCTTTATAAATCATTTTATCTATACAATTTTAATATAAAACATAATACTTTTTATTGCTATTATGGTGCTTAAATTGTGAGCAAAACGGACTTAAAAATAGCTATTTTTAAACAGTTATTGATATATTAATTATACTTAAAACGAATAAAGGAGGTTTCGAAATGGATTTTCATACTGAGGACATCATCCATGTGAACCAAATAACCATTAATGTCAGAGATTTAAGTCAACAACTGCATTTTTATCATACGATTTTAGGGATGCCGATTAAAAAGCAAACTGCTAAGCAAGCGGTTTTATCTGTAGGTACAAAGGGTCATGAAGTTGTTTTGAAACAACTAGAAAATGGGCGTACAGCACATGCTCAAGAGGCAGGTTTATTCCATATTGCGTTTTTATTAGATTCTGTTGAACAATTAGGTACTTTTATCAAACATATTGCAACACATCGTATTCCTATTGGAGGTGGCGACCATCTAGTGAGTGAAGCCATTTATTTCAATGATGCTGAAGGAAATGGAATTGAGGTTTATGTAGATAGAGATAAGAGTGAATGGGAATGGAAAGAGAACTTAGTCAAAATGGATACGCTCGCATTAAATGTGGATGAAATTTTGGAAAAAGCGCAAAATTCAACATGGGAAGGGATGCAAAATCATGCGCAAATTGGACATTTGCATCTCAAAACAAATGATTTAGAAGAAGGACGCACATTTTATAATGAATTAGGTTTTAATGTAGTTTCAACATTACCTCAAGCACTCTTTTTATCTGATCAACATTATCATCACCATTTAGCAATTAATATGTGGCAATCTAATCAAAAAAGGGTAGATGCTGAAAAAACTTATGGATTAAGTACATTTAATCTTGCTATTCCAAATGTAGAGGAAAATCAGCTTGAAACGCCCGAAGGTTTACGACTTACGATTAATAAGAAATAGACCTTGATATTAAAAGAATAGCGTAGTGCATTCTTTTAATCATAATATAAACAAAAAAGGGGATAAGACATGGAAATTTATTTCATGCTTATCCCCTTTAGTATGAAGGAGTATTAGGATTTATGAATAAGTGTATATATTTATTTTAATCGTAAAAATGATGTCGCTTAGAGTCCCACTTCATTCCAAGCTTCAGTGACTTTTTGTTTAGCGCTTGCGCCGTATAAATCTTCAGCTGATTGTTCTAATGCGCGTTTAGCATCTACAAATTGAGATGTAGATGTTAAGTATTGTGAAAGGGCGCGGTAATAGATTTTTTCAGCTTTTTCTTTCCCTAATTTTTCAGTTGTTAAGTATGCAGCTTTATTTGGAATACCTGAGTTAATGTGTACGCCACCGTTGTCATAACCTACACGTTTATAGTCTCTCATATGAGCAGGTTGGCCAAATTTTTCAGGTTCGCTAAAGCTACGGAATGCTTTATTTGGACTTGGGTGAATGTAAGCATCTTCACCTAATAATGTATCTTCTGGATCAATGAAGTAAGCGAAAACATCTGAGAAGCTTTCGTTTAATGCCCCTGGTTGATCTTGATAGACTAAACCAGCAGTTTCTTGTGTTACACCGTGCGTGATTTCGTGAGCGATAATGTCATCTGCTGCTGCAAGACTGTGCATTTCACGACCATCACCATCACCGTAAATCATTTTATCGCCTAGCCATGCTGCATTTGTACTGTTATCTTCACCATGGAAAGTGTTAACATGTGTAATCGATTGAATAGGACTTCCTTTGTCATCGTAAGAGTCTCTGTTATGCACATTTTTGTAATAATCGTAAACTTTACCTGCATAATAATTGGCATCTACCCCTGCTTTTTGATCATTGGCGTCGAATGTACGTGTTCTACTTGTGATAAGATTGGCAGTGTCACGATATTGGTTATAACTATAGGCAGATAAAACACCGTTACGCGTTAAATCTTCTAATGTGTAGCCACCTTGTGTAGAATTGATGTTGATTTGCTTGCGGTCATTACGTACCCCCACACCTGTACCTTTTTCCGCAGCGTGTTGAATTAAGTCTTGCTTATCAACAACATTTCCTGTTTTTGCATCAATTTGAACTTTCCAATGTGTTGGTTTAGGATCAATAGTTGTTAATTCAACTTCGTAAACATATTTGTTTTCATCACCATTAATGATGACCTTGTTAGATTTTACAACTTGATCTTTACCATTTTTAGCTTCATTACGTGTCATTTTTACAGCTTTAAACGCATTGTTTAATGCGTCCTCTTTGCTTAGCGCAACGTCATTTTTAGGTTTTACTTCAGGTGCTTTGAACTCACCATTCACCATTACGACTTTACCTTGAGGATTTACGTGTACTTTCACTTCGCGGTCAGTTGCAATATGATTTTTCACTTTCGGGTAAAGCGTATAGTGCGTGTAACCCATGTCGTCCTTTTGTTCTTTTTCGATGCTGTAATACTTGTTGTAATTTTTAATGCCTTTGTCCGGTGCTATTTGCTTAAGCGCTTTCATCACATCCGATTTAGAATGGACAGTGATTTGATCTGTAGGTGCTACAGACTCAGCCCCAGCATTTGGTGTGTAGACGGTACCTAAAAGAGATAAAGATAATGCACAAATTCCAAGTTTTTGATACATAAAAAAACCTCCTAATTAAAAGATAAATTTATTATATCATAAGTTATGGAATAAATAACAAACATATTTTAAGATAAAAAATTGCTTAACACAGTATGGTTTGCCATTATACAATTAGTCTAAATGGCATGAGACGTTATGATAGCGCTTAATTTATTATTTGTTCATAATTATTTGAAAATTTACAAAAGGAGGATAATAGATGATTAGAGAGTCTAAAACTCAAGATTTAAAAGCTATAACAGAAATTTACAATGATGCAATTCTTAATACGACGGCTGTTTACACTTATCTTGAAACAACAGTAGAAGAACGGACACAATGGATGATGAAAAAACAAAATGAAGGTTGGCCCTTATGGGTTTATGAAATTGAGGGTAACATCGCAGGATTTGCCACTTATGGCGCTTTTAGAGACTGGCCAGCTTACCAATATACGATTGAACACTCTATCTATGTGAGTACACAGTACCGTCGAAAAGGGGTGGCTTCAAAATTGTTAATGCATCTTATAGAGGATGCAAAGAAAAAAGGCTATCAAACAATTGTTGCAGGTATTGATGCCTCAAATAAGAGCAGTATTCTTTTACATGAGCGCCACGGATTTGTTGCTGCAGGTGTTCTCCGTCAAGTCGGATATTAATTTGATCGATGGTTAGACTTAGCATTTTATCAATTGCAGCTCAAATAAGAGAGAGCATTAGTTTTTAACTCTGCTCCCTCTCACGTAAGCTATATAAGTCACACATAATACGAGTATTTAAAATGATGAATGGGATTAAAATCTTTATGAATGGTAAATATTTTCCAGTGCGTCTTTAAGATTTGGATATTGAAAATGGAAGCCCATTGATTGTAAACGCTCAGATATCATATATTGGGTATCTAAAATGAGTGTTGACATTTCTCCTAAAATCAAACGTAAAACAAAAGAAGGAACACGTGTATAATGCGGGCGATGTAACACTTTGCCAAGCGTAGTTCCAAAATCGTTTTGTGTTTCAGGTAAGGGCGCACTCAAATTATAAACGCCTTTTGCTTCGGGGTGTTGAATTAAAAATAGGATACTTTGCACTAAGTCTTCAAGGTGAATCCAGGAATACCATTGTTTTCCATGACCAATTTTGCCACCGACAAAGTAGCGATAAGGAAGAGACATCATAGGTAAAGCGCCACCTTGATCAGACAATATGAGTCCGAAACGCCCCTTGATGACACGTGTTCCTAGTTTTGCAAAATGATCTGCTTGTCTTTCCCATTGATAAACAATCTCGGATAAGAAATCGTGAGGAAGTGTTTTGAATTGTTCCGTATACGCTTGCGTAAGTGAAGGGGGATAGTATCCCATTGCACTCGCATTAAATAACACAGATGGTTGTTGTGCGCGTGAGTTAAACAAGTGATATAAGGCATGTGTCGATTGAATTCGGCTTTGCATCATTTGTTGTTTATGTGAATCTGTCCAATAATGATTCAATGTTGCTCCGGCAAGGTTAATGACCACATCAATATATGGAACTTGATTTTCCCAATGCTTTTTCTGCCAATTTATAAAAGTAACACCTTTCGTTTCTGAAGTTTTATCAGAACGTGTTAATATGAAAATCTTGTTTTCCTTATACGCGAGTAGTTTTTCTACGAGTTGACTGCCAACTAGACCAGTGCCGCCAGTGATTAAAAAGTGAGTCATCGAACGCCTCCGTTTCTCTTTGTTCAAAATTGGTTCAAAAAACTGTCAAGATTTTATCAAAAAAACATCTCTAAAGTATGTTTATTTTTTCACAAAGTGAGTTATAATAAAAGTGCCTTCGAAAATAGATTTATTAACCCATCTCTTAGTTAGCGTATACCCCATAATATACGACGAAGGTTTAACTCCCTTTAGTTGAGATAAGACCAGAATGATGTAGCATTCTGGTCTTATCTTTTTTTATTAAACAATTGTGCAATGACTTTCATGACAACAACACGAATAATCATTCTGAAAATTGACTTTAGCATGAGACCCTCCTAAAGCTTTATATGCTTTATGTAATTCCTCCATTTATAAAGGTTTAAACCCCATGTGGAAATAATTTGAATCTTTTTTACGTTTGAATTTAAAGTAGGGCTAGAATGTAATCGGATATTTTTATTTTTGAGAATCGTCTTGTTATAATGAGACATATTGAACAACATTTAAAAGTCATATTTTGTGTTAACTCGATTTATGCCACTCATCCAGATATTAACATAAGGTGAAGTTATATAAAGTGAGGTAAGAATATGGGATTTAACGATCGTCAAACATCCTCGTCAAAAGACCATCGAACAAAAAAATTTCTGACAGGATGTTTAAGTCTGTTCGTCATTTTATTATTATTGGGCGGCTTAGTTTTTGCGATATTTTCCTTTGTAGATCAATCACAATGGGGAAAAGAACATCTACAAGAAAAATCTATTGAGGAACAACAAAAGAAAAAAGAAGCAGAGAAAGAGAAAGAAAGAGAAAAGCAAGCGAAAGAAAAACGTGAGCGTGAGGCAAGTTTAGAAGAAGCACGTGCACAACAACAAGCGGCGCAAGCTTCGATTGAACAAGAGCGTCAAGCGTCACTGGAACAGGAAAGACAAGCGTCTATTGAAGCAGCACGTCAAGCACAAATGAAGCAACAATCAACGGAAGAGCCTACAAAAGAGACTAATAATAGTACTAAGGAAGAACAGACAACAGAAGAAAAACCACGTTCCTCTGAAGAAACGTCTACAGAGGAAAAGACTTCAGAACCTTCTACCACAGCAGAGCCGTCTACAGAAGAACCTACAACAGAAGAGCCCAAAACACAACAGCCCAAAACACAACAGCCTAAACCATCACCACAACCCTCTACCGAAACGCGTAGTCAAACTGAGTCCAATACTAACAGTACACAACAATCAACAACAAGAACGACTTCCAATGAGCAAGCACAAACGCGTTCTACAACAACAACACAATCTAATCAATAATCATAAAAAAGCACCCCTAAAGTTGAATTTTTGCTCGACTTTAGGGGTGTCTATATTTAAAACGTAGGGTAAGTCAGATTACCAGAAAAACATATTTAACATAAAAGTTAAGAGAATAGAAAGAATCAGTGAAATTAAACAGCCAGGAAAACAACCTATAGGTGTGCAACCATATGAGCGGTAGTAAAAATGGCGGCCGCCACGTTGGCTATCAAGATAGCGATTATCAAACATATCTTGATTCGAATCCCGACCGTGATTTCGATTAAAGTCATCGGGGCGTCTATAGCGCGGATCATCTGGATCGATAACTTCAGGCTGGTTATTTGAATCTTTCATTTCAGTGCCTCCTTGCTAAAACTATTATACATACTCCCTACATACCCTTCATGTTTAAAAACACACAAATTTGTGAAAATAAAATTATAAGTTAAAGTTGACAATATAAGCGGGTCGATAAATGACCAACTAATTTGGAAGCGGGATTGTTTTTGACTTGCTTTTTTAAAGAAGACGTAGTAAGATGAAAAATGTAAACAGGTAATATTTTTTTGTGACGAATGGGACTGAATTTGTCAACGCTTGGCTCAAATTTGACCATCCTGTTTCGCTAATAAGGAGGCGTGCCTCTTGAAAAACATCATTCAAGTGCAGCAAAAGATTGTTCCTGATTTGGTAGACAAGATGTATCGGCGTTTTTCAATTTTAAGTACCATACAAAAGTTTCAACCTGTAGGACGTCGGACACTTAGCGAAAAGTTAAGTCTTACTGAGAGGGTGCTACGTTCTGAAACTCATCTTCTTAAAGAGCAAGATTTAATTTTAATTAAACCGACAGGAATGACGTTGACCAATGTAGGTGTCGACGTGTTGAGTGAGTTAAACGTCTATTTTAACAACTACACGGATTATCACAGCTTAGCGAAACAAATTAAAGATTTGTATCAGATTAAAGAAGTACATGTGGTACCTGGCAATAGTGATAATGATCTTAGTGTTAAAGTAGAAATTGGGCGAATCGCAGGGCAACTGTTGGAAAAACAGTTATTCAATGAGGCGATTGTTGCTGTAACAGGTGGTTCGACAATGGCTTCTGTGAGTGACGCCATGTCACCTCTCCCCTTCGATGTGTTGTTTGTTCCAGCTCGAGGAGGTCTTGGCGAAAATGTTGTTTTCCAAGCAAACACGATTTGTTCGACAATGGCTCATCGAACCGGCGGAAATTATACGACACTTTATGTGCCCGATAACGTGAGCGAACTCACATATCAAAACTTACTGAAAGAACCTGCAGTTATACAAACTTTAGAAAAAATTAAAGATTCACAAATTACAATACATGGCATTGGTGATGCGCTGAAAATGGCAAAAAGACGTCAATCTTCTCAAGCATTGATTGAAAAACTTCAACATCATAATGCCGTAGGTGAAGCATTTGGCTATTATTTCGATGAAAATGGTCAAATTATTCACAAAGTTAATACGATTGGACTTCAACTTGAAGAGGTCCGATTGAAAGAACACAATTTTGCTGTTGCTGGAGGTTGTTCAAAAGGTAATGCAATAAAAGCATACTTGAACATTGCTCCTAAAAACACAGTGTTAATCACTGATGAAGAAGCAGCAAAAATGATTGTGGCAAAATAGCATTCATTAAAAAAAGTAAAAAGTGGTTTTAAACAAGCTGAAAGTAGTCACTGATAGACTGTTTTAAAGGTAAAGAGAACCAGTTTGGGGCGTATATCACTTTTTAAATATCATTAAAGGAGGCCATTAACATGGCAGTAAAAGTAGCAATTAACGGATTTGGTAGAATTGGTCGTTTAGCATTCAGAAGAATTCAAGACGTAGAAAATATTGAGGTTGTAGCTGTAAACGATTTAACAGACGACGATATGCTTGCACATTTATTGAAATATGACACAATGCAAGGTCGTTTTACTGAAGAAGTAGATGTAATTGATGGTGGTTTCCGCGTAAATGGTAAAGAAGTGAAATCATTCTCTGAACCAGAACCATCAAAATTACCATGGAAAGATCTTGACGTAGATGTTGTTTTAGAATGTACAGGTTTCTTTACATCAAAAGAAAAAGCAGAAGCTCACATTGAAGCAGGTGCTAAAAAAGTATTAATTTCTGCACCAGGAACTGGCGATCTTAAAACAATCGTATATAATGTCAACCATGAAGAATTAGACGGTTCTGAAACAGTTGTATCAGGTGCTTCTTGTACAACAAACTCATTAGCACCAGTAGCAAAAACTTTAAATGATGAATTTGGTATCGTTGAAGGTTTAATGACTACAATTCACGCATACACTGGTGACCAAAATACACAAGACTCACCACACAGAAAAGGTGACAAACGTCGTGCACGTGCAGCTGCAGAAAACATTATTCCTAACTCAACAGGTGCTGCGAAAGCAATCGGTTTAGTTATCCCTGAAATTGATGGAAAATTAGACGGTGGCGCACAACGTGTACCAGTAGCAACAGGTTCATTAACTGAATTAACAGTTGTTTTAGATAAAGAAGTATCAGTAGAAGACGTTAACAATGCAATGAAAAATGCAACAAACGAATCATTCGGTTACACTGAAGACGAAATTGTATCTTCAGATGTTGTAGGCATGACTTTCGGAGCATTATTTGATGCAACTCAAACACGTGTAATGACTGTTGGCGACCGTCAATTAGTTAAAGTAGCATCTTGGTATGATAACGAAATGTCATACACTGCTCAATTAGTACGTACTTTAGAATATTTAGCAAGCCACGCTAAATAAGAGCATAGCATATATACTCAAAGTTAAAGGCATATCCTTTGTCTTAACGAATCTTGGTTAAGCAAGTATTCAATGTACGTGCTTCTACCCAGAATTTAGCTTATAGTAAGCGGAGGAGCACAATCGCTTCTCCGCTTATTTTAAAATAACAGTGTTTTTGAGGAGGATTATTATGGCAAAAAAAGATGTAACTGATGTTTCGTTAAAAGGGAAAGTCGTTTTAGTACGTGCAGACTTTAACGTTCCTATGAAAGACGGCGAAATCACAAATGACAACCGAATTGTACAAGCCTTACCAACATTGGAACATATCATCGAGCAAGGTGGTAAAATTGTTGTCTTCTCTCACTTAGGAAAAGTGAAAGAAGAAAGTGATAAAGAAAAGTTAACACTTGCACCGGTAGCAAAACGCTTATCCGAAAAGTTAAACAAAGAGGTTACGTTTATTCCTGAAACACGTGGCGAAAAATTAGAATCTGCCATTAAAGAATTGAATGATGGCGACGTATTAATGTTTGAAAATACACGTTTTGAAGATTTAGATGGTAAAAAAGAATCTAAAAACGATAGTGAGCTCGGTAAATATTGGGCTTCATTAGGTGATATTTTTGTGAATGATGCATTTGGAACAGCACATCGTGAACATGCTTCCAATGTAGGGATTTCTACACATTTAGAAGCAGTTGCAGGTTTCTTAATGGAAAAAGAAATCAAGTTTATCGGTGGTGTAGTTGAAAACCCTGATAAACCTGTAGTAGCTATCTTAGGTGGCGCTAAAGTTTCTGACAAAATTGGCGTCATTGAAAATCTATTAAAAATCGCTGACAAAGTACTCATTGGTGGCGGTATGGCGTATACGTTCTTAAAAGCGCAAGGCAAAGAAATCGGATTATCACTTTTAGAAGCTGATAAAATTGATTTTGCCAAAGATTTACTTGAGCGTGCAGGAGATCAAATCGTTTTACCAGTAGATGGTAAAGTGGCAAAAGAATTTTCTAACGATGCCGACATTACGACAGTTTCAATTGATGAAATTCCTGAAGATCAAGAAGCCATGGATATTGGACCTGAGACAGTTCAATTATTTAAAAAGCAACTTGAAGGGGCGCATACTGTCGTTTGGAATGGCCCAATGGGTGTTTTTGAATTCAGTAACTTTGCGCAAGGTACAATTGGCGTTTGTGAAGCTATTGCCGAATTGAAAGACGCGACGACAATTATCGGTGGTGGAGATTCAGCCGCTGCAGCAATGCAACTCGGATTTGAAGATGACTTCACCCACATCTCAACAGGTGGCGGTGCATCATTAGAGTACCTTGAAGGTAAAGAATTACCAGGTATTAAAGCAATTGCAAATAAGTAAGAACAATGTTTAAAAATTTTGCGAGTACGGCGCATTAAAAGCGCGTACGTTGCACAAATAGGAGTGTTTTAATTGAGAAAACCAATCATTGCAGGTAACTGGAAAATGAACAAAACGGTAGCAGAAGCGAAAGATTTCGTTAATGCATTACCGGCATTACCGGGTACAAATGAAGTTGAAGCTGTGATTTGTGCACCAACGATTCAATTAGATGCATTAATTTCATTAACTAAAGAAGGTGTCGCACCTGGACTGAAAATTGGTGCGCAAAATACATTTTATGAAGAAAGTGGTGCTTTCACAGGAGAAACATCACCTGTAGCACTTCAAGATTTAGGCGTGAGCTACGTGGTCATCGGACACTCTGAACGTCGCGATATTTTCCATGAAACAGATGAAGACATTAACAAAAAAGCACACGCTGTTTTTAATCATGACATGACACCTATCATTTGTGTGGGCGAAAGTGATGAAGAACGTGAAAACGGTAAAGCAAACGAAGTTGTAGAAGGACAAGTTGAAAAAGCACTTAAAGGTTTATCAGACGAGCAAGTCAAACAAGTGGTTATTGCTTATGAACCTATTTGGGCTATCGGAACAGGTAAATCTTCTACAGCTAAAGATGCGAATGAAATGTGTTCAGCCGTACGTCAAAAAATTGCAAAATTAACAAGTGATGAAGTAGCAGAAGCCGTGCGTATCCAATACGGTGGCAGTGTGAAACCGAATAATATTAAAGAATATATGGCTGAAACAGATATTGATGGTGCTTTAGTTGGCGGTGCTTCACTTAAAGTAGACGATTATGTTCAATTGTTAGAAGGTGCTAAATAATATGGCAAAACAACCAACAGCTCTTATTATCTTAGATGGCTTTGCAAATAGAGATGAAGTCCATGGTAACGCTGTTAAACAAGCGCACAAACCTAATTTTGATCGTTATTACGAAAAGTATCCAACGACTCAAATTGAAGCAAGTGGTTTGGATGTTGGACTTCCAGAAGGACAAATGGGAAATTCTGAAGTCGGCCATATGAATATTGGTGCAGGTCGTATTGTGTATCAAAGTTTGACACGTATCAATAAAGCGATTGAAGATGGCGATTTCTTTGATAATGACGTGTTAAATCGTGCAATTGACCACGCGCTTCAACATCAATCAGGTCTCCATGTTTTTGGTTTATTGTCTGATGGAGGTGTACACAGCCATTACAAACACTTATTTGCGATTTTAAAATTAGCAAAAGAAAAAGGTTTGGATAAAGTCTATGTACACGCCTTTTTAGACGGTCGTGATGTAGATCAAAAATCAGCGCTTAAATATATTGAAGAAACTGAACAACAATTTAAAGAAATTGGCGTAGGTCAATTTGCTTCAGTCGCAGGACGTTATTATGCAATGGATAGAGACAAACGTTGGGAACGTGAACATAAAGCTTATGATGCGATTCGTGGCTTTGATTCTGCACCGACTTATGCCTCTGCGCGTGAAGGTGTCGAAGCAAACTATGATGACGATTTAACAGATGAGTTTATCGTACCTTTCGTTGTTGAAAATCAAAACGAAGGAGTAAACGATGGCGACGCAGTCATCTTTTATAACTTCCGTCCTGACCGCGCAGCACAACTTTCAGAAATATTTACAAATAAAGCGTTTGATGGTTTTGAAGTTGAACGCGTGAACGATTTATTCTATGCGACATTTACAAAATACAATGACAATGTCGATGCTGAAGTTGTATTCGAAAAAGTAGATTTGAAAAACACTATTGGAGAAGTCGCTCAAGATCATGGTTTAAATCAATTGCGTATCGCTGAAACTGAAAAATATCCACATGTGACGTACTTTATGAATGGTGGACAAAACGAAGAGTTTAAAGGCGAACGCCGTCGATTGATTAATTCACCAAAAGTTGCGACCTATGATTTGAAACCAGAAATGAGCGCCTATGAAGTGAAAGATGCCTTACTTGAAGAGTTAGCTAAAGGGGATCTTGATTTAATCATTCTTAACTTTGCTAACCCTGATATGGTTGGTCATAGTGGTAAGTTAGAACCAACTATTAAAGCTATTGAAGCGGTGGATGAATGTTTAGGTGAAGTCGTTGATAAAATCTTAGAAATGGACGGCCATGCAATTATTACTGCCGACCATGGGAACTCAGATGAAGTGTTAACAGATGATGATCAACCGATGACAACACATACAACGAATCCTGTGCCTGTTATTGTAACAAAAGAGGGCGTTGAATTAAGAGAAACAGGACGTTTAGGCGACCTTGCTCCAACGTTACTGGACTTATTAAATATTCAACAACCTGAAGAAATGACAGGCGAAAGTTTAATAAAACATTAAAATAGTTGAGTCCATATCAAAACAAGTTATAATGAAGATGAACTCATGGAGACAGCGACGAAAGGAGTGAGTGACGCACACGTAAACTACGTGTCGCATCCCTCATCCTCTTCAGCTGTTAGTTTTAAATACAATCATGAAAAAGGAGATTTTATATTATGCCAATTATTACGGATGTTTACGCTCGCGAAGTACTTGATTCACGTGGGAACCCAACAGTAGAGGTTGAAGTTTTAACAGAAAGTGGTGCGTTTGGACGTGCGCTTGTACCATCAGGTGCTTCAACGGGAGAACACGAAGCAGTAGAATTACGTGATGGCGACAAAGATCGTTACCTTGGTAAAGGTGTCGAAAAAGCTGTTGAAAATGTAAATGAAATTATCGCTCCTGAAATTATCGAAGGCGAGTTTTCAGCTTTAGAACAAGTTTCAATCGATAAAATGATGATTCAATTAGACGGTACAGCAAACAAAGGTAAATTAGGTGCAAACGCTATTTTAGGTGTATCTATTGCCGTTGCACGTGCTGCTGCAGACTTTTTAGGTCAACCTTTATACAAATATTTAGGTGGATTTAACTCAACAGTATTACCAACACCAATGATGAACATCGTAAACGGTGGTTCTCATTCTGATGCGCCGATTGCATTCCAAGAATTCATGATTTTACCAGTAGGTGCAGAAAGTTTCAAAGAAGCATTACGTTGGGGTGCTGAAGTCTTCCATGCATTGGCGAAAATCTTAAAATCTCGTGGTTTAGTAACTGCAGTAGGTGATGAAGGTGGTTTCGCACCGAAATTTGAAGGTACTGAAGATGGTGTAGAAACAATCATTGAAGCTATTAAAACAGCTGGTTATGAACCAGGTAAAGATATCTTTATCGGTTTTGACTGTGCGTCTTCTGAATTCTACGAAAATGGTGTTTATGATTACACTAAATTCGAAGGTGAAAAAGGTGCAAAACGTACTGCTGAAGAACAAGTGGACTACTTAGAAGAGTTAGTGAACAAATACCCAATTTTAACTATCGAAGACGGTATGGATGAAAATGACTGGGATGGTTGGAAACTATTAACTGAACGTATCGGTGATCGTGTTCAACTTGTGGGTGACGACTTATTCGTTACAAACACTGAAATCCTTTCTAAAGGTATCCAAAACCATATCGGTAACTCTATTTTAATTAAAGTGAACCAAATTGGTACATTAACTGAAACTTTTGAAGCTATTGAAATGGCACAAAAAGCAGGCTACACTGCAGTAGTTTCACACCGTTCAGGTGAAACTGAAGATACAACAATTGCTGATATTGCTGTGGCTACAAACGCAGGTCAAATTAAAACAGGTTCATTATCACGTACAGATCGTATTGCAAAATACAATCAATTATTACGTATTGAAGATGAATTATACGAAACAGCTAAATATGAAGGTTTAGATGCTTTCTATAACTTAAACAAATAAGTTGAAGCTAATTTCAACACGGGGTTGGGGATATACATTATCCTCACCCTGTTTTTTATTGCCGATATTTAAAGAGGTGTAGACGCATATTTCAAACTCTGCTTTGAACTGATATAATGAATTCAAGTGAAAATAAAAAGGAGCACAAATATATGATGAAACAAAATTCGACCAATGAGGTGCGTGCCCAACATACTGGAAGGTTGATTGGTTATATTTCATTTTTGTTTGCCGTTTGTTTAGTGATTCATCAAGTGATTATTGTGGATGGACACGTCATCAGTTACATGCTAGAACATTCAGGGAACCAAACTACTAAAAATGCGATAAACGCGATTAACAACAGTTTAAGGTATACAGGCATTTTATATATATTAGCTTATTCTGCCGGGGTGGTGGCTATTAAATATCAACATCCATATTTATGGTGGTTTATGGTCGCTGTGTTTATCTCACAATTATTTAATGCGCTACTCAATCCTCCAATTTTATATGCAGCGATTTTAAATGTGAAAGGGTTCTTTGCTTTAATTCCATTTATAGTGGTTAGCATCGGATCACTTATTTTGGCAATTTTTATGATTACAGTGAGCATTAAACGTAAGTCCACCTTTAATCGCTAGGGATGTATTGTGAAAAGGGGTTAATTATGGTAGAATAACCTTCGTATATGATGAATGGAGGACAATCTGATGCACACATTTTTTGTTGTATTACTGATTATTGACTGTATCGCACTCATCACAGTTGTTTTATTACAAGAAGGTAAAAGTAATGGCTTATCAGGTGCCATCAGTGGTGGAGCCGAACAGTTATTTGGTAAACAAAAGCAACGTGGTGTAGATTTATTTTTGCATAGATTGACAATTGTACTTTCAATTATTTTCTTTGTATTAATGTTAGGTATCAGTTATTTTAATTTATAAGTCTTGCGGTTTACGTTAAAAATAGCATGAACCTTTTCGACCGATAAGAAAAAACAAAGTCCGACAGTTGATAAGTCGGACTTTTTTATTTGTCGGGCATTCTATTAAACTATAAAATAAAACTATATGTGACTTGAAAGGACGGAATAACGAATGAAAATTCAATTACCAAAGCCTTTTCTTTTTGAAGAAGGTAAGCGTGCAGTGTTATTATTACACGGGTTTACGGGAAATAGCTCTGATGTAAGACAACTTGGCCGTTTTCTACAAAAAAAGGGATACACTTCTTATGCGCCGCATTATGAAGGGCATGCAGCACCACCTGAAGAGATTTTAAAATCGAGTCCACATGTTTGGTACAAAGATGCATTAGATGGATATGACTATCTAGTCGACAAAGGTTACGATGAAATTGCCGTTGCTGGCTTGTCACTTGGAGGCGTCTTTGCTTTAAAATTAAGCTTAAATCGTGATGTGAAGGGTATTGTAACCATGTGTTCTCCGATGTACATTAAAACAGAAGGTTCTATGTATGAAGGTGTTTTAGAATACGCACGCAATTTTAAAAAATATGAAGGTAAGGATGAAACGACAATAGAACGTGAAATGCAAGCTTTCCATCCAACAAGTACATTGCGTGAATTACAAGAAACGATTCAAAGTGTACGAGACCATGTGGAAGATGTGATAGAACCTTTATTAGTCATTCAAGCTGAACAAGATGAAATGATTAATCCAGATTCAGCTAATGTTATTTATAATGAAGCTGCTTCAGATGAAAAGCATTTATCATGGTACAAAAATTCAGGCCACGTGATTACAATTGATAAAGAAAAAGAGGACGTTTTTGAAGAAGTCTATCAATTTTTAGAATCATTAGATTGGTCAGAGTAAATAACAGAAACGATTTTTAATAGAAAGGAGGACTTCATATGAACTTAAAATCACAAATTAAAGCGATTGTCGAACGTACCAGTTATGAACCTATGTCGGTGTCGGATTTTCAAGATGCGCTAGGACTCAGTAGTGCCGAAAGTTTTCGTGATCTCATTAAAGTCCTAAACGAGCTTGAACAAGAAGGGAAAGTCAAGCGTACTAAACAAGATAGATATCAAAAACAAGGTCCTAAACCCGGACTAGTAAGAGGGACGTTAAGTCAAAATAAAAAAGGATTTGCCTTTTTGCGACCAGATGAAGAAGGCATAGAAGACATTTTTATTCCACCGACAAAAATTAATCGTGCCATGGATGGCGATACTGTAATAGTTGAAGTGAAAAAATCGCGTGGTGATCACCGCAAAGGGAAAGTTGAAGGCGAAGTAAAATCGATTGAAACCCATTCAGTGAAACAAGTCGTTGGTACCTACACAGAAGCGCGACATTTCGGTTTTGTCGTTCCAGATGATAAGCGTATTATGCAAGATATCTTCATCCCTAAAGGTCAAGATTTAGGGGCAGTTGATGGTCATAAAGTACTCGTGCAAATCACGCAATATTCTGATGGATCAAACAATCCAGAAGGACATATTTCAGCGATATTAGGACATAAAAATGACCCTGGCGTAGATATTTTATCTATCATTTATCAACATGGAATTGAAATTGAATTTCCGGATGATGTTTTAAAAGAAGCTGAAGCCGTACCAGAAACTATTTTGCCGTCTGAAATTGAAGGACGTCGTGATTTACGCCAAGATTTAACTATAACAATAGACGGCGCGGATGCTAAAGATTTAGACGATGCGATTGCCATTAAAAAGCTTCCAAATGGGAATATGGAACTAACAGTGAGTATTGCGGATGTGAGTTATTATGTTAAAGAAGGCTCTGCCTTAGATCGTGAAGCTTATGACCGTGCCACAAGTGTTTATTTGGTGGACCGCGTTATCCCGATGATTCCCCACCGATTAAGTAATGGCATTTGTTCATTAAATCCAAAAGTAGACCGTTTAACGATGAGTTGTCGCATGGAAATCAACAGTCGCGGAGAAGTAGTCCAACATGATATTTTCGATAGTGTCATTCATTCAGATGCGCGTATGACCTATACTGAAGTGAATGAAATTATTACAGAACAAAATGCTGTGACACGTGAAAAATATAAAGAGATTACACCTATGTTAGATTTAGCACAACAACTTTCCCAACAACTGATTCAGATGCGCCGTCGTCGAGGAGAAATTGATTTTGATATTAAAGAAGCGAAAGTCTTAGTCAATGAAGAAGGCATTCCCCAAGAAGTGGTTGCACGTGAGCGTGGCGAAGGGGAACGATTAATAGAATCTTTCATGTTAGCAGCCAACGAAACCATCGCCGAACACTTTAGTAAAATGGAAGTTCCATTTATTTACCGTGTCCATGAACAACCAAAGTCTGAACGTTTAAGACAATTTTTCGACTTTATCACAAACTTTGGGATTATGATTAAAGGGACAGGGGAAGATATTCATCCAAGCACACTTCAAAATATTACACAAGAAGTGGAAGGGCGACCTGAAGACCGTGTCATTTCGACAATGATGTTACGTTCGATGCAACAAGCCCATTATGATGCAGATAATTTAGGGCATTTTGGACTAGCAGCAGATTATTATACGCATTTTACTTCTCCGATTCGCCGTTATCCTGACCTTATTGTTCATCGTTTAGTACGAAAATATTTAATTGAGAAATCAATGAATGGGAAAGCGCAACACGAATGGCAAGAAAAACTCCCTCAAATGGCAGAACATACGTCAAACCGTGAACGGCGAGCGATTGATGCCGAACGGGATACGGATGATTTGAAAAAGGCTGAATATATGATTCAACACCTCGGTGACGAATTTGAAGGTGTCATTAGTTCTGTAGCCAATTTTGGAATGTTTGTCGAGTTGCCGAATACGATTGAAGGTATGGTCACGATTCAAAACATGTCAGATGATTATTATCATTTTGATGAACGTCAGATGGCGTTGATTGGAGAACGAAAAGCATCTGTTTATCGTATTGGAGACGTTATTAAGGTAAAAGTCATACATGTAGATGTAGACGAACGACAAATTGATTTTCAAATTGTTGGCATGCCTTTAGATGTCAATCCTAAACGTGAGAAAAAGTCACGGGGCACAACGATTCAAGCTAAAACAAAAGGCAATACATTCGAAAAAGACAAATCTAATAAGAAAAAGCGCAAACAACGTAAAGGTAAACATGCAAGAAAGCGTGAAAAATCAGGAAATACGAAACATAAACCTTTCTACAAAGACAAACGTGTTAAAAAGAAAGGTAAAAAGAAGAAAAAGTAAACTGAGGTGAGACCCAATGCCAAAAAAATCAGGAAAAGGCACTTTAGCAGAGAATCGTAAGGCAAGACATGATTATAACATCGAAGATACGATTGAAGCGGGCATTGCGTTGCAAGGCACAGAGATTAAATCGATTCGCCGAGGCAGTGCAAACTTAAAAGACAGTTATGCACAAGTGAAAGGCGGAGAAATCTATCTTCACAACATGCATATTGCACCTTACGAAGAAGGCAACCGATTTAATCACGATCCTAGACGTGTGCGTAAATTATTACTGCATAAACGTGAGATTAATAAACTAGGAGACCAAACGCGTGAAGTGGGTTATTCGATTGTACCATTAAAATTGTATCTCAAGCATGGGATGTGCAAAGTACTATTAGGTGTTGCACGTGGTAAGAAAAAATACGATAAACGTCAAGCGTTGAAAGAAAAAGCGGTAAAACGTGATATCGACCGCGCGATGAAACAAAATTATTAAATGATTGCTAAGAATGTTAAGATTCGTTATAATTAAATGTGCTTTCTGAAAATGAAAGTACATTTTATACAAGGGGACGTTTATGGATTCGACAGGGGTCCCCAGAGCTTATGAAGCGTGTCGGAGGGTTGTCTCCGCAAAAACACATCAGTTTATAATAACTGGCAAAACTAACAATAACTTAGCAGTAGCTGCCTAATCGCGCTCTGCATCACCTAATCGCATCGCCTATGTGCGATTAACGTGATTCAACTTTAGTAGGATACGCTCGTCACTGCCGTTTGAAGTCTGACGAGAAGAGATGAATCAAACTCGCATAATGTCGGTTGTCTGTTTCTAAACATTATGCTAAATTTCTAAACAGACTACACACGTAGAAACATTTGTATCAGGACCTTTGGACGCGGGTTCAAATCCCGCCGTCTCCACTATGTAGCCTATAATCTTCGTGGTTATGGGCTTTTTATTTTAAAGTGCACAAAAAGTGCACAGTAAACAAAAAACGCCCTATTATTAGGGCGCAATATTATCATATATTGTTATTGATTTACTAATATCATTAATTTGTAAGACTACCTTGTGAACATTGTAGTCTATGGTATAAATATCTTCTTTGGAATTGTTCTTTAAATATGCAAGTTGGCTATTTGATGCTTTATCAACAATAATTATATCTTCTTCTAAGACATCATAAGTTATATCATAGTTCGCTTCATTAATAATCTCTCAATTAAAACAACCTCATAATTAATCACCTTATAAGTATTTAACTCTCTCTTTTTGTGTGCTACTTATAAGTGGTTAGAACGTTCAGTTGAAGACTTATGGCCAATAATCATTTCTTGAAACTCAACTTTACTCATATTTTGTAAGTCTTCCTGAGTTATTTTTTGTTTGATATGAGGCAAACTATTGATTCTATTGATAATCTCAGTGAGTGTCCATCCTGTTTCGTCTATGAGATCTTTGTTGTTCATAAAAGTCCTCCTAGGAGATAAAGTTAAAGTGTCTTTTATACCTTTATACTATTAGAAGTAAAGGGATTTTTTTCTGGAATAGATATTAAAAATGATATGACACTTTTGTTTAAATTATTAATTTACTATATCATATCAATCAGAATTTTAGGGGTTCTAAAATCGTCTAATGAGATTGAATTTGTTATGATAGAAGAATAGCATATATTTCTTTTATAATTTTGATGAGTACAGTTATCTTATAATAGGGAAGAAGGTAGAAGATGTCACATCAGATTTTAGCTGAAAATTTACATTCCATATGGTGGATTATTTTTGCCGCTATGCTTTCTCCGGTTTTGGCACTTATGACACGTAAGTATATTCCAGATGCCATTTGGTTATTACTATTTGGTGTGCTTATAGGGCCTCACGTTTTGAAATTAGCCCAAATGACAGAGTCTATAGAGTTTTTACGTGAAATCGGTATGGGGTTTTTATTTTTACTTGCCGGTCTTGAAATTAGTACGGAGGATATGAAAGCACATCAAGGTAAAAAAGCAATGGTCACATGGTTAATAAGTTTTATTTTAGCAGTAGGAGTAGGTTATCTCATTTCAAAAGGGAACATAGCATTTGCGATTGTTTTGGCTGTGGCAACCACATCTACAGCTTTAGGGACACTACTTCCAATTTTAAAAGATAGTAATATGATAAATAAACCGATAGGAAAGTCAATTTTGATTCATGGAGCTTATGGCGAGCTATTACCAATTATCATGATGTCATTATTACTATCAACAGTTTCACCATGGCGTTCTGCGCTCATTCTTATCACTTTTACAATATTGGCTTTTTTAATAGTGGTAGCCCCAATAAGATTTATTCGAAAAGTTCCACTACTTGGAAAGGCAATTCTTTCTGCTTCTCATACAACGATGCAAACGACTTTAAGAATAGCTATTTTTGTTTTAGTTTCTTTAATGTTACTGACAGCCATTTTAGAGTTAGATATTGCATTGGGGGCTTTTGTCGCTGGTATTTTTATGAACGTGATATTAAAGACATTTTCTCCAAAGTACCAATATGAAATTGAAAAGAAAGTGGAAGTGGTAGGATTTAGCTTTTTAATTCCAATATTCTTTATTACAAGTGGCATGAACATTGATATTCTTCGAGTTCTTAATCAATGGCACTTATTGATTTTAGCAATCGTATTTATTTTCGTTATGCGTGGAATGGTGGTGTTTATTAGAGAAAAAATGTCTGTAACACAATCAGGTTTAAACTCTAACAAAGACAAAATGACATTGGCGCTATATTCAGCTTCTGGATTACCCGTCATTGTTGCTGTAACAGAAATGGCTAAAAACAATCATATTATTGATGTCACAACAGCTTCTGTTTTAGTTGCAAGTGGTGCTTTGACGATTTTAATATTTCCTCTGTGTGCGAAAGTTATATCCAAGTCATAAACTATTATGCCTAAGTTCTTAAAACGATTGGTCTAAATGCGTTTTTGTTATGTTTGTGTTTATATGATAAGGGTATAGGTTATTATATAGATTCAATAACAGGAGGTTTTATCATGGATAATGTGAGTAAACAAGAACAAGCTAAAGGAAATTTAAAAGAAACAGCTGGTAATGTTTTAGGAAATAAAGATCTTGAAAAGGAAGGTAAACAAGATAAAGCTTCTGGAAAAGTGAAAGAAGCCACAGATAACGCCAAAGAAAAGATGAATGAAGTCGTAGATAAATTCAAAAAATAAATTGATTTAAATATGTTCAATGCGAACAATTGAATATAAGTTTAACTGTAAAAAGCGACTCGTAATGGGTCGCTTTTTTTGTATCATAATGAGGAGACGTCTCCTAGTGTATTGCGCATGTTGAAGTCTTAGATCATCTCACTTAGGGGTCAATATAAGATAAAGAAAAAGTAGAAGCGTTTTCTCACTTATAAAGTAATGTGTTATTTTATAAGTGTTACAAGTAAGGAGGAGGGGTTGTATGAGTTGTCATCACAGTTATGAATTATGTGTGAGTCAAGTGCCTATTTTTGCACATCTTTCAAATGAAACACAACAACTAGTGTTTAAGAAAATCAACCATCGCTATTTTAGTAAAAATGAAATGTTATATATGGAAGGGGATAAGCTTGATTCTCTCTATGTGGTTCACAAGGGGCGTGTTCGAATTTATCGACTGAATGATGAGGGAGAAGAACAATTAATACGCGTATTAGCCCATGGTGACTACACTGGAGAGCTTTCAATTTTTAACGCTTCTACAGATAGCGCGTCGTATGCGCAAATACTTGAAGATGCAGAGATTTGTATGATATCGAAGGAAAGTATTTACGAATTGATGTCGACTTATCCCAATATTGCCATTTCTTTTATTGAAACCTTTGCTTCACGCCTCTCAGAAACCGAAGATCAAACGACCCATATTGCATTACTTAATAGTAGAGAAAAATTGTTAACGTATATTGATACCTATAGAGAGGGAAACAAACTTCATTTAAATATCTCCAAAAAACACATCGCGTCATATTTGAGTATGAAACCTGAGACATTAGCCCGGACATTCAAAAAGCTAGAAGAAGAAGGATTAATTAAAAAAATAAATCACAAAACATACGAAATACTTCAAAAGTTGACTTAGGTCAATTTTTTTCCTCAATCAATCTCTTATCATAATAGATGAAAAGACACACACTATTATGAAAGGAGATTTTTTTATGAAACGGTTTATCTATCAACACGTGAACTTTATTACAGGGATGACATTTCTATTTTTAGTTACTGGATTCATATTTAAATGGCTATCAATGACTAATTTAAGTCAAATTTTTCTTATCATCTCGACATTGATAGCCATGGTACCAATTACCTTGAAAGCATATCAGTCTGTGAGGGCGAAAATTTTTTCTATCGAGCTATTAGTAACGATTGCTGTGATAGGGGCATTATGGATTCAAGAATATACGGAATCTTCTATTGTGACATTTTTATTTTTGTTTGGAAGTTATCTAGAAGCCAGAACTTTAAAAATAACAAGGAAGTCTATTAGTGATTTAGTCGACGCAGCACCTAAAGAAGCAATACGAATAAAAGAGAATGGTGAAACAGAAAAGATCGATGTCGATGATGTAGAAGTCGGTAATCGTATTGTTGTGCGTTCAGGAAGTACGATTCCTGTAGATGGACGTATAGTAAAAGGGAATGCCAATATTATTGAATCTTCAATCACTGGAGAATCAGTTCCAGTTTCTAAGTCAGTCGATGAAAAAGTGTATAGCAGTACCAACGTTGATACGGGATATTTAGAAATTATTGCAGAAAAAGTCGCTGAGGACACCACATTTTCCAAAATTATTGAATTGGTGGAAGAAGCTCAGGATAAAAAATCACCTGCAGAAAAGTTTCTAGATCGTTTTTCTAAATGGTACACGCCAAGTATCGCGCTCATCTCGTTTTTAGTTTGGCTGATTTCTCGTGATCTCCACTTAGCGATAACCTTTTTAGTGATTGCATGTCCAGGGGCCTTAGTCATTGGGGCACCTGTAGCAAATGTAGCCGGTATTGGAAATGGCGCAAAAAATGGCGTCATAATTAAAGGAGGAGATGTAATAGATACCTTTTCCAAAGTCAATACTTTAGTCTTTGATAAAACAGGAACACTTACTAAAGGGCACCCAGAAGTGACAACGTTTGAATTTGATACGGCTGAATTTGATGAGAATGAAATATTGAGCAAAGTTGCACAATTAGAAAAAATGTCAGAACATCATTTGGGGCGTGCAATTGTTGACTATGCCGAATCGAAAACGGTACTACCCTATAAAGAAGTGCGCTTAATGGAGACAGTAAAAGGACAAGGGCTCATTGGTAAGGTCCAAAACAATGAAGTCATCATTGGAAATCGAAAGATAATGAATAAGCAAAATATTTTCATGTCAGATACAATTCTTGACCGTATAAGTTTACAAGAGTCAACGGGGAACACGGTCGTATTGATTGCTATCGATCAAAAATTTATAGGCTATATCGCGATTGCTGATAAGGTGAGATCTGATGCATTACACTCTTTAAATCAAATGCGTCAAAGTGGTGTGAAAGAAATAATAATGCTGACAGGAGATAACGTGCGAACAGCAGAAGCCGTAAGCACACAGCTAAAATTGGATGGTTATAAAGCAGAACTTTTACCTGAAGACAAAGTGAACATGATTCAATTATTACGGTCCCAAGGAAAAATTGTAGCGATGGCAGGTGATGGTATCAATGATGCGCCAGCAATTGCAACAGCACATATCGGTTTAGCAATGGGCAAAGGTGGAACGGATATTTCCATGGAGACAGCTGATCTTGTGCTCATGAATGATGCATTATCTCAATATGCACATGCCTTTGATTTATCTAAAAAAACGATGTCCATTTTAAAACAAAATATCGCCATTGCACTAATGACAGTCGTTCTGTTACTTATCGGTATATTACTTGGAGGCGTGAACTTAGCGATTGGTATGTTTGCGCATGAAGTGAGCGTCCTAATTGTAATTCTCAATGCGATGCGATTAATTCGCTTTCGCCCACATCATCCACAATATAAAGAAACTTATAGAAACACAGCCCAAGCCGTTGTTTAAATTTATAGAGGAGGCACTTATTATGAAACAAATTACATTACAACTAGAAACTTTAACTTGTCCATCTTGCATTGCATCTATTGAAGGTTTGTTAAATAGAACGAAAGGCGTCTACGATTCAAAAGTATTATTCAATTCGAGTAAAGCTAAAATGTCGATAGATGAAGAAATACTAACTTCTAAAGCTGTTAAAAATAAAATTGAAAATTTAGGATACAAAGTGCTTAAAATTAAGTGAGTATAAGATCTAAGCAATTTCGTTAAAAATACAAAACAAGAGCCGTTACAGTTCAAAAAATGAAATACTGTAACGGCTTTTTAAATTTCGAAGTTTGGTTAAAACATTTATATAGAAAAAACGTGCTACTTGCGTTTGGCGACAATACGACGACTTTTACCAAAGAAAAATTGAGAGAGTGAAGAGATGAGTAAAATAGTACTTAAAATAATCATGACGAAAAAGAGCTGATTTGTCGCATCCATGAACACATCATGAATATGCTTTAAAATAATCGCCTTGTTCTCGATGTTATTGTATTGGACGTCGTTTATACCTTTTTGAATTTTATGTTTCATATAGACGGCAATAATGGGTACGAGAATGGCAGCAAAATAATTACGTATTGAATGCATCGTCAACGATCGGTGGGAAGCGCGAGATAAATCACCGTCCAACAACGTCGACATGGCACCACTAACGAGTACCATACTTGCTCCAAATCCAATAATCATCCCTTGAAAATACAATAAGTTGATGATGAGTTCACTTTGCATAATATACCAGTGAATGCTGACATAAAGTAATGCAATAGAGCCGATTGTGCCTAATACACCAGGTCCCCAAGCGCTATAGAATATCATTTTTAACACACCTGTGATTATGACACCTATGAAAAAGTAAATATAAAAGAGTATGATTTGGCTTGGTGATAAATGAATTACTTGTAATAAATAAAAGTTAATGGCTGCAATCCCAATGAGTAAGGTTAAATGAGAAACGATAGCCATGACAGATCCTAATAAAGGCTTAGGTGAAAGTAATGTCGAAAAGTGGACGATTGGGTTATTACTGCGCTCATTTGTAATTAAAAATAGAGCAAATAATATGAATGTTAAAAAGTACCATGGCCACACTTGCAGAGAATCAACTGGGTATTGTGTCATAAGACATAATGGTAAAAGCAAGAAAATAGAAGAAAGGGCTAAAAAGAAAACAACGGAATGGTCTTCTTTTATAGTACTATGGTTGGGTTCTTCTCTTTCGAAATACAACCATCCTGCGAGTAAACAAATCACTGCAGAAATCATATTGACAGGATATACCCATTGCCATTGGTCATAAAATAAAGTAATACTCCCAGTCAAGCCGCCTAATGCATTCGCACCAAAAAGACCTACAATGATCATGAATAAAAAAACGTTTTTAAATCGCTTCGGAAATACATGAAACGTTTTAGGAAGCATTGTAAAAAATAAAACCCCTGTACTAAAACCTTGAATTACTTTTGAAATAGATAACGAAACAATCCCGAATGATAAAAATCCTATGATAGAACCGATTAAAAATATGAAAGAAAAGAGCATGAAGTTTTTTCGGAAGCCAAATTTATGAACGAGTAAATGACCGAGTGGAACACCAAATGCAAAAGCAAAGTTACCCATAATTGCTGGGATAATCAATAAATCAGAATGGATTCCTAAAGCATAATGATATAACCCCTGATTTAAACTGTAAGCTAAATTTAAATAGAATTGAGAGCCAATTCCAATAATCGTAAGAAAGGACATAATCGCAATTTCGAACATGCGAGCCCTTTTAGACCAAAATATTTTCATAACATGCACCCTTAATGATTAATTTACAAAGAGACATTATACCATGTTTTTAAACAAAAAGGCATAGTAAAGATGCTATATTAAAATAATATAAAGGTTATAAATCCATGATTGCGCTATGTAATAAATAGGGGTTTTGGTATTTGCGTGTCAAATTCTGAATAAATATAAGACAAGTTTGATGAGAGACATGATGATGGTGGAGTTGCTCTATATATGATAAATATGATTTCATTTCCTCGTCCGTGGCTACGTTTTTAAAATAGCCCCATAAATGTTGAAATGTATTCACAAATGCAGAATGACGAATGGGAGTTTGCAATATATCATGTATGCGCTGTTCTATTGTTAGATAATCAGCACCTTGTTTTATCAATTCTTTTATTTCAATATAGTAGCGATAGTCATGCATCATCACATGATATTTTTCGTATCGCCATAAATGTTGAATGCGGGTTATTTCTTTCATAACGCCTCCTATTTGATGTAATAAATCAGCCAGTGCTCATCAATATATTTGTTGTCGAGTTTACGGGCGTTTGTTTCTATTGCTAAAAATTCAAAGCCCAAGCGATCACAAAAGATTTTTGCTGCTATATTATTTGATGCAACAGCTAAAATGAGTTGTTCGATACGATGTTTTTTAGCATATTGTATTAAATATTCCATGAGCTGATGTGCTAAATTTTTTCCTCGCGCTTTTGGAGTAACGTATAAACCTTGAATTGTTGCTTTATGACTTTTAGAAGTATACAGAGAAAAGTTGAGTTGAACAAATCCTACGAGATCCTGATTTTCAAAAGCACCGAAAAAAACTTGAATGTGATGATGATCAGGGTGGAGCAGTTGCGCAATGTTTTGTTCAGTATAATCTGAACGTTCATTAATTTCATGTACAAAAGCAATAGGATGAAGTTGAAATGCTTCACAAGTAAGTTGATAAAATGCTTTTGCATGACTATCATTTAAAACTTGAATCATGAGCATCCTCCTATATGTAATCGGTTTATTATCTCAATCATATAAAAGGATAAACATGAATGCAATGATATATTTGAATATTCGGACGAATTACACTTGATATAATTTTAAAAAGAATTTATTGTTGTTGCAACATATAAAACATACTAAGATTAGCGGTTAAGAATTTTATGACGATAGAATTCTTCACCGCTATTTTGTAGTGGGTGGAGAGTAGTAGAACGTTGTCCGTCATTGTAAGGATAGACGCTTGGATGGTTTATGGGATTTCTAGTTTAATGCATATTAGGTTAGAGCGTCTACACTGTTGACGGTATCCCACTTTGTTCTGGAGTGTTCTCGACTAGTCCTATTGCAGCGTTTTTTAATTCGTCATTGTCTCTAGAGTTACAACATAAAACCAACTTTGTAGCTGCAATTTAAAAGTTATGTTAGCTTTAAATTAAGTTCGTATCTCTTTTTACTTCAGCTTCTAGGATATATCCTTTATTCACTACTTCGTTACCTTTATTCATATAAGAAATATCCCCAATATATTCGTATAACTTAAAGTTTTCAACGGCCTTATTGTAATAATCATATATTTGCGTTAATTTATCTTGTATTTCGGAATCTCCTTTTGTTTCTACAGGGAGATTTTTAATATAATTATCTATTCCTTTTATTGACCCTCTCAGACTTTCTGCTAAGGCTTTTTTCTCCAGATCATTAAAAACTTTCCCACTAATTCTTGAAATCTTAGCAACCAATTCATAATAGTATATTGAGCTCTATTCTCAAAAAAGAACGATAGTTTCTTGGTTTCAACTTCTGATGTTATGCTTGCATTAGGATTGTCATTTTCTCCGTGACTACTAACTACTACTATTTAAAGAATAGTTGATCATTACTAGTCCTAAACATAATAACCCTATAACATATGATTTCATCATTAATAAAGTACCATTTTCATAAGCCTTATGCTTAAAAGAATTATCGCAAAATGTGTTTGTATATTTATAAGTTCTAAAAGGTTTGACCTAATATTCTGTTGAAAAGTTGATTTTATAGAATAATTGTATCGTGAAATAGCGTTCTCTATGACTATAAATTTTTTATTAGAAGAGAACTCTATTCATACTGATATTATAGATTCAGAAATTATATTTGATATAGATACACTAAATTATGAGGATTACAAACTTATTTTATTATAGGAGAAAAAGGTAAAAAGCCTGGACAGATGCCAGAACCTGATAAATATTTAGAAGATATGTATAGGTCGTTTTAGTTAAAACAGTAAATTCAAAAGTTAATCTTATTAAAATATTTTTGGCTAAGTAGAGTCGAATGTAATTAGTATCTGACATATTTATTCAGAAGCAATCAGATAATATATTGAATTATCACCCTAACGGTGATTAATTTTAAAGTGAGACCTCATTTTATGTATGTATTCGTGCATATATTTTTTTGGGGACATTTAAACGGATGATGAAATTGCTAATAGGTTGCTGGATTACTGTTTATTGTCAATTTACTTCTACAATGGGGGCGGACGATGTCGACTTTATTTAGCGTATTTGAAGTTCCAGCGTTTAACACTATAGATTAATAAATTACTACATGGTATAGTTAAAACTAAGTTACTTAAACTTTTCTTAATTTTAGAAGGAAGTGTAAATATGAAAGTCTTAATTACAGGTGGAGCTGGATTTATAGGTTCACATGTGGCGGAACATTTTTTTGAAAATCAATATGATGTTTATATAGTAGATAATTTAAGTACAGGGTATCGCAAAAATATTCCCTTTATAGATGATAATCATTTCTTCAATATAGATATTACAGATTATAAAAAAATAAATGATATACTAATGCTTCATAACTTTGATATTATTGTTCATTTAGCAGCAATGGTAAGTGTTGTCGAAACTATTAAAAAGCCAATAGAATCTAATAGCGTAAATGTAGACGCTGTTTTAAATATTTTGAATACATGTAAACAAAATAAGAACTTAAAGAAATTTGTATTTGCTTCTTCAGCTGCAGTATATGGAAATGAACAAACTCTACCCAAGTCTTCTGAAAGTAGAATACAGCCAGAGTCTCCTTATGCCATCCAAAAGTATAGTGGTGAACAGTATGTAAAAGTATACAATAATCTATACGACCTACCTACTACAGCTTTAAGATTCTTTAATGTTTATGGACCGAAACAAGATCCAAAATCACAGTATTCAGGTGTTCTGTCAATCATAAAAAATGCTTACGAAAATGATTTAATTTTTAATTTTTACGGTGATGGTTCACAAACAAGAGACTTTATATATGTTAAAGATGTTGTTCATGCTATAGATATAGTGGTGAATAATACTAAATGTAATGGTGGTATTTATAATGTTGGGACTGGTATACCAACTGACTTAATCACAGTATTTAATACTTTTGGGAAAATCTTTAACAAGACTATTAATACAAAGTACTATGATTTTAGAAAAGGGGATGTTAAATATTCATATGCAGACATTTCAAAATTAAATAAATTAGGATTTAAACCTCAGTACGATATTTTAAGAGGTTTAAATGAATATATAGAATATAATAAAAGCTAAAGATGGAGAGAGTAATATTGAACATAAGAAAGAAAATAAGCAATCAAACCAAAAGAAAAACTAAGTTTGTACTGGCACCATTTAGAGCTAACTTAAAAAGTAAATATACAAAGAAAGTATCTAAATACGTACATATGTATAAAAAGTATGGTGTTCTTTCTAATCATATTTTGTATCAATCACGTGACGGAAAAAGTGTATCAGATAGTCCATACGCTATATTTCTACACTTAACTCAAAATAAAGAATACAAAAACTTTAAACATATTTGGGTCGCTAGTAGTCAAGAACAAAAAAAAGAATTTGAAAAAATACTAAGAAAGTACAAAAATGTTAGTGTCATCATTAAAGAAAGCGATGACTACTTACAAGCGCTAAGCTCTGTAAAATATTTAATAAATAATTCCACATTTCCAAGCTATTTTTCTAAAAAACCATCTCAAATCTATATTAACACTTGGCATGGAACGCCCTTAAAATTTATGGGATTAGATGTAGAGGATAATTTAGTCGGATCACAGAATGTAATTAAAAACTTTTTAAGTTCTGATTATATTATTTCTCCTAACGCCCATACAACTGATGTATTTAATAGGGCATTTAAGTTAGAAAACATATATAACGGAAAGTTTCTCGAAATAGGCTATCCAAGAATTGATTTAACCATTAATGCTAATCAAAAACAAGTTGTAAAATCACTTAAGAAAAAAGGCATAAAAATCAATAAATCAAAAACATTATTATATGCTCCCACATGGCGTGGTAAAGATGTAAATAATTCACTAGACAATATTGAGATGATATTTGAAACTGTTAAAGTGATTGAAAAAAATACAGATTTCCAAGTATTGTTGAAAGTACATCCTTTTGATTATGCAAGAGCAGTAAAAGACAACCGATTAAAACCTTACTTAGTTCCAGATAACTTTGATACAAATGAACTATTAGCTATTACAAATCTCTTAGTAACAGATTACTCAAGCATATTCTTTGATTTCTTAGTGACAGATAATCCGATTATCTTTTATTCTCCTGATTTTGACGAATATTCAACTGAAAGAGGTTTTTATATACAGCCTGAAAAATTGCCTGGTCCATCAGCACACGATGCCGATGAATTATGTAAGGAAATAAGCAATATTGATAGCCAATTTGCTTTGTATAAAGATAAATACAATAAATTTAAAAAACTGTATACACCACATGATAACGGAGAAGTAACCACCAATTTTGTTGATTTAGTATTTAATAATCGTAACGTTAAGAAACCAAATAAAAATAAAGAAACAATACTTATGTACCCGGGCGGTATGAAAAATAATGGGATTACTACATCAGCAATTAACTTATTAGATAATATAAACTACGATAAATATGATGTAACTATTCTATTAAATAATACTAAGAATAAAGAAATCCTAAGTAACTTAAGTAAAGTAAACAAAAATGTACGGATTATATTACGAAAAGGGCCTTTTTTAACAGATATTGTAGATTATTATAAAAATACCTTTGTCAAAAATAGAGGTTTATACACGTTCATTGAAAAGTCGCTGTATCCTCGAGAGGCATTCAAAAGAGAATTCAATAAAATATTTGGAGTTTCAAAATTTGACCATGTTATTGATTTTAGTGGATACTCAATGTTTTGGCCAAACATATTACTAGGTACTGAGTCTAAGAAAAAGTTGATATACCTACATAGTGATATTAAAAGTGATATGGAAAGAAAAGTAAAAGGACGCCGGCCTCATTATTTAAATTTAAAAGGCGTTATCACTTTATACGACTACTTTGATCATATTGTGAGTGTTTCAGAGGAAACAAAAAAAATAAATGTCAAAAATTTCTCTAAACCAGCTACTATCAATAAGTTCACTTCTGCTATGAATACAATAAATCTAAATAAAATATATCACCTAATGAACGATACGAATGACATTTTCATCAATAATAATAATAAAGTTCTTGTTTCTTCATTAAACAACGATATTCAAACTATACCTTTTGCAGATGAAGATTATAAAATCGTATCTATGGGGCGTTTATCTCCTGAAAAAGGGTTTGATATATTAATAGACAGCTTTAAAGAAGTTGTTGAACAACGACCTTCTGCTAAATTATACATTTTAGGTGAAGGACCATTAAGAGCTACTCTCACTAAGCAAATCAACAATTTAAATTTAGAAGATAATGTCTTTTTAGTAGGTCAAAAAAGCAATCCATTCAATATAATGAAAAACTGTGATTTGTTTGTTTTAACTTCTCATTACGAAGGACAATCAATGGTTTTATTAGAAGCTCTTACATTAAACCTAAATGTCTTAGCTTCAAATATACCTGCGAACAGGTATGTCTTAAATAACGGAGAATATGGCATGCTTGTTGATAATGATATAGAAAATGTAACCGAAGGAATACTGAAATTTATAGATCGACAAACACCGGAATACCAAAAGTTTGACCCAAATGCGCACAATGATACAGCTATGAAAGAGTTTTATAAATTGTTAAAAACAAATTAAACCTTGGTTTGATTGAGAGTTATCTATAGAAATTTGAAGTCCTATAAAAACAAATGGGGGTTTTTATCTTATGAAAAAGGTCGCTTTTATATTATTACTTATATTAGGGTACTATGCTATTGATAAATATAGCAAATACACTCAACAGTTATTGGATATTGAAATAGAATTCAACGAAAAGGACGAAAATAATCTAGATTTAAATCAACTGTATCAAGATTACGATGTAAAAATAGATAGAGCAATAAACTATCTTTACTTCTAAAAATATTATATATTCTTATTATCCGTTTATTAATAAGTTGAAAATACTTGACTAATCGTAGGAGGAGGGCTGGGATAACGGCTCTTTGTCAACGCCGGTTGGTGAAGATTAAACGTGCTAAGTGGCAAGTTTTTGTTGCTTAGTACGTTTTTTATATTCACTCACATATAACCTCGAAATGATTAATATCCTATTTCTAAAGTTATTAAAATTTCTATAACCATAAGCGACACGCTTGATAAGTTTAATTTTGTTGTTAATCCCTTCAATTGGACCGTTGGTCAAATGAGGATTTTGAACCGTATTTGCAATATAAGGTAAATAATTAATTAATGTGCTAATGACACGTTTAAGGCCTTTTGAAATACCCAAGTTCTTCGAACGATGTAACACGTGTTGTAGTTGTTTAATGTTATTAGATTTTAGCGCTTCAAAATATGATGTCCGACTTCATAAGTTAACTTGAGTACTTCGTCGAATGCTAATAAGAACTGCACTAAGCTATATTGACTATGCCAGGTATCAAAAAGTCTGAACGCGTGATAATGTACACTGTCTAAATCCATGGGTGACTTTAACAATAGCTTCCAATGCCGTTTTAATTTATTATACTTGGTCTTATCTTGAGTCCTAAAATTATTCATGGTTTTAACTCGGCAGCGATTAATTTCACGATTAACGGATTGAACGATATGAAAACGGTCTAAGATAATTTCAGCTTGAGGAAACAGTGATTGAATTAGCGACACGTAAGGAGGATACATATCAATAGAGACGCTTTTAACTTTTTTACGTTCCTTTCTAGAGAATCTTAAAAAGTATTCTTCCAACTTAAACTTGCGTCGATCAGGTAAGATGTCAATAATGTCATGAGTAAGACTATCGCAGTACATAAAGCTCATAGAGCTGTCAACATCATTGGTTGATTTAAATTCATCAAAAGACATATGTTGAGGTAATACATCACTCGGTTGTGTTTTTACTGTTTCACCTAGTCTTTTCAAATAACGATGAACTGTTGAAGGTGAAATTGAAATACTATGTGCTATATCTTTTTCAGATACAACACTGGAGAGCTTTTGGCTGACCATGAGTTTTACATCATTAGAAATTGTACAACGAGGATTAATATATGGCGTTGTCGCTGTAAAGGTTTGACCACAGGCCTTACAATAGAAGCGTTGCTTTTTCAAGATTACAAAAGTGGGTCTTTCAAGAATAAGGCCCATATAAACTCGAGTACTACGGAAGCCATTTTTAATAACTATATGTTGCTCATTCTTGATGTCACAACACTCACAACCTTTAGGTTGATACGTTAAAGTTCCTTTATAGAATAATGACTGAACGTTTTTAAAGCTTTTAATACCTAAGCATTGAGTGATTTTTAAGTTTGGGACTTTCATTCCGATCATTTCTGATATATCATTAAATACAGGCACGAATATCTCTCCTTAATTTGTTTGTTTAGCCACTTTCAATTATAGAGATATTTGTGCTATTTATGTATTTAAAACCAAAATAACGGCTAGTGAACAACTCACCAACCGTTAAAAGTATAGAACCTAAAATTCTTCACTGCCAATCTTAGTATGTTTTTTCTTAGAAGCTAAAACCTTATGTCCTAGCCCCGTAATCTTATATCTCAATTATGAAATGACTTCTACTTTTAAATTCACATCAATATTGCCTCTTGTTGCTTTAGAATAAGGACAAAATTCATGTGCTTCTTTGAGGTTTTGCTCAGCTTCCTCTTGCGTCATATTTTTAACTTTTCCTAAAATATCGACTTCTAATTTTGGACTTTCTACATCAGGATCATCAACGAGTCTGACAGTTAAGTCGACAACGGGTTCTGCATTTCTATGTCCATTGCGTTTTAATATTAAGTCAAAAGCACCATTAAAACAAGAAGCGTAACCTGCAGCAAAGAGTTGTTCAGGATTAGTTGCTTGACCATCCGCTTTATCTGGAGGTGTTATTTTTAAATCTAACGTTTGATCATCAGTGTTTACATGACCATTTCTTCCACCAGTATTTGTCGCAGTTGTTTCATAAATTGTTGACATTGCAATTCCTCCTTTATGATACATTACATTGTTTACCCAGTTCATTATTTCTCAATCATCCCTTTAAAATTTAAAAGAGATACGCTATATTTAGCGTAATTGAAATCAAAAAAGTAGGTGGAGTTTATGAAAACCCGAATCGTAGGAAGTCTCATGCCAAATGATGTCACGTTAACTTTATCTGAAGTTGAAAATGTCATAAATCAACAAGATTTCTTCGATATTTTAGAAATCAGAATTGACGCAATTAAAGATCTTACTATAGAAACAATAGAAAAAATGATTGAACAATTGCTACAAAAAGGATTCCGAAAAGAAGTGCTCATCACTTTTCGAACGGAGTCGCAAGGTGGGGCACATTCTATTGAAGAGGCGGCTTATCAAAATTTATTACAATCCATTGCTGGTATAAAGCATGTTGATTATATAGATGTGGAATGGGAACAAGAAACGTCACGTTCAGAATTAGTACAATCCATTCAATCCCAAGGCGTAGAGGTCATTATTTCGTATCATAATTTTCAAGAAACGCCTAAAATAGAAGTTTTAAAGAAAACATACTATCACATGTCTCAATGGGGAGGCACACATTTGAAAATTGCTGTTATGCCTCAGTCGAAACAAGATGTGTTAACACTATTACAAGCGGTCTCTGAAGCGAGTGAAGCTTTATCGCATTGGGTCACAGGCATTTCTATGTCAAGTTTAGGGGTGATTTCTAGAACAGCACAGGCTACTTTTGGAGGAGCTTTGACATATGGGTCACTAAGTGAAAGTGTAGCGCCAGGGCAATTAGATGTTAAAACGCTCAAAAATGTGATGGCATTGTATCAGCCATTTGAAAATCACACCCACCTCCCTTATAATTGATAATGGTTATCAATGAAAAAGGGGAAGATGAGGATGGAACTTCAACACGCAATTAAATATCGGAGAAGTATTAAAAAATTTGATAGAGATATGCATATCGATGAAGACGCGGTAAGAGAAGCTGTTGTTGAAGCGGCAAATGCGCCAAATCATGGTATGCGCGAGCCATGGCGTGTCGTGTATGTTCCTAAACATAAATTAGGAGAGATGAGTAAAGAAGTAACACGCTATGCCTTTCCAAGGGAACCTGAAAAACAAAAGAGTCATTATGATGCAGTCACGAATTTAGGAGGTTTTCTTGCGATTATTATGACGTGCGATGCAAGACAACGTGAAGAAAATGAAAATTACTTAGCGGTTGGGGCATATGCACAAAATTTATTATTGCTATTATATGAGAAAGGTATTGGGACATGTTGGAAAACCCCAACATATATTTTTAATCCTAAAGTGAGAAACGTATTTGGCGTACTTCCAGACGAAAGATTGATTGGTTTTGTTTATTTAACCGATCTTGAAGATAATTCAGGAAAAGAAGCTAGACGTAAAAATAGAGGCGTTTATACAGAATATATTTAAGAGATTAAAACAGCCATCAAAATTTATCTGAGGGTAAATTTTGATGGCTTTCTATTTTCAGGTGGACATATATCCACCTCTTATTATTAACCTAAACTTTCAGCTAAAAACGATTCTACTTGTTCTGGAGATTTTGCATTTGCTGAATGTAAATGATGTAATTTTTCGCCGTTTTTAAAAATGAGAATACTTGGGATACCCATAACTTCATTTTCTACAGCGGCTTCTTCGACTTCATCACGGTTGACAACGTACCAATCATATTGATTGTATTTTTCAACAATAGGATCTATCCACATATCCATCGCCTTACAATCTGGGCACCAACCCGCTTCGAATTTAACAATGACAGTTTGATCTCCGTTAATAATCTTTTTGAATGTTTCCATGTCTTGAATTTTTTGCATGTGTAGTTCCTCCGTTACTCTTATTTATAGAGTTCATTATAGCGGATTTCATAAAATGCGTCATACTTTCCGTCTGTCAAAATAACAAAAAAATAATACTAGTATAAAAATTAGTCTAATTTAACAAATTTTGTTATATTTGATGTAAGTCAAGCAAGGAGGTAATGAAATGATTAAGTTTTATCAGTATCAGAACTGTACTACATGTAAAAAAGCCTCTAAATTTTTAACGGAGCATGGTGTGAGTTTTGAACCGATTGACATTGTTCAATTAACGCCTACAAAAGAAGAATTTAGAGATATCGTGGATCGCACAGGAATCGAAATTAAAAAATTGTTCAATACTCACGGTGCAAAATACCGTGAACTTAATCTCAAAGATAAATTGAGCACATTATCTGACGAAGAAAAATTAGAACTTTTAGCTTCAGATGGGATGTTGGTCAAAAGACCTTTAGCGATATTAGGCGATAAAATCACAGTTGGATTTAATGAACAAACTTATCGTGAAACATGGTTATGATAAAAATAGTTGATTGATAATAAGCAATGTGTCATGATTATCTTGTAAACAATTATAGGAGGGGATTCAAGTGGCAGTGCCAAGTGAATTAAAATATTCAAAAGAACATGAATGGGTAAAAGTTGAAGGAAATATTGCAACAATCGGTATTACTGACTTCGCTCAAAATGAGTTAGGGGATATCGTATTCGTTGAACTTCCAGAAGTAGATGACGAAGTTTCAGAAGGTGAAACTTTCGGTAGCGTTGAGTCTGTTAAAACAGTTTCAGAATTATACTCACCTGTGTCTGGTAAAATTACTGAAATTAACGAAGATCTTGAAGATGAACCAGAAGCAGTTAATGAATCACCATACGAAAAAGCATGGATGGTTAAAGTTGAGTTAAGTGATGAAAGTGAAATTGACGCTTTAATGGATGCAAACGGCTATCAAGAAATGATCGGCGAATAATAGATACGAAACTCCTAGATAATCTTTGGACTATCTTGGAGTTTTTTTGTACTGAATAATATCTTTTTAGAAGGTGAAAACCATGGCGATGATTAGCAAAGTCATTATTGTGGAAGGTAAATCTGATAAAAAAAGAGTTAAAGAGGTGTTATTAGAACCTGTCGAAATAATTTGTACACATGGGACGATGGGGATTGAAAAGTTAGATAATATGATTGAATCCTTATATGGAAAACAAGTCTATATCCTCACAGATGCCGACACAGAAGGAAGAAAAATCCGTAAATGGTTTCACAAATATTTAAGTGAGAGCAATGATATTTTCATTGATTCAACTTATAGTGAAGTGGCACGATGCCCACGAGATTACCTCTCAAATGTACTCGGACGTCACGGTTTTGACGTAAAAAAAGATTTCTATGTAAAAGGAAAGTATTCTTATCATGAATGTTTCAGAGCAATCGAACAATATATCTAAAAAAGATAAACAAGAACATCCGATTCATTTAATTTTCGGATATACGCCTATGTGCGGAACGTGTAAGATATCAGAACGCATGTTAGATATTGCAAACGAAGTAACACATCTCCCTTTGGAAAAGCGAGATTTGAACTTTTATCCTGAATTTAGCAAAGAATTTGAGATCCAATCTGTGCCCATATTGTTAATTATGAAAGGTGAACAAGAATTGGAACGAATTTATGCTTTTCAATCGGTCACATTTTTATTGGAAAGAATAAAAAAAGCCATTGACGAAAATTGAGGATAATGGTAAGATTTAAACAATTCAATATTCAGAAAACTCTTATCCGGAGTGGTGGAGGGATGTGCCCTATGAAGCCCGGCAACCGTCTATATTTAGAAATGGTGCCAATTCACATAAAGTATTTATACTTTTGAAGATGAGAGAAATGCATCGGTATCTTTGCTTTCTCTTATTTTGTAAGAGAAAGCTTTTTTTTCTGATCGTTGGAATGGCAACACATAAGGGGGAACACTATGATTGAGCTTAAAAACATCGTCAAACAGTATAAGAGCAAATCTAAATCAGTAACGGCTGTTGACCATGTCGATTTAAATATTAGTGCTGGAACTATTTTTGGCATTATTGGTTTTTCTGGTGCAGGTAAGAGTACTTTAGTCCGTTTGTTTAATTATCTAGAAACACCAACATCAGGTGATGTCATTATTGGTGGTGAAAATATCGGCCAATTAAGCAAACAAGCTTTAAGACATAAAAGACAAAAAGTAAGTATGATTTTCCAGCATTTTAATTTATTGTGGTCACGTACGGTATTAGATAATATTTTATTTCCACTAGAAATAGCGGGCGTACCTAAAAAAGAGGCAAAACAAAAGGCGATTGAATTAATTGAACGTGTCGGTTTAAAAGGCCGCGAAAAAGCCTATCCTTCTGAACTATCTGGAGGACAAAAACAACGGGTAGGTATCGCACGAGCGTTAGCTAATGATCCAGAGGTATTGTTATGTGATGAGGCGACAAGTGCCCTTGACCCTCAAACGACAGATGAAATTCTAGATTTATTATTACAACTAAAAAAAGAACAAAAGTTAACAATCGTGATTATCACCCATGAAATGCATGTGATTCGACGTATATGTGATGAAGTGGCAGTCATGGAAAATGGGCGTGTCATCGAACAAGGTAAAGTTTCAGAAGTTTTTGAAAATCCAAAACATTCGGTAACTAAGCGGTTTGTGCAAGAAGATTTGAAACCTGAAGCTGAATACGAAGATATTTCTGGACTCGTTGAACTCGAACCTTTTGACAGATTAGTCAGACTTAACTTTTCAGGTAAAACGACGACGCAACCTATTATTTCTTACCTCGCAAAAGAACATCAAATTGACGTCAATATATTAGAAGCGAACATCAAACATTCTAAGTCTGGAACGATTGGTTTTATTGTAATTCATATTCCTCATCTTTCAAACGAGGCATTTCATCGATTAGAAACAGACTTGAATGAGAAACATATTGAAGTTGAGGTGATCAGTCATGGGTAAAAGTTTCAGCGAAATATTACAAGAAATGATAACGATGCCCAATGTGAGTTGGCCTGAGGTTTGGGAAGCTACATATGAAACGCTCTATATGACAGTCATTTCTACATTATTTTCATTTATATTTGGTTTGATTATTGGAGTGATTTTATTTCTCACTTCTAAAAGTAAATCTAAAGTTGGACGTGTTTTTTATAGTATTGTGTCTTTCTTTGTAAACTTATTTAGAGCAATTCCTTTTATCATTTTAATCTTATTGCTTATTCCGTTTACAAGTTTAATTCTAGGAACAATCAGTGGTCCGACGGGGGCGTTACCTGCCTTAATTATTGGCGCATCGCCATTTTATGGAAGACTTGTTGAGATTGCCTTAAAAGAAATAGATAAAGGGGTCATCGAAGCTGCATGGTCTATGGGCGCAACAACTTGGACAGTCATTAGAAAGGTTTTAATTCCTGAATCGTTACCTGCCTTAATTTCAGGTATTACCGTTACAGCGATTGCTTTAGTAGGATCTACAGCCATTGCTGGGGTCATTGGAGCAGGCGGATTAGGAAATTTAGCTTATTTAACAGGTTTTACACGAAATCAAAATGATGTCATTTTGATTTCCACAATTTTAATTTTAGTTATCGTCTTCGTTATTCAATTATTGGGAGATTGGGCAACGAATAAAATAGATAAACGATAAATTTATTTTAAGGAGAATGGTCAAATGAAAAGATTTATATCAATTGCTTTAGTTTTAGTGCTTACTGTTGTATTAGCTGCATGTGGTAACAACGACTCAAAAAGTAGTGACAATAAAGACGACAAAAAGATTGTCGTAGGGGCATCTCCAGCACCTCATGCTGAAATTTTAGAAGAAGCGAAACCTTTATTGAAAAAAGAAGGTTATGATTTAGAAATTAAAACAATTAACGATTACACAACACCTAATAAATTATTAGATGCTGGAGAATTGGATGCTAACTTTTTCCAACATACTCCATATTTAGATACTGAGAAAAAAGAAAAAGGCTATAAAGTTGAATCAGCTGGTAATGTCCACTTAGAACCAATGGCTGTTTATTCTCAAAAACATAAAAGTTTAAAAGACTTACCAAAAGGGGCAGAAATTTTCGTTTCTAATAACCCAGCAGAACAAGGTCGTTTCTTGAAGTTTTTCGTAGATGAAGGTTTAATTAAAATTAAAAAAGGCGTTAAAATCCAAGACGCTACTTTTAAAGACATTGAAGAAAACAAAAAAGATTTAAAATTCAATAATAAGCAAGCCGCAGAATTTCTTCCAAAAACATATCAAAACAATGAAGGGGACGCAGTGATTATCAACTCTAACTTTGCGATTGAACAAAAATTAAATCCACAAAAAGATTCAATTGCTGTTGAAAAAGCTGATAATAACCCATATGCAAACTTAATTGCTGTACAAGAAGGTCATAAAAACGATGAAAAAATCAAAGCGTTAATGAAAGTATTACGTTCAGATGATATTAAAAAATTCATCAATGACAAATACGATGGTGCTGTTACTCCAGCTGAATAATATTTTGGAGTGAGACTCATCATAGTGAGTACCTTAAATTAAAACATTATCAAAATTTATTGATGCTATACTTTTAACGGTTAGTGAGCACATCACTGACCGTTATTTTTTAATGAGTTCAATGCGCACGATATAGAGATAGCGTCCGCCTATAATTCAATAGCCCTCAACATTTACCGTCAGATAAATGTTGAGGGCTATTTTAATACGATTTAAATCTCTAAGAATAAGGCGATAAGTGAGCGCTAAAACTTCTTAATAAATCATCCGTTATTTAAAGAGGTTTTATTACGCTTATTGTTCATCAGTATAATGTCCGAGTACATAACTGATAGCAAAGCCTAAAATTAACGTGATAAGGGAAACGACCCAAGTTATCCCTGATTGAGGTAATCCTGGAAAAACAGAGAATAAAGATCCGATAACAAGTCCAAGAATGGCTGCGTATGTTAAATAGGTGTAATTCGTGAGCAAATACTGGATGATTTTACTCGCGACGATAAATCCGACGGCTATACCCGCGCCAACTAACAAAATCACAGGCAGTGCTTGAAAATGAAATCTTACCACTTCTGAAATCGCGTATGTGACGGTACTGTAAACACCTAGCAATAATAAAATGAAAGAACCTGAAATACCTGGAAGTAACATTGCGCTAGAAGCGAGTATACCTGCCACAAAATATTTGATGAGCATTGGGGCTGAAAGGTCAATATTAGACGGTGCAGCGTGAGAAGTATCCCCTTTTAACATCGCCATCGCAAGTAGTAATAAAATAAAAATGAAAACAATAATCCAATGGATGGCTTTAAATGTACGTTTATAATGTGAGATTCTCAATAAGAAAGGGATGACCCCAATAATTAATCCTGTAAAGAAAAACATCGTTGGTACTTGATGATGTGCTAGCAAATAGTTGATAAGGCTACTCAATATACCAATCGCTAATCCCATACCGATGACAATGGGCAATAAAAATAAAATACTGCGTTTAAAGTTTTTTGAAAACACACCGCTGACTGAAGAAATAAATTCATCGTAAATTCCTAATAATAAGGCGATGGTGCCCCCGCTTACACCTGGAATTAAATCACTTACACCCATGGCAAAGCCTCGAGGGATGTTAGAAAACTTAAATTGCGACATAGAGCTATGTTCCTTTCTAATTAAATTAAAGGTACTGAAATGTCATATTACAATAACGGAGCACTTTAAGCAATCAAATATCCATAGTGATTGAGAACATCCCGTATTATATTATCAATAACTTTTCTAAAATCTATGTAAAATCGATTTAAAATTGAACATCATTTTTCAACCCGTAATGTTTTATAATTCCCGTCATTTTCGTTATAATTAGCATTTAGAAACATATGAAATACTTTTGACGTTACATTAAAATTATTATAAACTGGTATATGGAATCTAACATTTTTGGAGGGAATAGTAATGCCATCAACATTAGAAATTAAAGACTTACATGTGTCTATTGACGATAAAGAGATTTTAAAAGGTGTTAACTTAACAATTAATACAGGTGAAATCCATGCCATTATGGGACCTAACGGTACGGGTAAATCTACACTTTCATCAGCAATTATGGGCCATCCTTCATATGAGGTAACACAAGGTGAAGTGTTATTAGATGGTGAAAACATTTTAGAAATGGAAGTTGATGAACGCGCTAAAGCAGGTCTGTTTTTAGCAATGCAATATCCATCTGAGATTACAGGTGTGACAAATGCGGACTTTATGCGTTCAGCTATCAATTCTCAACGCGAAGAAGGTCAAGAGATTAATTTGATGCAATTCATCAAAAAATTAGATAAACAAATGGATTTCTTAGATATGGACAAAGATATGGCTCAACGTTATTTAAACGAAGGGTTTTCTGGCGGTGAGAAAAAACGTAACGAAATCTTACAATTGATGATGCTTCAACCTAAATTTGCGATTTTAGATGAAATTGACTCAGGTTTAGATATTGATGCCTTAAAAGTTGTTTCTAAAGGAATTAATGAAATGCGCGGAGAAGATTTTGGTTCATTAATCATTACGCACTATCAACGTTTATTAAATTATATTACGCCGGATCATGTTCACGTAATGTACAACGGTATTGTTGTAAAATCTGGCGGAGCAGAATTAGCGAAACGTTTAGAAGAAGAAGGTTACGAGTGGGTTAAAGAAGAATACGATTCAGTAACTGCGAACCAATAATCATCATAGGAGGAAATAAGTATGACGACTGAAACATTAAATATTTCTGAAGCTCAACTTGTTGATTATTCCAAAGCGCATCGTGAACCTTCTTGGATGACAGAACTAAGAAAAGACGCGTTAAAACAAGCAGAATCTTTAGAAATGCCAAAACCAGATAAAACAAAAATTGATAAATGGGACTTTGATTCGTTCAAACAGCATGAAACGACAGGTTCTGTTTTTGAAAGCTTACATGATCTACCAAAAGAAATTGACCGTATTATTAATGTAGAAGCGAGTGAAAACTTAATTATTCAACATAATAATACTTTAGCTTTTTCTAAAGTGAACGAAAAAGCACAGCAAGATGGCGTTATTATTGAACATATTAGTGAAGCACTTCAAAATCATAGCAATCTTGTTGAAAAATATTATATGAAAGACGCAGTAACAGTAGATGAACATCGATTAACGGCGTTAAATACTGCTTTAATGAATGGTGGAGTTTTCGTCTATGTGCCACGTAATGTGGTTGTTGACCACCCAATTCAATATGTTGTATTACATGATGATGAAAAGGCAAGCTTTTTCAACCACGTTATATTAGTGACTGAGGAAAGTGCTGAAGTCACTTATGTGGAAAACTATTTATCAACTACATCAGCGGAAGGTTGCCAGTTAAACATTATTTCCGAAGTTATTGCGGGTGCCAATTCTAAAATTACTTACGGATCAGTAGACTTTTTAGATCAAGGATTTACAGGTCATATTATCCGTCGTGGTGTTACAGCTCAAGATGCGACAATCAATTGGTCGCTTGGCTTAATGAATGAAGGTAATCAAATTATTGATAATACGACGAACTTAATTGGAGATCGTTCAACGTCTGATTTGAAATCTGTCGTAGTTGGACGCGGTGATCAAACGATTAATTTAACGTCTCGCATTGTTCAATATGGTAAAGAAACAGATGGACATATTTTAAAACATGGTGTTATGAAAGAAAATGCCTCTTCTATTTTCAATGGTATCGGTCATATTAAACATGGCGGTTCAGGTTCTGCGGCTAACCAAGAATCTCGTGTGTTAATGTTATCAGAACATGCACGTGGGGACGCGAACCCTATCTTATTAATCGATGAAGATGACGTAGAAGCAGGTCATGCGGCATCAGTAGGCCGAGTTGACCCAGAGCAACTTTACTATCTTATGAGTCGTGGTATTTCACAACACGAAGCGGAACGTCTAGTTATTCATGGCTTTTTAGATCCTGTCGTTCGTGAACTCCCTATTGAAGATGTACAACGTCAATTACGTGAAGTGATTGAACTTAAAGTGGGTAAATAAGCGATTTTCATCGGAAATCCTCATGACAAATGGGGCATATCTTTCATCATTTAGAAGAGGAAGCATAGATTTTAATTAGAGAACGTAACTTTTTGGAGAAAGGTCTGTGGTACAAATGACCGAAACACAATTTGATGTTGAAGCAATCATAAAAGACTTTCCCATTTTAAAAGAAACAGTTAATGGGAAGCGTCTTGCATATTTAGATTCAACAGCGACGAGTCAAAAGCCGCAACAAGTGATTGATGCACTCGAGGATTATTATAAGCGCTACAATTCTAATGTGCATCGCGGTGTGCATACGCTAGGATCACTTGCTACGGATGGTTATGAAGGTGCGCGTGAAACTGTGCGTCGTTTTATTCATGCACCTTACTTTGAAGAAATTATCTTTACACGTGGAACTACAGCTTCCATTAACTTAGTTGCACATAGCTATGGTGATGCGAACGTTGAAGCGGGTGATGAAATTGTGGTCACTCAAATGGAACATCACGCGAATATCGTACCTTGGCAACAGTTAGCAAAAAGAAAAAATGCAACATTAAAATTCATTCCAATGACAGACTCAGGGGAATTGACGCTTGAAGCTGTAAAAGAAACGATTACAGATAAAACAAAAATCGTTGCCGTCGCACATGTTTCGAATGTTTTAGGGACAATCAATGATGTGAAATCTATTGCTCAAATCGCACATGAACATGGCGCAATTATTTCAGTTGATGGGGCGCAATCTGTTCCACATATGAAAGTGGATGTTCAAGATTTAGATGTAGATTTTTATAGCTTTAGTGGCCATAAAATGCTTGGACCTACGGGTATAGGCGCCCTATATGGTAAACGTGAGTTGCTCAATCAAATGGAGCCTATTGAATTTGGTGGAGATATGATTGATTTTGTAGGTCTTTATGAAAGTACATGGACAGACTTACCCACAAAATTTGAAGCAGGGACACCATTGATTGCCCAAGCTATTGGCTTAAAAGCGGCGATTGAATATTTAGAGAATATCGGTTTTGATGCGATTCATGCGCATGAAGCTGAGATTACAGCATATGCTTATGAAAAAATGTCTGAAATTGAAGGTATTGATATTTATGGCCCAGACAAAGATAAGCGGGCAGGTATCATCACCTTCAACTTAAAAGATGTACATCCACATGATGTGGCGACAGCACTTGATACTGAAGGCGTTGCCGTTCGCGCAGGTCATCACTGTGCGCAACCTTTAATGAAATGGTTGAATGTATCGTCCACAGCGCGTGCAAGTTTCTACATTTACAATACAAAAGAAGATGTAGATCAACTGGTTGAAGGGTTGAAACAAACGAAGGAGTTTTTCACATATGAATTTTAATAATCTCGACCAATTGTATCGTTCAGTGATTATGGATCATTATAAAAACCCACGTAATAAAGGTGTTATCGAAGATGGTACGATGACTGTTGATATGAATAACCCGACATGTGGCGACAGAATTCGCCTTACTTTTGATATCGTCGACGGTATTATTAAAGATGCAAAATTTGAAGGTGAAGGTTGTTCTATCTCTATGTCAAGTGCATCGATGATGACTGAAGCGATTAAAGGGCATAGTCTTAAAGAAGCGATGGAAATGAGTCAAGAATTCACTAAAATGATGCTCGGTGAAGATTATGTAATCACTGAGGACATGGGTGATATCGAAGCGTTACAAGGTGTTTCTCAATTTCCTGCCCGTATCAAATGTGCCACATTAGCATGGAAAGCACTTGAAAAGGGTACTGTAGAAAAAGAAGGCAAAACAGAAGAATAAGCACATTGAATGTAGTGATAATAGAGCGTATCGCACAAAGATACGAAAATAAGAGTTGATAGGAGTGATCGTTGATGGCTAAAAAAGCACCTGATGTAGGCGATTATAAATATGGGTTCCATGATGAAGACGTATCGATTTTCCGTTCAGAACGTGGACTCACTGAAAATATTGTTCGTGAAATTTCAAATATGAAAGACGAACCTGAATGGATGTTAGATTTCCGTCTAAAAGCATTGAAATTATTCTATAAAATGCCAATGCCACAATGGGGCGGAGATTTATCTGAATTAGATTTTGATGATATTACGTACTATGTTAAACCTTCTGAACGTTCAGAACGTTCTTGGGATGAAGTACCAGAAGAAATTAAACGTACATTTGATAAATTAGGTATCCCAGAAGCAGAGCAAAAGTATTTAGCGGGAGTTTCTGCGCAATACGAATCAGAAGTGGTTTACCATAATATGGAAAAAGAACTTGAAGAAAAAGGAATTGTCTTTAAAGATACGGATACAGCATTAAAAGAAAACGAAGATTTATTCAAACAATATTTTGCTTCCGTTATCCCAGCTGCAGACAACAAGTTCGCCGCTTTAAATTCCGCAGTATGGTCAGGAGGATCATTTATTTACATTCCAAAAAATGTAAAACTTGATACCCCATTACAAGCTTATTTCCGTATTAACTCAGAAAATATGGGACAGTTCGAACGTACATTAATCATTGCGGATGAAGGGGCTTCTGTAAACTACGTTGAAGGTTGTACAGCACCTGTTTATACAACGAATTCTTTACACTCTGCCGTTGTAGAAATCATTGTGCATAAAGATGCGCATGTACGTTATACAACAATTCAAAACTGGGCAAATAACGTGTACAATCTCGTTACAAAACGTACCCTCGTTCATGAAAATGGTAATATGGAATGGGTCGATGGTAACTTAGGATCTAAGCTTACAATGAAATACCCTTCTTGTGTACTTGTTGGGGAAGGTGCTAAAGGAAGCACTTTATCCATCGCTTTTGCCGGTAAAGGCCAAGTTCAAGATGCGGGCGCTAAAATGATTCATAAAGCACCAAATACGTCTTCAACAATTGTCTCTAAGTCAATTTCTAAAGACGGAGGTAAAGTGGTATACCGCGGTATCGTCCACTTTGGCCGTAAAGCAAAAGGTGCACGTTCTAACATCGAATGTGACACATTGATTTTAGACAATGAATCCACATCAGATACAATTCCATATAACGAAATTTTCAATGATAATATTTCTCTTGAACACGAAGCGAAAGTATCTAAAGTGTCAGAAGAACAACTTTTCTACTTAATGTCTCGTGGTATTTCAGAAGAAGAAGCAACTGAAATGATCGTTATGGGCTTCATTGAGCCATTTACAAAAGAATTACCAATGGAATACGCTGTTGAAATGAACCGTCTCATCAAATTTGAAATGGAAGGTTCAATCGGTTAATATTGCGATTAATGAGGAGTGGAGCAGAAATCGACTGGATTTCATGGCTCACTCCTTCTTTTTTATGTTCATATTTTGAAGTTTGGCTTCTTAAGTTGTTTATATTCAAGGGTAAAGTTATCAAACAAAAGAGGAATTTGACTTGATTTTTCAATCTTTTTCCTACAAAATGATGAGCATACAACTTAATTTTAAAAAGACGTATCGGAAGGGGAACTGCTTAATGATCATTGCGATCATTCTATTAATATGTGTATCTTTCTTCTTTTCGGGCAGTGAAACGGCATTGACTGCTGCGAATAAGGTGAAATTACAAGCAGAGGCAGATTCAAATCGTAAATCTGCTAAATTATTAAAGTTGCTTGAAAAACCTAGTGAATTCATCACAACCATTCTTATCGGAAACAACATTGCAAACATTTTGTTACCGACACTGGTCACAATTTTAGCTGTTGATATGGGGATAAGCGTTGGAATAGCATCAGCTGTGTTAACAGTGGTTATTATTTTATTTGCCGAAGTAATCCCTAAATCTATTGCGGCGACTTCACCAGATCCTATAGCGCGTCTTGTTTTTCCAGTAATTCGCTTTTTTGTTATTATTTTTAAACCGTTAACGGTCATTTTGAATGCGATAACTGATGCGATTAATCACCTGATTACTCGTGGAAGAGACGATGAAGGGATGTCAAAAGAAGAAGTTCGTGCAATGGTTTCTATTGCCGGGAGCGAAGGTGCATTTAATGAAATGGAACGCAACCGTATTCAAGGGGTTATGGACTTTGACCGTCTCAAAATTACCGACGTTAATAATACACCACGTGTCAATGTGACCTCTTTAAATGTGGAGGACGTTTACGATGAAGTTTATGATGTCGTCATGCAACATCCATATACGCGTTATCCTGTCTATGAAGGGGACATAGATAATGTGGTTGGTGTTTTTCATTCTAAATATTTACTTGCATGGAGTCGCCAACCTGAAAAAACGTTGCGTGATTTTTGTTCGGAACCTCTCTTTGTATATGAACATAACCGTGCTGAATGGGTTTTGCGTAAAATGACAGTTACACGCAAACATCTCGCGATTGTGATTGATGAGTACGGTGGGACTGATGCCATCGTGACACATGAAGACTTAATTGAAGAAATGCTGGGTATGGAAATTGAGGATGAAATGGACAAAGTAGAAAGTGAAATGGTCGAGAAAGTCCGCTAATTCTCATACTAAATCGAATAAACGGTTTTATAATAAATCGGACTGATGTATAAGTAATTTCATGTATTTGATTATTCCAAAAAGCCTCGCTTTTCTAGGCGCCTCACCTCTGCATGAAAACGTTACGAATGAAATGAGTTACGTATTCAGTACACCTATGAACATATGTGAATAGGTGATCCATAGTTTAAGATTGAGATAAACTCAATCTTAAAATGGAATTTCGGTTTCGGCTAGATGCCTCAGAAGTCTCGGCTTAGGAACTAATCAAATACGCTATATATATTCATAAGCGTTATAAAATCTATTTTACGACTTAGTTATACTGATTTAAGTAGTATTAAAATAACCAACAACGTTCAATAATTTATACTCTCACAACTAAAAAGGAATTTACTCCTTAATTTAATGTGACCAGTCCGATTTGACAGAGAACCGAATAAACACAGTATTGATCTCAAGCTAAAATGGGGGATGTCGATACTGTGTTTTTTTTATTGAAGAGTAAAAAATAAAAGAAAGGTTAATATAAATGGTAATGACAAAAGAATGGAGGAAAAAGGGATGTGGAAAAAAACGACGATTAGTCAATTATGTCAAATACGGTTGCCGATTATTCAAGCCGGTATGGCTGGGTCGACCTCTGCTGAACTTGTGGCAGCAGTAAGTGAATATGGTGGACTGGGCACGATTGGTGGAGGATATGATACACCAGAGAAACTCAAATTCGAAATTGAAGCAGTCCGAGCGCTGACCGATCAACCATTTGCAGTCAATCTGTTTGTGCCTGAGCATAGTGACTATACTCAACATGAAGTAGAAACGATGCACCATTATTTAGAACCCTATTTAGATAAATTTCAACTTCAACATGACGCTCCTGAACTCCATAGTGATAAACAATTTCAAGAATTAATCCAAACCGTGATAGACCTCAAAGTCCCTGTATGTAGTTTTACGTTTGGGATTCCATCTGAAAATGTGATTCAACAGCTCAAAAACCAAGGAATTATTGTGATTGGATGTGCGACATCAGTTGAAGAAGCAATAAAAAATGAACGTGCAGGTGTAGATGCTATCGTAGCACAAGGTTGGGAAGCAGGAGGTCATCGAGGAACATTTTTAAAACAGGAGGCAGACGAAGCTCCCGGTATAGGATTGATGGCATTAATTCCTCAAGTCGTAGATTACGTTTCTGTTCCTGTCATCGGGGCAGGCGGCATAATGGATGGGAGAGGTATCAGTGCTGCCCTCATGCTTGGGGCTGCAGGTGTCCAATTGGGGACAGCATTTTTGACGACAAAAGAGTCCGGTGCCAATGCCACGCATCAAGAGGCCCTTATGCAACATAATGAAACAGACACGACACTCACACGTCTGTTTAGTGGAAAATGGGCACGAGGCATAAAAAATCAATGGATTATAGACATGCGCAAACAACAGGTAGACCCTCTTCCTTATCCTTATCAAAATGATATGACGAAAAGAGTCCGAAAAATGGCTGCGCAACAAGGCATTCCAGATTGGACGCATCTGTGGAGTGGCCAAGGTCTTAGATTATCAAGAATCTGTACAACTAAAGCGTTGCTTTCCCATTTGGAAGAGGAAACGTCACTCACATTATCACGTTTCAATGCTTAAGGAACGATAAATCGCTGTGACGTCCCTCTAGGTTTGAATGTATTAAAGAATCGTCGAAGTAATTATAAATCATCAAGATACAATAAAATGATTATGATAATGAAAATTGCTTAAGCCAAGCACATAATAGCGGAAAATGTGTTCCTCTTGGATTGATACATTCCAAATGGTCTAAAAAAGGTAACGCATAAAATGTGATATATTCACCTTTATGATAGTTTTCATGTACTAAGGAAAGTGACGTATCAATGTGGACAGAAGTATCGTTATATCCATGTATGATTAATGTTTCTGTCTCAATAGGTAACTGAGTGATTGGAGAAGCCGTTTTTAAAATATTTGTGTCACGTGTATCAAAATATTCAGTAGCCGCATTTTGACCTAATTGATGGTGTAACGTATATAACACATCTGTCACAGGCGCTAAAGCAACAACGGCATCAAAGTCTTTGTGATTTAATAAGACAAGTTGACCCCCAACAGAATGACCTAATCCGATGCATTTATCAGGAGCAAACTTTGAAGATTTAAAATGTTTTAGCGCAGCATGGATATCTTCAGAAGGTGTCGGCCATGGATGTTCTGGACCTCTCCGATATTCTATATTGATTATACCGTAGCCTTCTTCAGACAGGGCATCTATCATGGGGTCCATCATATGTTTATCAAATTTTTCACGCCAATACCCCCCATGTACTAAAACAATCCAAGTGGGGTTAGTCATTGTATCGCTTAAATATACATCATAATGCTGTGCTGCATTGTCTCCATAAAAAAATTGTTCCATGAATCATCGCTCCTAAATGTCTTTTTTAACCCTTTACCCTAAGCCGCACTTGAAAAACGGAAGATACAACCTTCAAGTCGTCGAATATGAAGCGAATATGATAAAATGAAAGCGGTGATGAACATGATAGAGATAGGACTCACAGGTTGGGGAGACCATGATTCATTGTATGAAGACGTCGCTCGACAAACAGATAAATTAAAAACTTATGCAAGTCATTTTCCAATCGTCGAGTTAGATGCTTCCTACTATGCCATCCAGCCTGAACGAAATATTTTAAAATGGATTAAAGAGACACCAGAACGTTTTAAGTTTGTTGTGAAAATCCATCAAGCACTGACTTTACACGCAGATTATAAAGACTTTGCGTCATCCATCAAATCTTTATTCGAAGATTTCAAACAAATGATTAATCCTTTGATTAAAGCAAACAAACTTGCGATGGTACTCGTGCAATTTCCACCTTGGTTTGATTGCAATACTAAGAATATAAATTACATACGGTTTGTAAAATCACAGCTCAAAGATGTTCCGACTTGTATTGAATTTAGGCATCAATCGTGGTTTGAAGGACCGATGAAAGAACACACGCTTGAATTTTTAACGCAACAAGGATTGATTCACTCTGTATGTGATGAGCCGCAAGTTGGAGATGGCAGTATTCCATTCGTGAATCGCGTAACGCATGAACTCGCCTTTGTGCGTTTTCACGGACGCAATGTACATGGATGGACAAAAAAAGATATGAGTGACCAAGAATGGCGGGATGTACGTTATTTATATGATTATAATGCCTCAGAATTACAAGATTTAGCCGAAAAAGTACGTATTTTAGATCAAAAAGCGAAGAATGTTTACGTTGTCTTTAACAATAATTCTGGTGGCCATGCCGCGCAAAATGCAAAAATGTTTCAAAAATACCTTGATATTGATTATGAAGGTCTTGCACCCCAACAACTTAAACTTTTTTAATAAGGAGAGAAAGTGATGAGCATTGTGTTATTGATTATCATTGGACTCGTTTCAGCTATTATCGGGTCTTTAGTGGGAATTGGCGGCGGTATCATCATTGTGCCTACTTTGATTTACTTTGGTATGACACAAGGGCTATTGCACGGGATTACTCCTCAAACTGCAATAGGAACCTCTTCAATTATTTTAATTGCCACAGGGCTTTCTTCTACTATTGGGTATTTGAAAGTCAAACAAGTCGACGTTAAAAATGGCATGATCTTTTTAGTAGGAATATTACCGGGTGCTTTCATTGGCGCATATCTAAGTCGTTTTTTAACGATAGACTCTTTTAATTTATATTTTGGTATTTTCTTAATATTTGTCGCGATGTTGCTTATGATTCGTCACAAAATACCGCCAATCAAAGCGTTCCAAAAGCCGAAATATATGAAAACCTTCATTGACTCTCATGGTAAGCGTTATGAATATGGGGTCGTGCCTTATATTGCTGTCATAGCATCGTTTATCATTGGATTAACGTCAGGATTATTTGGGATTGGTGGAGGCGCCTTAATGACACCTTTAATGTTACTTGTTTTTCGCTTTCCACCGCATGTCGCCGTCGGTACGAGTATGATGATGATTTTCTTTTCAAGTATAGCTGGATCTATTGGACACATTTTACTTGATCATGTCGTTTGGGGGTATAGCATTATATTAATCATTTCAAGCTATATCGGTGCACAAATCGGGGTGAAAGTGAACAAAACGATTCAATCCGATTTAATCGTTTTAATTTTACGCATCGTGATGTTGGTGTTAGGTGTGTATTTAATTCTTCAAACTATGATGGGATAAGGAGAGATAGGTATGCGAATCACGATTTATCATACAAACGATATACATAGCCATTTGCATGAGTATCAACGCATAGCGACATATATGGCTGAACATCGACCTCAATTAAGTCATCCCTCACTCTATGTAGATATAGGTGATCACGTGGATTTATCGTTACCTGTAACGGAAGGAACGATGGGGAAAAGAAATGTCGCCTTATTAAATGAAGCACATTGTGATATCGCAACGATAGGTAACAACGAAGGGATGACCATTTCACATGAAGCCCTCCAAACTTTATATGCAGATGCCAATTTTACAGTCACGTGTGCCAACGTTTTTGATGAGCATGGGCAATTACCACATCATTTTGTTTCATCAACTGTTAAGGTGATTGAAGGCGTTCGTTTTCTTTTCGTGGCGGCGACAGCACCGTTTACACCCTTTTATCGTGCGTTAGATTGGGTGGTGACAGATCCTTTTGAAGCGATTAAAGATGAAATAGCTGAACATGAAAAGCAATATGATGTGCTTATAATTTTAAGTCATGTCGGAATTTTCTTTGATGAAATGTTATGTGAAAAATTACCAGAAATTGACGTTATATTTGGCGCACATACCCATCATTATTTTGAAAACGGTAAAGTTGAAAATGGTGTGTTAATGGCAGCAGCTGGGAAATATGGGCATTATTTAGGCGAGGTAACGTTAGATATTGAGGAAGGGAAAGTCATTCGTCATACGGCACAACTGCATCCATTAGAGACGCTCCCTGAAGTGACCACAGATTTTGAAAGAGAAGGACGTACTTTACTGAGTAAAGCGGTGGTCCCACGACCGATGACATTTCAGAAGGCGACAAATTTTATTACTGAAGCAAGTTATCTTTTAGCAGAAAGCGTAAATGAATTTACTGAAGCAGACTGTACAATTATTAATGCGGGACTGATAGTAAGAGGGTATGAAAATACGCGTCTCACAGAATATGATATTCATCAAATGTTACCGCATCCGATTAATACTGTGCGGATAAAATTAAGTGGTTTAAAATTAAAAGAAGTCTTGTTATTGGCGAGTGAAAATGAATATATGTATCAAAATGCACAAGGTTTAGGTTTTCGAGGCGATATCTTTGGAGGATATATTTTATATGATGCAGGTTATATTGCTTCTTCCCAACGTTATTTTGTGCAAGGGAAAGAAATCATTGATGATGAAATTTATACCTTAGGGACAGTTGATATGTATACATTTGGACGCTATTTCCCGCTTTTAAAAGATGAGAAGGTAGATTACCTAATGCCAGAATTTTTAAGAGATATTTTCAAAGAAAAGCTACTGCGTTTATGAATTTTAAGCCAGTAGATTTTAATTTAGTGTAAAGTTCGCTATAATATAGTGAGACCTAAAAATACAGGAGGGTATCTGCTGTTATGGCTACAAAAAATGAAGAAATATTACGTAAACCAGATTGGTTGAAAATAAAGTTGAACACGAATGAGAACTATACTGGGCTCAAGAAAATGATGCGTGAAAAAAACTTACATACTGTATGTGAGGAAGCTAAATGTCCGAATATTCACGAATGCTGGGGCGCGCGTCGTACTGCGACATTTATGATTTTAGGTGCTGTGTGTACACGTGCTTGTCGTTTCTGTGCGGTAAAAACAGGTTTACCGAATGAACTTGACCTTGAAGAACCAGAACGCGTAGCAGAATCTGTTGAATTAATGAACTTAAAACATGTTGTTATAACTGCTGTGGCACGTGATGACTTAAAAGATGCAGGTTCAAACGTATATGCTGAAACTGTTCGAAAAGTTCGTGAGCGTAATCCATTCACAACAATTGAGATTTTACCATCAGATATGGGTGGCGACTACGAAGCACTTAAAACATTAATGGATTCTAAACCAGATATTTTAAACCATAATATTGAAACGGTACGTCGATTAACACCAAGAGTTCGTGCACGTGCCACTTATGATCGTACGTTAGAGTTTTTACGTCGTTCTAAAGAATTACAACCGGATGTTCCTACAAAATCAAGTCTTATGGTAGGTTTAGGGGAAACAATCGAAGAAATTTACGAAACGATGGACGACTTGCGTGCAAATGATGTAGATATTTTAACGATTGGACAATATTTACAACCTTCTCGCAAGCACTTAAAAGTTCAAAAATACTACACACCATTAGAATTTGGTAAATTGCGTAAAGTGGCAATGGAAAAAGGATTTAAACATTGTCAAGCAGGACCTTTAGTTCGCAGTTCATATCATGCTGATGAACAAGTAAACGAAGCTGCTAAAGAAAAACATCGTCTTGGTGAAGCGCAATTGAATCAATAAACCAAGGTGTGATAAGCATGATAAAAGTAGGTAACCATTATTTTGAACTTCTAGAATCTTATCAAAATGGATTTATTGAAGAAGATTTTGTCGCAAGGTACTCAGAAATTTTAGATAAATATGATTTTGTCGTTGGAGATTACGGATATGAACAGTTACGCTTAAAAGGGTTCTACAAAGATACACACAAAAAAGCAGACTATAATAAACGTTTTTCCACGATACAAGACTATTTATTAGAGTATTGTAATTTTGGGTGTGCCTATTTCATTGTGCGTCGTTTAAGCAAACATGAAGCAGAAAAACACCTAGCAGAAGATGCGCGTATTATTGCAGAAGATAAATTGAAGGATGTTAAAATCCAGCCGAGTATACAAGATTAGTGTTCATACTGTCCCTGAAGTGATTGACTTCAGGGGCTTTTTTAGAGAAATTGATTATTCCTCTTTATGAGTGCGCAATATATTTTAGGAGATAGAAATGAAAGGATTTCATTTGTATCTCTTTAGTTTTGGAGTCATGTTATACTGACAGTGGACTATTAATTGTGAGGGGTTAAATGATGTTGACACAACTTAAAAAGGGAATGGTTGTGTTCAGTTGTGCAATTTTTTTAGTAGGATGTTCTATGAAAAGTAGTGATTGGATTTCGAAAAGTTTCGAAATGATATTTATCGTTCCAATGCAACGATTGTTAACACTGTTTAGCAGTTGGGGAGGCGGTCATTTTGGTTTTGGGATTATTGTACTCGTTTTACTCGTGCGCTTATGTTTATTACCTTTCATGGTACGCCAATCTAAAATGAGTCATCGTCTTAGACATATTAAACCTGTCGTTGAGCCTTTAATAAATGAACGCAAAAAAAAACTCAAAGAAGCCGAAACACCTGAGGAAAAAGAAATCGCTCATCAAAAGTTAATGGAGAAGTATAAACTGTATGGTATGCATCCCTCTCAAACCATGTTAGGTTGTCTACCTGTATTGTTACAAATTCCTATTTTACTGGGGCTATTATATGCAATTAAACATCCAAGTCATCATATATTAATGACAGAAATGATGTTTTTAGGTTATGACTTAAGACATCCAGAACTTGTTTTAACCCTTTTGGCAGGCTTACTCTATTTCATTCAGCCTTTAGTCAATATGGGGAACTTTCAACATAAGCGTGTGTCTATTATTCTGGCTATTTTAATGCCACTTTTCATTATACTCGCAGCAATGCAAACCCCGAGTGCGATTGCGTTATATTGGATTACAAACGCTAGTTTTTTAATTGTTCAGATGGCGTGTACAAATATTATTTTTGGAAAACGCGCGCAACGTGAAGCAATCAACTTAGAGCGCAATTTAAATACAAAAACAGACGAAAGTAAATAAACGGGACCCCCTAAAAAATTAGAAAGCCATCAAAATTTATTCAAGGGTAAATTTTGATGGCTCTTTTAATACAATTATTTGAGCATGAAATCGTGCATCAATAATATTATTGATATCCTAGCGCTGTTTTATCTATTGAATCACTTCATGCAAGTAAGCTGTAATTTCATCGCCTTCTTGTTCGCTAACACCTAAAATATAAGCAATATAGCCTTCTTCTTCTAAATCATCGGTTCCTATAATTCCAAATTTATTAGTTTGTGTGTTGAGCACAAGCGTTTTTCCGTAATGGCGATCTGTTTGGATTAAAACCAAATCGTATCGACTATGTTCTCCTACAAACCCAACGAATCGAACTTGGGAAGGCTCAACGTCATCATATAAATACATATCTATCATATTTCGAACTCCTTCAATGAAAATGTTAAGGCAAGTATAACGATAAATGATTGGAACTGCAAAATTGTGATATGATTAAGATAATAGAGGTGACGAAAATGTATTTTGTAAATAAGGAAAAATTATCTCGTAAACTGACTTATTTAAAACAACTCACAGAAGACTATGAATCTGTTAAAAACAATCATTATGCATTTGAACGCGTGGCTCAAATGTTGATTGAATCTTCTGTGGATATAGGCAATATGATTATTGATGCATTTATTTTAAGAGATCCAGGTAACTATAAAGATGTGATTGACATTTTAGAATTAGAAGGTGCCATCTCTAAAGAAACAAAGCTCCATTTACATAAAACGATTGAAGTACGTAAACAATTTGTACATTTATATGATGAATTAAATATGGCTGAGGTACAGCCACTTTTCGACGAGGCCTTGCCTTACTATCGTCAATTTATAGAGGAAGTGGTTTATTTTTTAGAAAATGAAAATGTACCTGTCACTGCTTTTGGTAAAGGAGAGAACGCAGAATGAAAACATACAAAGCTTTTCTCATTGATTTAGACGGAACGTTATATAAGGGCAATGATGTGATTCCAGGGGCACGTGAATTTATAGACTATTTGAATGTTCAAGAAATTCCTCATTTATACGTGACGAATAACTCTACTAAATCACCTGAAGATGTGGTTCAAAAGCTCACGCAAATGAATATAGAAGCAAAACCGCAAGAGGTCGTGACGTCAGCGATGGCTACAGCGGATTACATCGCTTCTGAACACCCACAAGCTTCAGTATATATGGTAGGAGGTTCTGGATTAGAAAGTGCTTTGAAAGAAGCAGGTCTAGTACTTAAATCAGATATAGATGTGGATTATGTTGTGATGGGGTTAGATGAAAATATTACTTATGATAAGCTTACGACCGCAACATTGGCCGTTCAAAATGGTGCCACGTTTATTTCAACGAACAAAGATCCCTCTATTCCTAAAGAGCAAGGTTTTTTGCCTGGAAATGGTTCATTAACAAGCGTGGTGACGGTTTCTTCAAAAACAGAACCTAAATTTATCGGAAAACCCGAGACGCCAATTATGCATAAAGCGCTTGATTTATTACAAGTCTCCCCGAAAGATGTTGCGATGATTGGCGATTTATATGATACGGATATATTGTCCGGAATTAATATCGGCATTGACACGATACATGTTCAAACAGGCGTTACGTCTGAATCAGAGGCCTTATCGAAACCGACACCTCCAACTTATAGTGTTCGAGATTTAGCAGTATTAAAACAGAAACTTGAAAAGGCGAGTGATACACATGAATAAAATACTTGTGACGCGACAAATTCCAGAGAAATTTAAGACGCGCTTAGAACGACAATCAGAAGTTGAGATGTGGGACCATCACCTCACACCTATGCCAAGAGACCAATTTATACAGTCAGCCAAAGATAAAACAGCGTTACTTGTCACATTAAGTGAACAGATTGATGAAAAACTTTTCCAAGCAGCACCTCATTTAAAAGTTGTAGCCAACATGGCGGTAGGTTACGATAATATCGATTTGGCAGCAGCGGAACGTCATGGTGTTGTGGTGACAAACACACCTCACGTCCTCACAGAAACAACGGCAGAGTTAGGTTTTGCTTTAATGCTTGCGACATCGCGCCGAATTGTAGAAGCGGAAAAATATGTGCAAGATGGCAAATGGGAGAGTTGGGGACCATACTTATTAGCAGGTAAAGATATCTACCGTTCAAAAGTAGGAATATTTGGAATGGGTGAAATAGGTAGGGCCTTTGCACGCAGACTGAAAGGATTTAATGCGGATATTTTATATCATAATCGATCAAAAAACCTTAAAGCAGAAAGCGAATTGGGTGCATTTTATACCTCATTTGAAACATTGATTAAAGAGAGTGATTTTATCATTTCCACCGCCCCTTCAACGCCTGAGACACAAAACACCTTTAATCGTGACGTATTCAAAAATATGAGAAATGATGCAATTTTTATTAATATCGGACGTGGGGACTTAGTGGTAGAAGAAGACCTTATAGAAGCCATTGAAAATAAAGAGATTGCAGGTGCTGGTTTAGATGTCGTACGCGATGAACCTATACGTACAGACCACCCATTATTAAAATATCCAAATGTGATTGTCACACCTCATATCGGTAGTGCTTCTATTTTAACGCGAGATCAAATGATTCAAACGTGTGTCTTAAATATTGAAGATGTCTTTCATAGCAAAACAGCACGCAATCAAGTCAAAGGGCATTAGCACGATATAGAATTTTATCATTAATAGTTTTTTTATATGTATTTTATATAATATAGTATTGATTAAACAAACATACAATATTTGTATGTTTGTTTTTTTGAGTGCTAAAAACTGAATTGATTCGGTGTTTACCTTTCTTTCACCTGCTATTTACATATGAGATAGAGGATAAACATGAGGCATAGACTAGGATATAAGACTGTCTACGACCTTAGTCGTATTAAGTTTAAATTTTACTTAAATTATTAAAAAAGAGAGATATAATGACTGAATAGTATTATAATATTACTTGTGTAAATGAATGAAACAGATGAATGAGAAATGTGAAGTATGTTTTAATTGGGGTTAAACATCAAGGAAAGCCAGGAGGAACGAAGGACATATTGGCTCACTTCTGAGTTTAACAATTCTATGCACGACAATTTTAGAAAAGAGAAGTGACGTACTATGAAATTGGCAGATCATGTGTATCTAAAGTCATTTTTATTAATGGTTTTGTATTTTGCAATAATGATGGCTTTGTATTTGTTGTACGGGGATAGCGGTGCACAAAGTACATTTGTCTATAATGAATTTTAATATTTAGGAGTGATGACGATGAGAGATATTTTAGAAGCAATTCGCCATTTTAGTAAAGCCACTCCAAATAAAAATGCTGTACAACATCAAGAGAATACACTCACGTATTCAGAATTAGAAACTTATTCAAATCAACTTGCACTTCGTTTGAAGAACGAGACACAGCCTATTGTTGTGTATGGACATATGTCTCCTTATATGATAGTTGGAATGATTGCAGCATTGAAAGCAGGATGTGGCTATGTACCCATAGATTATTCGATTCCAGCTAATCGTATTGAATCTATAGTTAAGAAAATTGAACCGAGTTTATTTTTGAACACGATGACAGATACAATCACCATTGAAGGTGTCGACGTTGTAGATGTGCATGAACTTGACTTAATAGGTGAAGATGATCACATTTCCAATATTCAACCTGATACGATTGCCTATACGATTTTTACATCAGGTTCTACTGGTGAACCTAAAGGTGTACAAATCTATTACGACAGTCTTGTGGATTTTGCGAACTGGGTAGATGATTTAAATCATAATAAAGAAGGCCAAGTCTGGTTGAACCAAGCCCCACTTTCGTTTGATTTGTCTGTTATGTCAGTTTATCCTGCGTTGATTTCAGGCGGGACAATACAGTTTATTTCTAAAGACATGATTATGAACCCGAAAGCATTACATGAGCTATTTATTTCACAACGCATAGATGTGTGGGTATCTACCCCTTCATTTATGGAAATGTGCTTACTCTTACCTTCATTTAACGAAGGGCAAATGCCGAACTTATCGACATTTTTATTCTGTGGAGAAGTGTTTGGCCACAAATCCGCACAACGTTTGGTGCAACAATTTCCACAAGCAGATATCTATAATACGTATGGTCCAACAGAAGCAACAGTGGCCATTACAAGTATTTTAGTAACTGAAGCATTGTTGAATCAGTTTGACATTGTCCCTATTGGCGCACCGAGACCAGGTGTTCAGTTACGTCTTACTGAGGAAAATGAGCTTGTCATCGAGGGTTCTTGTGTGAGTGCAGGTTATGTGAAAGATCCAGAACGTAGTGCCCGTGTGTTTATTGAAACAGATGGCACGAGAGGTTATTTAACTGGGGATAGTGCAAAATTTGAAAATGATCAATGGTTCATCCAAGGACGTATTGACAACCAAATTAAATATAACGGCTACCGTATGGAACTTGAAGAAATCGAAGCAAAATTAAATCGACTTGACGAAATTAACAGTGCGATGGTCGTGCCTGTTCGCAAAAATAATAAGGTTAAATTGTTGAAAGGCGTCATTCGTTTATCTTCACAAGATTTAGATGAAAAAAAGGCTATAAAAGCAATTAAAGAACGCATTAAAAAAGAATTACCAGATTACATGATTCCACAACAATGGGTATGTGTGGATCAAATGCCATTAAATAATAATGGTAAAATAGACAGAAAAATGATTAACGAGGTATATCAATCATGACACCATATGCTTCTTTTCATTTTTTCTTAATTGCTTTAATTATATTATTGCCAATTATTATATTAGGGCTATTTGGTAAACGCTCAAAAATTTATAATGCCCTAAGTACTCTTGTGATGCTAGTGATTATCTTTGCTGATCACAAGCACAACTTTTTTGGCAATCAATATTTAAGTTATCATACAATAACATTTTTCCTTTATATCATTTGGCAAGTCGTGGTGATAAAAGGATATGAAAAGCTAAATAAAAATAAAGAAAAAAATTCAACGGCATTGTACATCACGGTCCTATTCTTATCTTTGCTTCCTTTAATTGCGGTTAAAGTGTTACAAAGTTCTTGGCTAGGTACTGGACAAGTACATATGTATAGTTCGAAACTTTTAGGATTGTTTGGGTTTTTAGGTATTTCATACATTGCGTTTAAGAGTATCCAATTAATTATGGAGATTCGAGATCATTCTATTAAAGAAATACCACTCAAAAAATTATTAGCTTTTATGACATTTTTCCCAACAATTTCATCTGGACCTATCGATCGATTTAGACGATTTATAAAAGATGAAAAGAAAATTCCAGACCCAGCGCAATACCGATTACTCCTAGAAAAAGCTGTACACTATGTGATGCTTGGGTTCTTATACAAATACATTGTTGCATTTTTAATTCAAAAATATGTGACAACACCAATGGGTAACCATTTAACGTCCTTTACTGATTATTGGATTTATATGTATGGTTATACTTTCTATTTATTCTTTGATTTTGCAGGTTACAGTTTATTTGCGGTGGCATTCAGTTACATCTATGGTATTCAAACACCAATGAACTTTAATAAACCGTTCCTTGCTAAAAACATTAAAGATTTCTGGAACCGTTGGCACATGTCATTATCTTTCTGGTTCAGAGATTGCGTCTACATGCGTATCGTCTTCTTTATGACGAAAAAGAAATATATGAAATCAACATTTCATATCTCTAATTTAGCATTTTTAGTCAATTTCGGAATTATGGGGATTTGGCACGGTCTTGAATGGTTCTATATTATTTATGGTTTATACCATGCAGCATTATTTATCGGATATGCCTATTATGAAAAATGGCGTAAAAAACGTTTTGGTCAACTGAAACATCCATTTTTTAATGTTATGGGTATCCTTATTACGTTCCACTTTATAGCATTTGGACTATTAATATTCTCAGGAAAACTGATTTAATTTAGGAGTGATTGATATGGAATTTAGAGAACAAGTATTGAATATTTTAGAAGAAGTAACAGAAGATAGCGTTGTAAAAGAACAACCCGATGTGCGTTTATTTGATGAAGGTATTTTAGACTCTATGCAAACCGTTCAACTGATTTTAGCGATTCAGAACGAATTGGATATCGAAGTGTCAATTATGGATTTTGATCGTGAAGCATGGGCAACACCAAATAAAATCGTTGAAGTATTATCTGAATTACAATGAAACTAAAATATCCTGCACTTATTGCTTTTTTAGTTAGTGCACTTTTGTTTGGTGCCTTTGTATTGATACCTGCTTCATGGCTACAGCCGAATTGGTCGCATGATAAATTATTAAAACAACAAGTGGCGAATAGCGATACTGTCATTAAAGGCTCAGCCATTCAAAATGCAATGCTAAAGGATAAAAACTTTTATCCTGTTTATGGTTCGAGTGAACTTCGTAAAGACGATCCTTACCAACCTTTAATTCTATTAAAAGGAAAGCAACCTGATCTCTTTTATGTTGGAACGGGTGGTCAAACGGATTTATTACAAGCCATCGCATTAGGGGCGCAATATGATCAGCTTAAAGGTAAGAAGATGACCATTATTGTTTCTCCACAGTGGTTCACGCGAAATGGTATTTTAGAAAATAACTATTTAGGGCGTGTATCTAAAGTTCAAATTAATCGATATTTCGATAATCCAAACATACCGAATCATCTTAAGCAACGTTTAGCCCAACGTCTGCTCCATTTTAAAACGAACAAAAATGACGCATTCTTAAAAGAAGTATCAAAAACAGGTGAGGTTAAAGGACATTATCTCAATCCGTTTTATGCGAATCATTTAGAGAAAATGGAAGTCATTAAAAGTTATCTTCAAATACCTTCAGAAACTGATAAATTAACGAAACTTGTTGATAAGTCAAAACCAACGCATAAATCTTATCAACAATTGGATAAAGAAGCAGAACAATATGGTAAAGCCCATAGTTCAACGAATCCTTACCGTATAAAAGACGCATACTGGAAATTAATTAAAGAAAATAAACGACCTATTAACCGTCAATATGAATTCCGTACAAATTCTCCAGAGTTCAAAGACTTGGCATTATTAGTTGATTTAATGAAAGCTGGAAATGCAGATGTTCAATATGTAGTGTTACCTGTAAATGGTAAGTGGTACGACTCAATTAAAGTGAATCATGAACGTCGTCAAAAAGTAAATCAAAAAATTGTTAAAACAATTAATGAGCGCGGTGGCAATGTTTATGATATGACAAACCAAGACTACAAACCTTATGTGATGAGTGATGCCGTTCATATTGGATGGCGTGGACTTGTTGAACTTACGGAACAAATTGAAAAACATATTAAATCTTAAAAATAAAAACCAGTAACATCGCCATCGAAGCGGGTTACTGGTTTTTGAATTCTATTTTGAAAAAATCACTTTTATGTTAACAAAAAATAGAGAAGAAATGGCACAATGCGCCGTTTCTTCTCTAACGTATGAAATATATTAAAAGACTTGTTCGACTTCGATAACGCCAGGAACTTCTTCCACTAAAGCACGTTCAATCCCAGCTTTTAATGTGATAGTACTACTAGGACATGTACCACAAGCTCCTAACAATTGAAGTTTGACGATACCATCTTCAACATCAACGAGTTCGCAGTCACCGCCATCGCGTAATAAGAAAGGACGTAGTTTTTCGATGACTTCAGCAACTTGGTCATACATGGTTGCATTTTCAGTTGGCATGTAAAATGCCTCCTTTCAAGTTAAATGGTTCTAATTACTCTTATTTTTTTATTATAATAGAATCAGTAGTAAAAATCTATATTTGAAAATGGGAGGGATTTTGAATGAATAAGGTGAGTGTTGTTGTCTACGGTGCGGATGTCATTTGTGCCAGTTGTGTGAATGCACCGAGTTCACGTAACACCTATGAGTGGTTACAATCAATTTTAGAACGAAAATATCCAGATATTCAATTTGAATATACGTATATAGATATTGAAAAAGATACAGAAAATTTATCAGATCATGATCAACAGTACATTGAACAAATCAATGAAGATGAATTATTCTATCCGTTAGTCACAATGAACGATGAATATGTAACAGACGGATATGTTCAACTCAAACCAATTACACGATTTATTGATGAGCATATCGCTCAATAATCAAAAAAGGGGATTGGGACATAAAGGTTACCAATAATTAGAAAGCCATCAAAATTTACCTGACTATAAATTTTGATGGCTATTTTGATACAAATTAGTTCATAAAAATTGAGTTGATAATGCAAATTTTATAACTTTAGAGCGGTGAATAATTATAGCAAATTTGATTGATTCCTAAGCCGAGACTTCTGAGGCGCCTAGAAAAGCGAGGTTTTTTGGAACAATCAAATACATGAAATTAATTATGTCCCAACCTCTTTTAAATTTTAGGCTCTTTGTCCTAGTTAAAGGCAATCGTTAACGACTGAAGTTGTAAACGATCATTTACCTTGTTGTTTTGCTTATCCATTATGATATTTATAAAGCCAAAGCACACCTGATTTTAAAATGGAAGCAAGGCGTCCAGTCACTGTTTTATCCATCAAGTAAGCAAATCCCTTTTTCTCACCTAATGAACCTAAGAAACCTTGGATTTTAATTTCTGGCATATGTTCAGGGAGAGGCTGGCCTTGCCATTGTGTTTTCAATACCGTCGCTATTTGATCTGCTTGTTCTTCAGCAAGCTGAGCACTCGGTGCATGAGGTAAATCCGCGCAATCTCCAACGACATACACATTAGGATACGTTGGGATTTGGTGATACTGATTTAACACCACACGGTTACTACGACTTAAATCTATGGGTAAGTTACGAACAAGCTCAACAGGTTGAATGCCCGCTGTCCAAACAATTAAGTCATGTTCATTTTTCGTTTCTTTATTGTATAAAATTCCAGGTTCTACTTTTACGATATCAGAATTTGGGACAACTGTAACATCATGTTGTTCAAACCACTTTTTAACGTAGTTACTGAGCTTTTCAGGAAATTGATTTAAAATACGGTCGCCTCTATCATATAAAAAGATTTCAATATCACTTCGACTTTCACGCAATGCACTCGCAAGTTCAATACCACTCAATCCTGCCCCCACGATGCCGACTTGTGATTTTGAAGGTAAATCGCAAATATCATGATAAGTTTTACGCGCATTAGGTAACGTTTGGATACTATATGTATGTTCTTTTGCGCCAGGGACATTATGGTACTTGTCTTCACAACCTAACCCGATGATGAGTTCATCATAATCTACACGTGTTTGCCCTACAGAAACAATCTGTTGCTCTAAATCTATATCTGTAATTTCTCCATAGACGATGTTCATACGTTCAGATTTTGGAAATCCAACACGTACCTCTTTGTCTGATTTAGAACCTGCAGCCAGTGCATAAAATTCTGTTTTTAACCCATGATAGGGCATACGATCTATAAGCGTAATTTGATACTCTTCAGGTAATGCATCTGGTAAAATCCGTGATAAAATACGCATATTACCATAGCCGCCGCCTAATAATACTAAATTCTTCATTGTAAAATTCCCCTTTAATGTTGATTTGATATCATGCGACATCTAACATGTATTTACCCCAAAACATGCTAGAAGGTGATTATATTAGAATGAGATTCAGACATCATTATTCCATATTAATTATAAACGTTTTTGTATGTGCGTACAAACAATCGTCAAAATCTCGACATAATTTATTCATTTAATTGTGGGTCATCAATATAAAAGGTGATATGAGTCATAAGCGCGTCTCATAGAATGTGAAGTCAGAGTTTGTTATAATGAGAATACTAAAAATTATGCGAGAGGGTGAAATATGAATCCTATTGTTGAATTTTGTATCTCGAATATGGCACGGGGTTCGGAAGCGGTTTATCAAACATTAGAAAATGATCCCAATGTCGATGTTTTGGATTATGGTTGCTTACAAAATTGCGGAATTTGCTCGTCTGGATTATATGCGCTTGTGAATGGCGATTTAGTAGAAGGCGATACCGCCGATGAGTTGCTTCAAAATATTTATGCTCATATAGAAACAACATGGATTTTTTAAGGGAGGATTTTAAATGCCAACAGTAATACTTACAGAAGCTGCGGCTTATGAAGTTAAAGATATGTTAAAACAAAATGATATGCCTGAAGGATATTTAAAAGTTAAAGTCAATGGTGGAGGTTGTACAGGACTCACATACGGTATGACTGCAGAACAAGAACCAGGAGAAAATGACGAAATACTAGAATATTTTGGGCTAAAGGTGCTTGTTGATAAAGAAGATGTGCCAATTTTAAATGGAACAACTATTGATTATAAACAATCTCTCATGGGTGGTGGCTTCCAAATCGAAAACCCTAATGCAATTGCTTCATGTGGCTGTGGAAGTTCATTTAGAACGGCTAAAGTCGCAGGTACTCCAGAAGATTGCTAAAAATATAAAAAGTGAAACATTGAGAGATGCTTCACTTTTTATTCAGGAATTAATGAAAGCGCTTTCTGCAAAGTGTAGGCTTCTTTACGTGTACATATTTGACTTAGATGATTAACTTGAATTCGTTGTTAAAAAAATATAAACTATTAATGGACTGTATTTTACAATTTTGTGTACATTAAAAGTTATGAGGGTATACAGTATTAAAAGTATTTACAATATTTATGAAGGAATAGGTGAATTGAAATGGCAGAACGTAAAAAAGTGCTTGTTTTAGGTGCAGGCTACGCTGGTTTACAAACTGTAGTTAAACTTCAAAAGCAATTATCAGAAGAAGATGCACAAATTACATTAATAAATAAAAATGACTATCACTACGAAGCAACTTGGTTACATGAAGCATCAGCGGGGACAATAAGTTACGAAGACTTATTATACCCAGTTGAAAGTGTATTAAAAGACAATGTTGAATTTGTACGTGCGGAAGTCACTAAAATTGATCGCAATGCTAAAAAAGTGGAAACAACACGTGGTATCTTCGACTTTGATATTTTAGTCGTTGGTTTAGGTTTCGAATCAGAAACTTTTGGTATCAACGGAATGAAAGAATATGCATTCCAAATTGAAAACGTGCATACAGCTCGTAAAATTGCACGTCATATTGAAGATAAATTTGCAAACTATGCAGCTTCTAAAACAAAAGACGACAACGATTTAGCGATTTTAGTAGGTGGCGCAGGATTTACGGGTGTTGAATTTTTAGGTGAGTTGACAGACCGTATTCCTGAACTTGCGAATAAATATGGTGTGGATCAAAGCAAAGTTAAAATTACTTGTGTTGAAGCAGCTCCAAAAATGTTACCAATGTTCTCTGACAACCTAGTGAATCATGCGGTAAGTTACTTAGAAGGTCGTGGCGTTGAATTTAAAGTAGGCACACCTATCGTTGCAGCAAATGAAAAAGGATTTGTTGTAAAAGTTAACGATCAGGAACAAACACTAGAAGCTAACACAGTTGTATGGGCTGCAGGTGTTCGCGGTAGTCAATTAATGGAAAAATCTTTCGAAGGTGTAAAACGTGGTCGTATCGTAACGAAACAAGATTTAACAATTGAAGGTTATGATGATATTTTCGTTATCGGTGACTGTTCAGCATTTATTCCAGAAGGTGAAGAGCGTCCATTACCAACGACAGCACAAATTGCAATGCAACAAGGTGAACACGTAGCGAAAAATATTCAACACATTTTAAAAGGTGAACCAACAGAAAACTTCAATTATGTTGACCGTGGTACAGTGGCATCATTAGGTAAATATGAGGGTGTAGGACTTGTTTATGGTCGCGAAGTCACTGGTAAAAAAGCAGCATTTCTTAAACGTGTTATTGATACACGTGCTATCTTTAAAATTGGTGGCTTAGGTTTAGCTTACAAAAAAGGTAAATTTTAAGTCCACAAATATTTAGGCTAGATAGCGCCCTAGAAAGAGGCGCCATCTAGCCTTTCTTTATATCTAAAAAGGAGTGTTTATATGACGACACAAGAGACTAAAATGATTCAAGTCATAGGAATTCCTGAACATTTAAACCAATATTTAAATGAGGCAAAACAAAATGAATCACTCATTAAAGGTCTCACAGAATTAAAAACACGACAAATTATCAGTTCTAAATTAGGAGAAATCCGAGACACTGCGATGATGTTGGATGAAGAAGTAGTACGCGTAATTACAGTTGGTCTTGGCAATTTAAAAACATTAAATGAAGCAAACTATTTAGAAATATGGGGAAATGTTTTTCAATACTTAAAAAAACAAGGGATATCGGAAATTTCTATTGTCACTCCAACGTTCTATGCAAAATCTGTTGAGTCAAACAAAATCTTCCAAATTTTAGGATTACAACGCCAACAAGCGCTGTACACGTTTGATTCGTATAAGTCAGATAAGAAGCCACCTTATCATTTACAAATTACGTTTCAACCTGAAAGAGAACAACAAGAGATTGCTTCGGTACAGGTAGGTGAACACATAGGAAAAGCCATTAATTTTGCACGGGATTTAGGAAATATGCCTCCGAATATTTTAACTCCAACGTATTTTGCCGAAATAATAAAAGAGTATTTTGAGAAAACAGAAGTACAAGTTGGAATTAAAGATGAAAATGACATACAACAAGAAGGATTTGGCTTAATTCATGCAGTCGGAAAAGGTTCTGTACATGGACCTCGTTTAATCACACTGGAATACCGTGGGAACCCTGAAAATCCTGATCAGTGTATTGCCTTGGTAGGGAAAGGAATTACGTATGACTCAGGGGGCTATTCCATCAAGTCTAAAACAGGAATGCCAACAATGAAGTATGATATGTGTGGTGCGGCTAATGTAGTAGGTATGGTTGAGGCGATTCAATCACTCCAATTAAAAGTAAACGTGGTGGCGGTGATTGCTGCTGCTGAAAATATGATTGCAGGTAATGCGATGAAACCGGATGATGTATTCATTGCGATGAGTGGAGAATCTGTTGAAGTTCCAAACACCGATGCTGAAGGGCGATTAGTGCTTGGAGATGCTTCATTCTATGCTGCGCAATATCAACCAGAATTAATAATGGATTTTGCCACATTAACAGGAGCTGCAATTGTTGCATTAGGGGAAGACAAGGCCGCGGTATTTAACAAAGGCGTACCACATAAGACACTCAACGCAATATTAGAACAAGCGACTCGAGCAGATGAGCCCGTTTTTGAACTGCCTATTACAGAAACAGAACGGCGTAATATTAAAAAATCTGATGTCGCAGATTTAACTAACCACGTAAATGCTGATGGTAAAGCGTTGTTTGCGGCTGCATTTATTACACACTTTAGCGGACAAATTCCTCACTTACATTTTGATATTGCAGGACCGGCAACAACCTCTAAAGCAACATTTAAAGGACCAAAAGGGCCAACCGGATTTATGATTTCAACCATTATTCATTTTTTAGAAGAGGAATACGGGCAACAGTAAGACTAAGAAAGTGCTACAGATACATCATTCTGTACTGTAGCGCTTTTTTATTTTATTGCATTGACATCAATTTGTGAAACTGTTATGATTTGCATAACGCTTTAACACGATAATGAACTAAAGGAGATTACGGGAATGAATGCAGTTTTAATTGCAGTATTACTTATGATTATTTTATGTTTGTGTCGCTTAAACGTTGTCATTAGTTTGTTTATTAGTGCGCTCGTGGGGGGTCTTATTGCAGGATTACCTTTAGATAAAACCATTACAACGTTTACAGAAAATATCGTTGATGGGGCAGAAGTTGCACTCAGCTATGCGCTATTGGGTGGTTTTGCTGCGCTTATTTCATACAGCGGTATTACAGATTATTTAGTGAATCGAATCATTGATGCGATACGTCAAGAAAATACAAAGTTTTCGCGTATTAAAGTTAAAGTTTTTATCATCATCAGCTTATTAGCATTAAGTGTGATGAGTCAAAATATGATTCCTGTCCATATTGCATTTATTCCAATCGTGATTCCACCGTTACTCAGCTTATTTAATGAGTTGAAAATGGATCGACGATTAATTGGGGTAATTATTGGGTTTGGTCTATGTTTTCCATATGTATTATTACCTTTTGGATTTGGACACATTTTCCATGAAATTATCCAAAAAGGGTTTGAAAAGGCGCATCATCCCATTGCATTTGGAATGATTTGGAAAGCGATGTTAATTCCAGCGAGTGGCTATATTATCGGATTAATTTTAGCACTATACTTCTATCGTAAACCCCGTGATTATAAAACGGTAGAAGTGACAGATAAAGCAGGAGAAGTGACTTTAAAACCGTACGTTATTCTTGTCGTCATTGTTGCAATACTCGCGACATTTATCGTTCAAACTGTGACAGATTCTATGATTTTCGGTGCATTAGCTGGGGTGCTGGTATTTTTTATTTCTGGTGTGTATCAGTGGAAAAATTTGGATGCGCAGTTTGTCGATGGGATTAAAATTATGGCCTATATTGGCGTCGTAATTTTGACTGCGAATGGATTTGCGGGTGTGATGAATAAAACAGGGGACATTGAGAAACTTGTCAGTGGACTGACAACACTCTCTGGAGGAAATATGTTTGTCAGTATTGTGCTCATGTATTTAATAGGATTGATTGTTACTTTAGGCATTGGCTCTTCGTTTGCCACAATTCCAATTATTGCAGCGTTATTTATTCCGTTTGGTGAGTCACTTGGAATGAGTACAATGGCTTTAATTGCATTAATAGGGACAGCGAGTGCTCTCGGAGATTCTGGATCTCCAGCGAGTGATTCTACACTAGGTCCTACCGCAGGTTTGAATGTCGACGGCCAACATGATCATATTCGAGATACATGTATTCCTAACTTTTTATTCTATAATATTCCGCTCGTCATCATGGGTACTGTTGCAGCACTTGTATTATAATAAATTTGAGGAGGCGCAACGATGACCAATTTAGTTGAATTATTAGAAATGAAAGTGCTTGAGCAACAAGAAGGCTACCTGAAAATGGAAATGCCGGTAAGTGATAAAGTGAAGCAACCTTTTGGCTATCTCCATGGGGGCGCCACAATGGCTTTAGGTGAGACCGCTTGTTCACTAGGGTCTGCTAACCTTTTAGATACCTCAGAAGAGATACCTGTTGGTTTAGAAATGAATGCCAATCATATTAAATCAGCAAAAGAGGGTTCAGTGATTGCTGAAGCAAAAATCATTCATCAAGGTCGAACAACGCATGTATGGGATATTAGAATTACAGATCATCACGACAACTTAATTTCTGTAATGAGAGGGACCCTCGCAATAAAAAAATTAAAATAAAAAAGCTAAGTTGCAAGTGAACATTTAATTCACGATATAAGCAACTTAGCTTTTTTGAATTATTATAGTTTAGTTCCGTTTAAATCATCTTTAACCTCATCTAGCTTCAAACGTTTTGAAGCCGGTGTTTTTAGGTTATAGGCTGATTTTAAGATAAGGTGACTTGAAAGAGGTCCTGTGATAAAGACAAAGAGAATTCCAATTAAAAGTTGAAAATTCACATAACCTTCTTTACCTATAAAATAGATGAACACGCCAGTCAATAAGAGCATCGCGCCAAGTGTGGCTGCTTTACCCGCAGCGTGCGCACGAGAGTACACATCATCTAGTTTTAAAATCCCAATCGCAGCTAAAGCACTGAATAAAGCACCGATAATGACAAGAATGATTCCAATACTAATCACGATCGTTCCGGTCATGTTCAATCACCTCACCTTTATCCATAAATTTAGCAAATACCGCTGTGCCTAAAAAGGCAAGAATTCCTATTAAAAGTATTGCTACAATCATATAGTGCGTCCCTAAAATAATCGAGAATAGCCCAACAATGGCCATGAGTTGAATGCCAATGGCATCTAATGCAACCACACGATCTGGTAGTGAGGGCCCTAATATGACGCGAACTAACATCGCTAAAATCGACAAAACAACGATAATTAATGCAATAATGATAAAAATGTCATAATTCATGAGGATTCACCGACCTCCTTGACCGCTTTTTCTAAAGAATTTTTAATGGAAGCGACCTCTTCTTCTTTAGTTGAGAAATCTAAACAATGAATATACAAACGTTTCATATCATCATTCACGCCAAGAACAACCGTACCTGGAGTTAATGTAATTAAGTTAGATAATAAGGCGACTTGCCATTTATGTTCTAAATCCGTTTCATAGACGAAAAATGCAGATTCATTTTTAGAATGGGGTTGCATAATTACTTTAAATACGTCGAAGTTTGCTTTAACAAGTTCAACGATAAAGATTAGCGCAAGTTTAACAATTTTATAGAGCGTAATGAGATAAAAACGCCCTGGTAAAATCTGACGCATTAAAAATACAAGTAATAAGGCGAATAAAAATCCAAGTACAAACGAATTCATCGTGTAACTTCCAGATAAAAAGAGCCAAAAGACAGCGAGAATAATATTAATTAATATTTGAACTGCCATTTAAACGCCTCCTAATACGCTATGAATATAAGTCTCTGGTTGATAGAAAGATTTCGCTGCTTCTGAGACAAGAGGATATAATTGTCCGGCAGAAAGTCCAAATACAACCGTAATGATGACTGAAAGTATAGCTACCGCTAATAGTCCGCGGTGATGTAATCGTGGATTGTAAATATAGCCATAGCTTTTACCAAAGAAACCACGTAGAAAAATATTCATCACAGAATACAGTACAACGAGACTAGAAATAAGGACGATGATACCACTCACGTAAAATCCTTTTTCAAATGTGGCTTGGACGATATAGAGTTTTCCGTAAAAACCACTTAAAGGTGGAATTCCGGCTAAACTCAAAGCGGCGATGAAAAAGGTCCATCCTAACACGGGATAATGATGGATTAATCCTCCAAATTTACGTAGATCAGTTGATTTCGTAATTTTAAACATAATTCCAATCAAAAAGAATAAAGCGGCTTTGACAAGCATATCATGTAATGTGTAATAAATAGCGCCAATCATTCCTGATTCGCTCATCATGGCAACTCCCACGAGAATAACACCCACGGCAATCATAATATTGTATAAAATGATGCGTTTTGTATCTCTATATGCCACAGCGCCGACTGAGCCGAAAATAATCGTCAGTAGGGCAAGTGTCAAAATCGTATAGTGCGAAATGGACAAAGTATCTTGGAAAAACAAGCTCATCGTTCGTGCAATAGCGTAAACGCCTACTTTTGTTAATAGTGCACCGAAGAAAGCGATAATCGCAAAAGGCGGTGCGTAATAAGCGCCAGGAAGCCACACGTACATCGGGAAAGCACCTGCTTTTGTTGCAAACACAAAGATGAACAAAATGAATACGATACTGATTAACCCAGGATGTGATTTACCTACTTCGGCAAGTTTCACACTGATGTCAGCCATATTCAAAGTGCCGACAACAGAATATAAAATACCGACACCGATGACGAAAAAGGCTGAAGAGACAACATTAACAAGTAAGTATTTCACACTTTCTTGCAGTTGAATCTTTGTTCCCCCAATTACCATCAAGCCATAAGAAGCCATTAAGAAAACTTCAAAAAAGACGAATAAGTTAAAAATATCTCCTGTAATGAATGCGCCATTAATCCCAGCTAACATAAACATGACAGTAAAATAGTAATAATAAGTTTCACGATGTAACCCTATAGATTGATAAGAAAACAAAATAATCAAAACAGTAATGAGTGTACTCGCCGTGACAAGTAATGCGCTAAATAAATCTAAAACAAACACAATACTATAAGGGGCTTTCCAAGAACCTAATTCAAGGATAATGGGATGCCCCGCATACCATACGTTCAATAAATTCCAAATGGCAAAGCCTAAAGTAATCAACGTCCCAGTTAAAGCAATATAGCGTTTAATAAATGGACGTAGACCGCTAAATATAAGAAGAATCGTAGTGACCACCGGGACTGCCACAAGTAAAATTATCAAGTTCTCATTCATCATCTTCCTGTGGCACTCCTTTCATACGTTCTACGTTGTCTGTGCCTAATTCTTTATAACTTCTAAATGCCAATACTAAGAAAAAGGCTGTAACAGCAAAGGAAATAACGATAGCTGTCAAGATTAAGGCTTGGGGGATAGGGTCAACATAGTTCGATACATCTTTTTCATAGATCGGTACGTTGCCCGTTTTTAATCCTCCCATTGTAAGTAAAAATAAATTGGCGGCATGTGACAAGAGTGCGGTACCGATAATAATACGTATCAAACTTTTAGAAAGAATAAGGTACACGCCAATTGATGTTAACAAGCCACAAATGACAATTAAAACAATCTCCATTACTCATTCTCTCCAATCGTTAAAATGATAGTTAATACAGTACCGATAACAACGAATAAGACACCCGTGTCGAAAAGTACGGCTGTGTGAAGGTGCATGGGTGCTAGTAACGGTAAAGGAATATCGACTGACGTATGTGTAAAGAAATTTTTACCGTAAAACCAGCTCAGCATAGGTGAAAACACACAAAAAGCAAGACCGAGTGCGATTAACTTTTTAAAATCCCAAGGAAAGACTTTGCGTAATGTTTTAACATCAAACGCTACTGCAATAATGACGAGCGCACTTGAAACGAGTAAGCCCCCAATAAATCCTCCCCCTGGAGTATAGTGTCCGGCTAAAAAGAGTGAGAAACCGAACATCATAATTAAGAAAAAGATGATGAGTGCAGAATATTGAGAGATTAAATCATTTTTCTGTCTGTTCAATTTTCTCAACCCTTTCATAACCATTTTTGTGCTTAGCACGTAGTTTAATTAACGTGTAGATCGACATGCCCGCAATACCAAGCACTGCCGATTCAAACAATGTATCCGTACCACGGAAGTCAACTAAAATCACGTTAACCATATTTTTACCTTCTGCAAGGTCATAGACATGTTTTTTATAAAATTCACTAATAGAAACAAAATGACGATTACCATATGCAATTAAACCGAGAATCGTAACAATCAAACCTACACTGATTGAGATGATGGCATTAACAATTTTAAATTTAGGCGTTTCGTTATAGCGGCTCATATTAGGTAAATGATAGAAACAAAGTAAAAATAGTGCAGTTGAAATCGTTTCAACCACGAATTGTGTTAAAGCAAGGTCAGGCGCATTAAAGAAAATAAAGAAAATGGCCATAGAATATCCTACTGCACTGAGCATGATAATACTGAACAGACGTGAACGTGCAAAGATAATCATCACGGCTGCAATAATAATTGTAATGACTGAAATAAATTCGTATGGGCGAACAGGTGATACGTGTTTGAAATCAAAAGTAAACGGTACAGAAATTAATGTAACCACCGTAATAATGATTAAAGTTGTAAATATAATCACTAAGTTGTTTCGACTAAACCCTGTCATATAAGTGCGTGTTAATTGTGTCGCATAATATGGGGAATAACGACCTGTTTGATCATACCAATGGTTTAACGTTAAGAATTGAGGTAAACCTTTGATAATACCGACCCATTTCTTGTGTGTGAGGAGTAAAAGTGCTCCTACAATGTAAATTACTAACGTTGCGAAAAATGCAGGGGTAAATCCATGCCATAAATGGAATTCAGCCGTTACATTATTAACGTTACCAATTGATTTTACAGCTGGCTCAACAAGTGGCCCTGAAACAAGGCTCGGAAATAATCCAATAGCAATGACTAAAGTTGCTAAAATCGTAGGTGAGATATTCATCAGCCATGAAGCTTCATGAGCCTTATGGGGTAGAGCTTCAGGTTGATGTTTGCCTAAGAATATTTCAGAGATGAATTTAAATGAGTACACGAATGTAAAAATGCTCCCTACTATCGCAACAATAGGTAATAAAAGACCTATCGTATTCAAGCTAAAGAGATGTGCGTTTGTCACTTCTATCATGGCTTCTAAAAATTGTTCTTTCGATAAAAACCCGTTAAATGGGGGCACGCCTGCCATACTTAATGAAGTGATGATCGCTAAAGTAAATGATATTGGCATGATGGTCATCAAACCACCGAGCTTTTTAATATCACGTGTCCCTGTGGCATGATCTACGGCACCCGTAATCATAAATAAAGCGCCTTTAAAAGTGGCATGGTTGATTAAATGAAAAATGGCTGCACTGTAAGCGGCGACATAAAATTGATTTTGAGCGCCAGTGTAATGATAGCTTACAGCTCCGATTCCAAGCATTGACATAATCATCCCAAGTTGAGACACAGTTGAAAAAGCGAGAATCCCTTTTAAATCTTGTTGCTTGGTTGCGTTTAGAGAACCCCAAAAGAGCGTCACTAAACCAAAGAGCGTGACTGTCCAAATCCACCCTTGCGAAATTGCAAATACAGGCGTAAAACGGGCGATAAGATAAATTCCTGCTTTAACCATTGTTGCCGAATGCAAATAGGCGCTGACAGGAGTTGGGGCTTCCATTGCATCCGGTAACCAAATGTAAAATGGAAATTGCGCTGATTTTGTCATTGCTCCAATGATGATGAATATCATAGCAAGTATGAAAAACGGTGAATCTTGTATCTCGCTGACTTGCGTGAGAATTTCTCGAATGCTCCAAGTCCCTGAAGCAATATAAAGTAAAATAAATCCTCCAAGTAATGATAAACCACCGAATACAGTAATGAGCATAGACTTCATTGCGCCATAGAGCGATTTCTCCTTATGACGCCAAAATGAAATAAGTAAGAAACTTGAAAATGAAGTTAACTCCCAGAATAAATACAGAGTAAGCAAATTATCTGAAAGTACAACGCCTAACATGGCGCTCATAAACATTAGCAAGTAACAATAAAAATTGCCAAGTTGTTCAGAACGGCTTAAATAACTAATAGAATATAGTACAACTAGACTCCCAATACCAGTGATTAACAAGCTAAATAATAAGCCGAGTCCATCTACATATATGTCAAAATTCATTCCGATTTGAGGCATCCACTTTACAGATGCTAATTCGTAATGACCGGACATCGTAGGTTGAAGATACGTTAAAAAGTATACGAACAACACAACTGGAATAGGTAACACAAACCATCCCAAATGTACACGTTTATAAAAACGATACAAAACAGGTATGAGAAGTGCGAATATCAACGGCAAAATGACCGCAATATGTAACCAACTCATAAATTGTCCTCCTTCATAAAACTACATTACCTCTATTATACATGATTATGAAAGTTAAGAAAAACAACCCCATCTAAGGACAGGGTTGTTTTTAAAGGTTTATTTAAATAAGAAGAAACACGTCTAAAATAAGTAAATCAATTAGTCAAAATTTATTTTATATTGGCGTGCATAATCTGTTTTTAGTGCTTCTAAACAAGCAAGAGATTGTTGGTTGAATGGTGTATCCGAAGTGTTGAGTTTATTTTCTAGCGTTGTGATCGCTTGTTGTAAAGAATCAGTATAAGGCATAATTTCATCTTCAAAAGGTTTTAATTTACTTTTTGTCGTAAAACGTTTTTCGTATAAACTCAACGCTTTCCGTTCATGAAAAAAGACGCCTTCAACTTCATTAGGATGATGAAGATCTCCTTGTTTGGGATGTTTAATGACTTGCATCACTTTGACGAGAACTTGGTCGTTCGATTCTTCTACAATTTCTACACCATAAACGCCTGTTTTATGAGCGAATCGATAGCGCATAGATATCCCTTCCTTTTCTAAATATGTTAAGATATGGTTATATTTAGTTTAACACGAATGGAGATATGACAAATGACGAACTATCCGCAATTGACAAAAGAAATTCAAAAAAACGAAATAAAAGCAGTCATGCATACAAATATGGGAGATATGACTTTAAAATTATTCCCTGAGATTGCACCTAAAACGGTGAAAAACTTTGTTGAGCTTTCTAAACAAGGGTATTATAACGGGATTACTTTCCACCGTGTCATTAATGATTTTATGATTCAAGGCGGTGACCCTTCAGGAACTGGAATGGGTGGAGAAAGTATTTATGGCGGACCATTTGAAGATGAATTTTCAATGGAAGCTTTCAATTTGTATGGCGCACTTTCTATGGCTAATGCTGGACCGGGAACAAATGGATCTCAATTTTTCATTGTCCAAATGAAAGAACTTCCAGCTCAAATGCTCAATCAGTTACAAGATGGTGGATGGCCAAAAGAAATCGCAGAAGCGTATCGTGAAAAAGGTGGCACACCATGGTTGGATCAAAAGCATACCGTGTTTGGTCAATTAATCGAAGGTGAAAAGACATTAGAAGATATTGCCAATGTTAAAGTGGGCCCTGGAGACAAACCAGCCTACGATGTTGTCATTGAATCAATTGATATCGAAGACGAACCTACTGCATAATTGTATCGTTAATGCATTGAGGGAGGCTCTTAAATGGCGAACAACGATTTGAATATAGCGCTTTATCAATTACTATCCGAATGGAATCCGATGCATTTTGAAGATAAAACATTAGGAGATGCTGAAGTTTATGAAATGATGGATGCTGTACATCAACTGGGCTCACCTAGTGATATTGCCCATGCATTTCAAGACATATATCAATTTTCTTTTGACGAAAAACTCTCTTATGACGCTTGTCTGCAAAAAGCTACGGAAGCTGTACAATTACAACAACAATGCGATATTCCTTCTTAGAGGTTGAAAGGGCGAGGGCATTGACATATTCCTTTTTGATTGTTTCATTAATCTAGGCTACAGAATTCATCAAATGTATTTGTCTTTGCCTCACTGGCAATTTTACTTATCTAAGTTATGTTAAAATAACCATCAAAATTTATCTGAGGGTAAATTTTGATGGTTTTCTGATTTTAGAAAGTTGTTCTTTGCGTACGCTTTTTATAGGGGATATGAAGTTTAAAAATAGCTTTAATTTGGTCATTTTAATCTATTAAATTTTTCTTAGCATCATACCAATCCTTTTAATTACAATGATAAATAGACGATATAAACTTTTGGTGTGTACACTATCTCTTTTAGGGTAATTTAACAATAACAACAGGTAAGCGCATTCATTATTGATAAATTTTCATAAAGGGGATGAAATCGTGCCCAAAAAATTATTTAGCATTGATTTGAATAAGAAAATGGACCAACAAGCATATCCGGGACACAATCGCTGGCATCCCGATATACCTGCTGCATTTTCAGTGGAACCAGGAGAGTCGTTTCGTATGGAATGTCTAGATTGGACAGATGGACAAATTGCAAATAATGATGACCCAAGTGACATTAAACAGGTTAACTTAAACCGTGTACATGTATTGAGTGGCCCAGTCTATGTTAATGGCGTTAAACCAGGGGACTTACTTGTCGTTGATATTTTAGATATCGGCACATTTCCTGAACACGAATGGGGATTCAATGGCATTTTCGATAAAACTAATGGCGGTAGTTTTTTAGTTGACCATTATCCACATGCACAAAAATCAATCTGGGATTTTAATGGAATATATGCGACGAGTCGACACGTCCCAGGAGTTGAGTTTGCTGGAATTATTCATCCTGGATTAATCGGTGTAGCGCCTTCTCAAGAAATGTTAGATGAATGGAATAAACGAGAAAAAGCACTCGTAGATACTGATCCTAATCGTGAGCCTGTTTTAGCGAATTTACCTACAGAAGACGCCGCAGTATTAGGCACATTAAAAGGAAAAGAGTTTCAACGTGTGGCAAAAGAAGGCGCACGTACGGTACCTCCACGTGAAAATGGAGGAAACTGTGACATTAAGAATTTATCCAAAGGATCTAGAATCTATTTTCCAGTATTTGTAGACGGCGCAAAACTATCTGTAGGAGATTTACATTTTTCTCAAGGAGATGGGGAGATTACATTTTGCGGCGGAATTGAAATGCCCGGATGGATAGAATTGCGAGTCAATGTGATTAAAAATGGAATGGAAAAATATAGTATTAAGAAAAATCCAGCCTTTAATCCAGGGCCTGTTATGCCAAATTACAGTGATTATATCGTGTTTGAAGGGATCTCTGTGAATGAATTTACAGGTAAACAAACGTATCTGGATGCTAATACAGCATACAGAAATGCATGTTTAAATGCGATAGAATTTTTGAAAACGAGAGGTTTTACCGGTGAACAGGCGTTTATGTTGTTAGGAACTGCGCCAATTCAAGGAACCGTCGCGGGTATTGTTGATGTGCCGAATGCTTGCTGTACAATTGCAATTCCACGAGAAATTTTTAAAAAAGGTGTATTACCAGAAATGGATGAAGATTAATGCCAAACTATACTTATACATGCGCCACGTGTGGGTCGTTTACATTGCGTCAATCGATGAATATTTCTCACGAAGTAGCGACATGCCCAACTTGTCAGTCTACTGCAAAGCGTGAATTTACGGCCTTTCAAACGTATAAAATGGATGCAAATTTAAAACAACGCATTGAAAAAGGACAAAATCCAAGAGTGGTCAAAAAGGAAGCGTTACCAGCTAAAAGAAAAACTCCCACTTCTACACAACGTCCTTGGGTAGCGGGTCATTCATAGATGTGCACTGCATGATACACGTAGAAGAATTGAGAAAATTGTTTTTTTAACGTATGGATATAGATTTGAGCTTTAAATAATCACGTGCTAAAAGGTTAGGATTCTTAAAAAATATATGCTATGATGATACTGTTGAAGTTCAAATTAAATAAGGGGTTATGTAAGTTGAAAAAACAGTATCGTGTTGGTCAACACATAAAAGTACGTGTGACTGGTATTCAACCCTACGGTGCTTTCGTTGAAACCCCTGACAATACTGAAGGACTTATTCATATTTCAGAAGTTATGGATGATTATGTGCATAATTTAAAAAAACTTTTATCGCAAGGACAAACGGTAAAGGCGAAAATCATTTCAATTGATGAATCAGGTAAACTGAATTTGTCTTTAAAAGACAATGATTACTTTAAAAATTATGAGCGTAAAAAGGAAAAACGTTCAGTATTGGACGAAATTAAAGAGACCGAAACATATGGGTTTCAAACTTTAAAAGAACGCTTGCCATATTGGGTGAAACAGTCAAAGCGACAAATGCAAGACGAAGCCGATTAATTAAAAGACCAGATGACATGAATCGTCGTTTGGTCTTTTTGTATATAAAAATTGATAGATGTATATTAATGCAAAATGAGCATAAATGAAATAAAAGCGTCTGAATTTACTGGCTTAAAGTGGTTGAATTTAGCCTGAATAAAAGCTATAATTCTTGTAAATGAAAGCGCTTTAATTCGAGCAATATAATCGCTTTAGAGTGTTGAAGATACAAATTACCACGAAAATTGTGATAATTCAGTAAAGACTGAAAAAATCTTTTACTTCCTAAAGGCGATATGTCATGATAAAGGTAAGTGCTTTCTCAAATTAAACAAGGGAGGATTTATAAATGATTCCATATCAACACGAACCATTTACAGATTTTACGAAAGAGGAGAACCGCGAAGCTTATTTTCGTGCATTAGAAAAAGTTGAGCGCGAATTAGGTCAAGAGTATCCATTAATTATTGGTGGAGAACGCGTCTATACAGATGATAAAACACGTGTGTATAACCCTTCAAATCGTGAAGAAACAATTGGTTATGTCTCTAAAGCATCAAAAGAACATGCTCAAAAAGCATTAGAAGCAGCTAAAGAAGCGTTTAAAACATGGAGAAATGTAGATCCAAAAGTACGTGCGAATATTTTATTCCGTGCTGCCGAATTAACACGTAAACGTAAACATGAATTTTCAGCGCTATTATCTAAAGAAGGCGGAAAACCATGGAAAGAGGCAGATGCAGATACTGCAGAAGCTATTGATTTTATGGAATATTATGGTCGTCAAATGCTCGAATTAAAAGACGGTAAAAAAGTAAATAGCCGACCAGGAGAATATAATCAATTCGATTATCTTCCAATTGGTGTAAGTGTGGTCATTTCACCATGGAACTTTGCTTATGCGATTATGGCAGGAACAACTGCAGCACCAGTAGTAACAGGTAATACAGTATTATTAAAACCTTCTTCAAATACACCAATTATTTCTTATAAATTTATGGAAGTGCTTGAAGAAGCAGGATTACCTAAAGGGGTAGTCAACTGGATTCCGGGCTCATCAAGTGAAATTGGTGACTTCTTAATTGAAAATAAAGACGTGGGCTTAATTTCATTTACAGGTTCTAAAAATGTAGGTAAAGAAATTATTCAAAAAGCGGCAGTGATTCAAGAAGGACAAAATCATATCAAACGTGTCATTGCTGAAATGGGCGGTAAAGATGCGATTATCGTTGATAATGAAGCAGATTTACAAGTGGCAACTGATGCGATTGTGTACTCAGCATTTGGCTTCTCTGGGCAAAAATGTTCTGCATGTTCACGCGTCATTGCACACCAAGACATTTATGATGAATTGTTAGAGCGCGTTAAAACTGAAACTGAAAAAATTAAAGTCGGCAATGCAGCTGATCCAGACACATATGTAGGTCCAGTTATTGACCAAAAATCACTAGATAAAATTAAAAAATACATTGAAATTGGTAAAGAAGAAGGTCGCATTGTAACTGGTGGTAACACTGACGAAGAAAAAGGAAACTTTGTGCATCCAACAGTTATTGCTGATTTAGATCCAAATTCACGCATTATGCAAGAAGAAATTTTCGGACCTGTCGTTGGTTTCTCAAAAGTGAAAGATTTCGATGAAGCTATCGATGTGGCGAATGACACTGAATATGGTTTAACAGGTGCAGTTATCTCAAACAACCGTATGAAGTTAGAGCAAGCGCGTCGTGACTTTATGGTGGGTAACTTGTACTTCAACCGTGGCTGTACAGGCGCTGTTGTTGGATATCAACCATTTGGTGGGTTCAAAATGTCAGGTACAGATTCTAAAGCGGGTGGACCAGATTATTTAGTACTTCATATGCAAGGACGTACAGTGTCTGAACATTTATAAAAAATAAAGAATTGAATAATATGCATAAAGTCTCAAAGTGTGTACAAGATGCCAATACGTTTTTAAAGAGAACGCAGGCGAATCACCATTTGGCGATGTAATACTTTATGTACGTAAGGTAGGGTAAGCCATTCATAGATGCATTCAGATGAAACGGAAGTTTGATTTGAAATGTAATACGAGATAGGTTTACCCTATAATTTCATATAAAGGGGCGTTTATTGTGACAACAAAATCAGAACAAATTATTGAATTAACAAATCATTATGGGGCGCATAACTATTTACCACTACCAATTGTCATTTCGGAAGCAGAGGGTGTCTGGGTGAAAGACCCTGAAGGCAACAAATATATGGATATGCTTGCTGCTTATTCTGCAGTGAACCAAGGACATAGACATCCTAAAATCATTCAAGCATTAAAAGATCAAGCAGACAAAGTGACGCTTGTTTCCCGTGCCTTCCATAGCGCAAACTTAGGGGAATGGTATGAAAAAATTTGTAAACTGTCTGGTAAAGAAAAAGCATTACCAATGAATACAGGAGCAGAAGCGGTAGAAACGGCTTTAAAAGCAGCACGTCGTTGGGCGTATGATGTCAAAGGAATTAAGCCGAATGATGCTGAAATTGTGGCAATGGTAGGTAACTTCCATGGACGTACGATGGCACCTGTCTCACTCTCTTCCGAAAAAGAGTATCAACGTGGATATGGTCCTTTATTAGAAGGGTTTACAAATGTTGAATTCGGCAACATTGAACAATTAAAAGAAGTTATCAATGAAAATACTGCTGCGGTTTTAATTGAGCCAATCCAAGGGGAAGCCGGCATTAATATACCACCTGAAGGTTACTTAAAACAAGTGCGTGAGTTATGTGATGAGCATAATGTCTTATTTATTGCTGACGAGATTCAAGCAGGATTAGGGCGCACAGGAAAACTATTTGCCACAGATTGGGATGAGGTTAAACCAGATGTTTATATTTTAGGAAAAGCTTTAGGTGGCGGTGTCTTCCCAATTTCTGTGGTACTTGCGGATAAAGAGGTACTTGATGTATTTACACCTGGCTCTCACGGATCAACTTTTGGAGGCAATCCACTTGCATGTGCGGCGTCTATTGCAGCATTAGATGTGATTGTTGACGAAGACTTACCAGGACGCTCTCAAGAACTTGGCGAATATTTCAAAAAAGCATTACTTGAAATAGATCACCCATCGATTAAAGAAGTACGTGGCCGTGGGTTATTTATTGGTGTTGAATTACATGAAAATGCACGTCCATATTGCGAACGCTTAAAAGAAGAGGGTATTTTATGTAAAGAAACACATGATACAGTTATTCGTTTCGCACCTCCATTAATCATTACGAAAGAAGAACTAGATTTTGCAATTGATAAAGTGAAAAAGGTTTTTTCTGAGGCCTAATAAGTTTTAAATTTCATATTTTAAAGTGAATTTTATGACCTCAAATTTATAAAAAATGATTATCCTTTTACCATAGGCGAAAAGGCTTTAAAAAAGAATAGCTTATGTTACAATGACTTATGTAAGCGAAAACATGTAGGAAAAAGAGGCGAAATGGATCATGGCTGAAAAAAATAATCTAGTGACGTCAACTCAAGGTATCATCAAAGAAGCGATGCACAAATTAGGTTTCGATGATGGTATGTATGAGTTAATTAAAGAACCATTACGATTTTTAACTGTTCGAATTCCAGTTAAAATGGATGACGGTACAGTAAAAACGTTTACAGGATATCGTGCGCAACATAATGATGCGGTTGGACCAACTAAAGGTGGGGTACGTTTTCATCCAGATGTTGATGAAGAAGAAGTAAAAGCGTTATCTATGTGGATGACATTAAAATGCGGTATTGTGAACTTACCTTATGGTGGCGGTAAAGGGGGAATTGTGTGTGACCCTCGTCAAATGAGCATCCATGAAGTAGAACGTCTGTCTAGAGGGTATGTACGTGCAATCTCACAAATCGTTGGGCCAACAAAAGACATCCCGGCGCCGGATGTTTTTACAAATTCTCAAATTATGGCTTGGATGATGGATGAATACAGCCAAATGGATGAATTTAACTCACCAGGTTTTATTACAGGTAAACCAATTGTCCTTGGGGGTTCACAAGGGCGTGACCGTTCTACAGCATTAGGTGTTGTTATCGCAATTGAAGAAGCAGCAAAACGCCGTAGTAAAACGATTAAAGGTTCTCGTATTGTGATTCAAGGGTTTGGTAACGCAGGTAGTTTCCTTGCGAAATTCTTATATGATCAAGGCGCTAAAATTGTAGGGATTTCAGATGCATACGGTGCATTACATGATCCTGAAGGCCTAGATATTGATTATTTATTAGATCGTCGTGATAGTTTTGGTACAGTAACGAACTTATTTGAAGATACGATTTCTAATAAAGAATTATTCGAACTAGACTGTGATATTTTAGTACCAGCAGCCATTGCGAACCAAATTACAGAAGATAATGCACACGATATTAAAGCTGAAATTGTTGTCGAAGCTGCAAATGGACCGACAACTCCTGAAGCAACAAAAATTTTAACAGATCGTGGTGTACTGCTTGTTCCTGACGTATTAGCCAGCGCAGGGGGCGTAACCGTTTCTTATTTTGAATGGGTACAAAATAATACAGGCTACTACTGGACAGAAGAAGAAGTTAACGAAAAATTACGTGAAAAATTAGTCAGTGCCTTCGATACGATTTACAATCTTTCTCAAAATCGTAAAATCGACATGCGTTTAGCAGCATATATCGTTGGTATTAAACGTACAGCAGAAGCAGCACGTTATCGTGGTTGGGCGTAATATAAAAATATAGTAACACGCAAAGTTCATGAACTTTGCGTGTTTTTTGAATTTATTTAATAAGTTGACTATATACATCAGGGTAATTCGTGAAAACTCCTGTTACGCCATATTTGTTTAATCGCTTCATATCAGCGAGCGTATTCACTGTATAAGGATGAATGTAAAAGCCGAGTTCTCTTAAGTGCTTTGTGTTTTTCGCATTTAAATCATGATAATCTGGTCCAATGCCGACAGCATAACTTTTCACATTTTGTAAATCTTTTTCAGTCATTGTTTGCAATTGACCTAAATCAGTCAATTGAATTAAAGGGATATAAGGATTTAAACGGTGTGTTTTTTGTAAGCTTGCTTGTGAGAAGGACTGAATGACGACTTTCCCATTCGTAAGTTGGTTTTTCTTATCCAATCCATATTTATGCATTGTTTGCAGTAATTTTTCTTCCATGCCAGGATAAACTTCTGGTGATTTCGTTTCGATGTAATAGTTAGTCCGTGTACCATAACGTTGGAAGATTTCATCGAGTGTTAGTACTTTTTGTCCAACGTATTTAGGATTTTTGTATTCAGGGTGCGCTTTATTAAACCAAGAACCGGCGTCCAATTTTTTGAGTTGTGCGAGGGTATATTGATCTACACGACCTGTACCGTTCGTTGTGCGGTCGACAGTTTCATCATGCATCGCAATGAGGTGGCCGTCTTTCGTCATTTGTAAATCAATTTCTAAAAAGTCAGAACCCATTTCATTAATGCTTTTATCGTAAGAAGGGATAGTATGTTCAGGGGCATATCCGCTAGCGCCACGATGACCAATCGTGACATGTTTTTTGTTTAAAACATTATGTACACTTGGAGATAGAGGTGTTGCTTGTTGGTGTTGTGAGGCACTTTGTACTGAACCGGCATTTGCTTGTTGAGGCATTGTCACACCACCTAAAATTAAAGATGTCGCTAAACCTGTAGAAAGTAAAACTTTGGAATGCTTCATGGTAAATCCTCCCTTTATTAAAGTAATAATTACTCCTTACTTAAATTATAATACACAAATTATAATAACAATAGATTTGAATGAATGTTATAAAAATTAATAACTAATTAAAAAAGTTCTGCTAAATTTAACAGAACTTTTGAACTCTTTATATTAAATTAATGTTTTTGCAACAGAGATTTGATGTTTTACGGACTCTTGACCAGTAGAACCATAGCTTTTACGACGTTTGACCGCTTCTGATGGATGAAGATAATGATAGATATCTTTCTCAATAGAAGCATGATGTTGTTGATAGACTTCAAGAGGGACATCTAATAAATAAAGATCATTTTGAATGGACCATAATACAATTTTCCCAACAATTTCATGAGCTTCTCTAAAAGGGATGCCTTTCATTACAAGGTAGTCTGCCAATTCTGTGGCATTTGAAAAATCTTTTTGAACAGTTTGGGTTAATCGCTCAGTGTTTACAGTCATACTACCTAACATGCCCTCAAAAATACGCAAGGAGCCTTTCAATGTATGAAGGGCATCAAATAGGCCTTCTTTATCTTCTTGCATATCTTTATTATAGGCAAGAGGCAGCCCTTTCAATGTCATCAACATGCTCATTAAATGTCCGGTTGTTCGACCGACTTTACCACGAATCAATTCAGCCATGTCAGGATTTTTTTTCTGAGGCATGATGGATGAACCTGTAGAAAAGGCATCTGATAATGCCACAAATTGAGCTTCTTCTGAGGACCAAAAGATAATCTCTTCAGCGAAACGGGATAAATGAACCATTGTCAGACTTATCGCATGTAATGTTTCAACAATATAATCTCGGTCACTCACCGCATCTAAACTGTTTTCGTATAACGAAGCAAAACCTAATAACTGTTGTGTTTCATGGCGATCAATAGGATAAGTTGTTCCACTTAATGCCGCCGCACCGAGGGGAGAAATATCAATCCGCTTCAATGCATCCTGAAAACGTCCTTTATCGCGCTCCAACATCCAAAAATACGTCATAATATGATGTGCAAAGGAAATAGGCTGAGCACGTTGCAAATGCGTATAACCAGGCATGATAGTGTCGACGTGTTCGTCTGCTAAATGAACAATGGTTTTTTGGAATGATTGAATGGATGCGATAAGATTTTGAACTTCTTTTTTTGTATAAAGGTGCATATCCGTCGCAACTTGGTCGTTACGGCTACGGCCAGTGTGTAACTTTCCGCCAACAGCCCCGATACGTGTGATTAACTCATGTTCAATATTGAGATGGATATCTTCGAGTGAGGCTTGAAATTGAATATGACCCTCATGAAAATCCTTTTGAATCTCTTGTAAACCTTGGACAATTGATTGGCATTCATTTTCAGTAAGTATCCCTTTATGACTCAACATCGTTGCATGAGCAATACTTCCTTGAATATCCTCATCAATTAATGTTTGATCGAAGTGAATCGATGCATTAAATGCATCGACCCAATCTTCTGGTTTCTCTTCAAAACGACCGCCCCAAGCTTTTTTAGTCATTTTGATACCCTCCATTTTGCATTGCGTTAACTTTAGTAGGCAATCCATAAATATCGATAAATCCTACAGCAGATGATTGATTAAATGCATCTTCCTTAGTATAAGTCGCAAGTTCTTCATTATATAATGTATAGTCTGATTTTCTTCCATTGGCGATAGCATGACCCTTGAACAATTTGACACGTACTTCACCAGTGACATGTTCTTGCGTTTGGTCTACAAACACTTTGAGTGCATCTGTTAACGGAGAAAACCATAGACCATTGTACACTTGTTCAGCAAATTGCTTTTCGATGATAGGTTTGAAATGCGCGACGTCTTTTGTCAATGTGATAGACTCTAAAGCTTTATGCGCTTTTAAAATAACTTCAGCACCAGGTGTTTCATATACTTCACGTGATTTAATACCTACTAATCTATTTTCAATATGGTCAATACGTCCAATGCCATGTTTCCCAGCGACTTGATTTAAATGTAGAATCAAATCATCTAATTCGAAAGCCTGGCCGTCAATATGTGTTGGCAAACCTTTATGAAATGTTATAAGCAATTCATCAGGTGTGTCTGGTGTATCTTCTAACTCATTTGTTAAGTCAAAGGCATCTTTTGGAGGTGCCACAAATGGATCTTCTAATACACCGCATTCATTACTACGTCCCCATAAGTTTTGGTCGATAGAATAAGGTGATTCTTTTCCAATTGGTACAGGAATATTATGTTTTTTTGCATAATCAATTTCTTCTTCACGGCTCCAACCCCATTCTCTTACAGGTGCGATCACTTTAAGTTTAGGGTCTAATGCTTTAATAGCGACTTCAAATCGAACTTGGTCATTTCCTTTACCTGTACAACCATGAGCAATGGCATCTGCTTGAGTTTCATGTGCGATTTCAACAAGCTTTTTAGAAATTAACGGACGAGATAAAGCAGAAACTAAAGGATAAGCTTGTTCATACATTAAATTACCTTTAATCGCATAGCCGACGTAATCTTCACTAAATTCTTTTGTGGCATCAATCACATGTGACTCGACCGCTCCCATATCGAGTGCTTTTTGATAGACAACATCTAAATCTTTGCCCTCGCCAACATCTAAGCAGCAAGCGACAACTTCATAACCTTGATCAATCAACCATTGAACGGCCACGCTCGTATCAAGACCGCCTGAGTATGCTAATACAACTTTTTGTTTATTCATTTCCAATTCCCCCTCGGTGTTTAATATGTATAGCACTTACTATATCACAAATGATTTATTATGCAAGTATATAAATAAATATACACTAAAAATTTTGAAATGAGCAAGAATCTGCGAGTCTGAAAATTGAAAACATATGAAAATCTTAGTAGAATAACAATAGTTAGAAATATTAGGAGGCGCAGTGCATGACACATATTCAATTAGATTATCAAAAAGCGTTATCATTTTTTGAACAACACGAAATCGATCAACAAGCTGACCTTGTTAAATCAGTACATCGCACAATTCATGAAGGTACAGGAGCAGGTAGCGACTTTTTAGGTTGGGTTGATTTACCCGTAGATTATGATAAAGAGGAATTTGCACGTATACAAAAATCCGCAAAGCAAATTCAATCTAACTCTGACGTCTTAGTGGTTATTGGTATTGGTGGTTCATATTTAGGTGCACGTTCAGCTATTGAGATGTTGACACCAGCATTTAAAAAGAATGAGGATACACCTGAAATTATTTTTGCAGGACATCATTTATCATCCACATATACACAAGAATTAATTGACTATTTAGAGGGCAAAGACTTCTCAGTGAATGTCATTTCTAAATCTGGAACAACAACTGAACCAGCAGTAGCATTTCGTCTTTTCAAAAAATTATTAGAAGAAAAATACGGTAAAGAAGAAGCAGTAAAACGTATTTTCGCTACGACAGATAAAGAAAAAGGTGCATTAAAACAACTTGCAACTAACGAAGGATACGAATCATTTATCGTGCCTGATGATGTTGGGGGTCGTTTCTCAGTCCTTACAGCAGTAGGACTTTTACCTATCGCAGTTGCAGGAATTGATATTGAAAGCATGATGTCAGGGGCTGCAAAAGCACGTGAAGAATTAAGCTCTGATGACGTTTCTGAAAATATTGCTTATCAGTATGCGACGATTCGTAATATCCTATATAGCAAAGGATATACGACTGAAATGTTGATCAACTATGAACCCTCATTACAATATTTTAACGAATGGTGGAAACAACTTTTCGGAGAATCTGAAGGTAAAGACCTAAAAGGGATTTATCCATCTAGTGCAAACTTTACAACAGATTTGCATTCATTAGGTCAATATGTTCAAGAAGGGCGTCGTTTCTTATTTGAAACTGTTTTAAAAGTTGAATCACCTAAGCATGCGATTACAATTGAAGAAGACCCAGAGGATTTAGATGGTTTGAATTATTTGGCTGGTAAAACAGTTGATGATGTCAATACGAAAGCATTTGAAGGGACATTGCTCGCACATACTGACGGAGGTGTTCCTAACTTAGTTGTGAAAGTACCTCAACTCGATGCCTTTACTTATGGCTATCTTGTTTACTTCTTTGAAACAGCTGTAGCGATGAGTGGCTACCAACTAGGTGTTAATCCGTTCAACCAACCAGGTGTAGAAGCTTACAAACAAAACATGTTTGCATTATTAGGTAAACCTGGTTTCGAAGATAAGAAAAAAGAACTTGAAGAAAGATTATAAGCGTTAAATGACTCCATAGAGGCGAGGACGATAAAGTCCCGCCTCTTTTTGAATGCAACATAATTCGTTCTTAAGTAGGATACTGAAATAAATAAAACAAGGTATAATAGATAAACTTCAAATAAAAAGGGGGGGAGCCAATATGAGAAAAACCATTAAAATTATGGGAGCATTGATAAGCGCCATCATTGTACTCTTGGTGATTGTCTTGTTTATTGCAGTCCCTTTTCGTGCAGACAATGACTATATGTCCCCCCTAATTCAAAAAGGAGATCGCATGATTGTGAATCAACTGACGCCCCGATTGAACATGATTCATCATGCGGATATGATTGTATATCATAAAGATGGTCAACTGCATCTTGGTCGGATTATAGGTGAACCAGGTCAATCCATTGAGATTAAGGCACAACAACTCTACGTGGACAACCAACCGGTAAAAGATGATTGGGTCAAACAAATAGGGGTTCAAAATTGGTCTTCAAAGATGTTATCTGAACAAGAAAGTGATATTATAAGTCCTAGTCATTATGTTGTGATGAATCAGCTTTCATCTTCAAAGGAATCTGAAGCCTTTGGAACTGTACATAAAAATGATATAATAGGAACGATTTTAATACGTTATTATCCTTTCGAAAAAATGACTGTAAACTTTAAGGATTAGAGGTGTCGATGTTGAAAAAAGAAACAATGGAATGGTTGGTTTCTATTGGTTTAGCGTTACTCATAGTGGGGTTACTTTATGCTTTTGTCATCAAACCATATAATGTAAAGGGAGACTCAATGGATCCAACATTAAAAGATGGCGAGCGCGTCATTGTTAATAAGCTAGGGAAAACATTTGGAAACCTAGAGCGTGGTAATGTGATTGTGTTCCATGCGGATGAAAATAGTGATTACGTCAAGCGTATCATTGGTGTCCCTGGCGATCATATTGAATATAAACATGATGTTTTATATGTTAACGGTAAAAAAACACCAGAACCGTATTTAGAGTACAATATGAAACATAAAAATTATGAAGAAATTACAGGGTCATTCAAATCATCTGATTTACCGAATAGTGGTGGACAGTATAAGATTCCTAAAGACAGATACTTAGTTTTAGGGGACAATCGTGAAGTAAGTAAAGATAGTCGTGCTTTTGGTTTAATTGACAAAAAGCAAATTGTGGGTAAAGTTTCTTTACGTTTCTGGCCATTCAGTGAATTTAAAATCAATTTTAACCCTGATCATACAAGTAATCAAAACGGTTAAATATGGCGAGGCGATATATTATTCGCGCCTTCATTATAATTTTATTTAATAGATATTTTAATAGCCATCAAAATTTATCAAGAGGTAAATTTTGATGGCTTTTTCATATTGTTAGAAGTTTACGATTTTATCTCTAAGTAAAGCGGCATAGATGTTCCTATTTCTATATGAATTCACGTGAAAAGAAGGGCATTTTGTATGAAATTTATGCATCTAAGGATTGTATGAAACGTATCGAGTAAACGATAGGAGAATGCTATAATAAATATAAAATGAACGAGAGTTAAAGGGGTGAAGAAATGTTTCGAACATTTCTAGGTCGTGCAGGTACTGGAAAAAGCACGGCAATGTTAGATGAAATTAAAAAGAAACTTCAAACGCAACCCATTGGGGATCCTATTGTCTTGATTACGCCTATGCAAGGGACCTACATGTATGAGCAAGCCTTCGTCAATGATGAAGCGTTACGTGGAAGTTTACGGGCAGAAGTGCTACACTTTGAAAGATTAAGTCATCGCGTATTTCAAGAATTAGGTGGTGTGACCGAAAAACGTTTATCCACAAGTGCTATAGAAATGATGCTTTATGATATTTTACAAGAACAACGTCAACATCTTAAGTTGTATCATGCGCAAACTGAATATTTAGGGTTTAGTGCAAAAATTAGAGAACAAATTCAAGATTTTGAAAAATATGCGATTACTTCTGAAATGGTGTTAGAAGCAGCGCAAAATGAGCGATTTGAACGTCGTACGCGTGATAAATTATCGGACATAGGATTAATCTACGAGCAACTTATGGAGCGCTTATCAGATGAGTATATAACGTCCGAAGCTTTAATGAATCGTTTTATTTCATTGATTCCTCAATCAAAATGGCTCTCTAAAGCCGATATCTACATTGATGGCTTTCATAACTTTTCGACGCAAGAATATTTGGTGATTGAGGCATTAGTTCAACAAGCAAAGTCCGTGACCGTCTTATTGACGACAAATGGTGATAAAGATGAGTTTAGCATGTTTCGAAAACCGTCCGAAGCCCTTCTACATATCGAAGACATTGCCAAGCGAGTAGGGGTACCGCTACAATCTGTCTCATTTACAACACAATATCGATTCCAACGTCAGGACATGAGACACCTTGAACAACAATTTGACGCATTGTTGCCAGAGCGTTATCACAATGATATCGAGTCTATAGAAATCCTTGAATCCCCAACAACGCGTGATGAAGTCAATGAAATTGCGCGACAAATTTTAAAAGATGTACGCGAGCATCAATATCGCTTTAAAGATATTGCCATTTTGTATCGAGACCCGAGCTATACGTATTTATTAGATGCGATTTTGCCACAGTTTGATATTCCGTATAATATTGATGTTAAAAAATCTATGACGCACCATCCTGTGATGGAGATGTTGCGCGCCCTCATTGAAGTGATGCAAACAGGTTGGCAATTTGAACCATTGATGCGTCTGTTAAAAACAAATGTTTTAACGAAGCAATATACAGATAGTATGCATCGTATTGATATTTTGGAAAACTTTGCTATCGAGCGAGGCATTTACGGAAAGCGTTGGATAGATCCAAAATATTTTACGCTTGAGCAATTTGAAAAAATGGGGATTAAACGAAAAAAAATTAATGAAGATGTAAAAACATTATTCGAACGTGTCGTGACTTTAAAAAATGATGTTTTTCATAAGTTATTAACGTTTGAAGAAAGATTAAATAAAGGTCAACACGTGTTAGATTATGCAACAGCTTTTTATGAAGTCATGGAAGATTTTGAACTGCCACAGCAACTGATGACGGAACGTGATTTATTAGATGAGGCTGGAAAACATACAGAAGCAGAAGAAATCGATCAAATTTGGAATGGATTTAGTCGTGTTTTAGATGATGTAGTCACTGTTTTTCAAGAGCAATCGATGTCTTTAAAAAGATTTCTTGAACTATTAGATGTCGGGTTAAATGAGCTTGAATTTTCAATGATTCCTCAAACGTTAGATCAAGTCACGATAGGAACGATGGATCTTGCAAAGGTAGATAATAAAAAGCATGTATATATGATAGGTATGAATGATGGTGTCATGCCTCAAGCGTCCTCAAGTCAAAATTTAATGTCCGATGAAGAAAAGAAACAGTTCGAAAGTGTTACCGAGATGCAACTCAGTCCTACTGCGGACATATTACAAATGGACGAAGCGTTCGTTTGCTATTATGCCATGACACGTGCGACTGAAAAAGTAACGTGGAGTTACAGTTTAATGGGAACGAATGGTAATGAAAGAGAAATAAGTCCATTTTTAATACAGACGATGGGCCTATTTTCGAAATTACAAGTGACAGCAACAAAAAGAGAACATGAACGTCATACGTTGTCTCTCGTTTCCCATCCGCATCAAACAAAAGTTCATTTGTTCGAAGCTTTAAAATCCGCTTTAGAAGGTGAATTGATTTCGGATATTTGGTATGACGTCTATTATGTGATGGCAGAGTATACGGCATTGTCAAAAGGTTTGAATCATCTTAAAACGGCACTCACTTATACGAATGACACTACTCAGCTCGATCAACAAATGACAAAAGCATTATATGGAACAACGATTAATGCGAGTGTCTCACGTTTTGAAGGTTATCAAACTTGCCCATTTAAACATTATGCTTCTCATGGGCTACGTTTAAACGAACGTACAAAATACCAACTGCAAAGTTTTGATTTAGGGACGATTTTTCACGACGTCTTACGTTACATTGCTGAAAAAGTAGAAGGCCGTTTCAACCAATTGACAGCGACTCAAATTCAGCAATTAACAGAAGAGGCGCTAGCACATTATTTACCTGAGGTTCAATACAATTTATTGAATTCAACGTCTTATTATCAATATTTGTCACAACGTATTGGCGCCATTGTGCAAGCCACTTTATTTGCGATGAAACATCAAAGTGAATATTCTCAATTTCATCCTATCGCATTTGAAAAATCGTTTAGAAAGCGTCCACGTAATGAGAATGAACTTGTGGCACAACCCCTACAAACGAAACAGGGCATACCGATTAATATTAGAGGACAAATTGACCGTATTGATACTTTTGAAACTCATGATAAGAGCTTTGTCAATATCGTAGACTATAAATCTTCTACCACAAGTGCATCATTAGATTTAGTAAAGGTGTATTATGGATTACAAATGCAAATGATGACGTATATGGATATTGCACTACAGAATAAAGACAGACTCGGTTTATCAAATGAAGTCAAACCGGGTGGATTTCTTTATATGTATGTGCATAAATTTAAAGATGAGAAACGAACTTGGTCTAATTTAAACGTAGAAAACTTAGCACAGGCTTTCTTGAAATCATATCAATTGAGTGGATTGCTGAATAGTGACCCAGATGTATTAGAAGCTTATGATAAGCGTTTAACAGGTGGGTTTAGCTCAGATATTGTTCCGGTTCGATTAAAGAAAAATGGCGAATTTTACAGTTCTAGTAAAGTGGCAGATGAAAAGACGCTTTACCGTTTAATGCAACATAACCAACGAAATTTTGAAAAGATTGCGACAAACATTATGGATGGACATACCGAAGTTGCCCCACTTAAATATAAAGAAACGCTCCCTTGTCGTTTTTGTAATTATCAATCTGTTTGTCATGTAGACAGTTTGATTGATGCGCCAAAATATCGCACGGTGGATGAAAAGATTGATCCTTTAAAATGTTTGAGAGAGGAGGAAGACGATGATTCCAACTAAACCACAAGAGGTGCAATGGACAGATGCCCAATGGGAGAGTATCTATGCGAAAGGGCAAGATGTTCTAGTGGCTGCTGCTGCAGGTTCAGGGAAAACGGCTGTACTTGTAGAACGCATCATTCAACGCATTTTAACAGATGGCATTGATGTGGACCGTCTGCTCGTTGTGACCTTTACCAATTTAAGCGCTAGAGAAATGAAACATCGTATTGAAGCAAGAATTCAACAAGCCATTATAGAAGACCCGTCCAACCAACATATTAAAAATCAAAGTGCAAAAATTCATCAAGCACAAATTTCTACTTTACACAGTTTTTGTTTAAAGTTAATTCAACAACATTACGATGTATTAGAAATTGACCCTAACTTTCGGACGGCAAGTGAAGTTGAAAATGTATTGTTATTAGAATCGGTGATTGATGATGTTTTCGAAACACATTATAGTCAATTAAATTCACATTTTATTGCATTAACAGAACAAATTGGTTCAGATCGCAACGATGAACGCTTACGTCAAATTATCAAAAGTTTGTATTACTTTAGTGTGGCTAACCCAAACCCTCAAGAGTGGCTTGATGCACTAGATGCACCCTATATAGAGACGCATCTTCGACAACATTATCTCTCTAATTTAAATCGTTATATCAAACTTTATGTAGAAGCGGCACAAGATGCACTTGAACAAGCCTATAATCAATTGGAACTTATCGGAGATTTAGAAAAACATGTGCCATTTGTAGATGCTCATCGTCAAGCATTGCGTGGCCTTTTAAGTGAGAGTCAAATTGATAAAATGCAACTGAAAGACTATGACTTTGGACGTTTACCCACAAAACCTCGGGACATCGGAAAAGACGAAAGTTTAAATGAAATGTATGAAACATTCAAAGCATACTATGATCAATTTAAAACGCTATTGACGAAAGTAAAAGAAGAGTTCGCCGCACGTGATGATGAGGAATTAATGTCTGAATTGACACATTTGGCACCGAGAGTTAATTATCTTGCACAAATGACAAAAAACGTCATTCAGGCATTTAGTAAAGCGAAAAGAGAACGTAATATTTTAGATTTCACAGATTATGAGCATTTTGCACTTCGAATTTTATATGATGAAAAGGGTCACCCTTCAGAAGTGGCTGAGATGTATCGCCAACGTTTTGAAGAAATTCTTGTAGATGAATATCAAGATACGAATCGCGTGCAAGAAAAGATAATTGCGAGCATTAAGCGTGGAGATGCCTCAAATGGAAATCTTTTTATGGTGGGCGATGTAAAACAATCGATTTATAAGTTCAGACAAGCTGATCCAAGTTTATTCATTGAAAAGTATCAAGCATTCAATCAACCTGATCAATCAAGTGGTTGGAGAATCGATTTATCACAAAACTTTCGTTCGCGTAAAGAAGTATTAAACAGTACCAACTACCTATTTCATCATATGATGGATTCAGAAGTAGGAGAAATCGAGTACGATGCAGCGGCAAGATTGTATTATGGGGCCCCGTTTGATGCGGTCGACATCCCGTTATATTTCAATGTGCTATTAGAGGAGCAAGACAGTGATTTAACAGGATCTGAACAAGAGGCGCATTTGATTGCAGCACAAGTTGAATCGATTCTTGAAACACAAAAAGTGTATGACATCAAAACAAAACAATATCGCCCAGCGACGTATAAAGATATTGTCATTTTGGAAAGAAGCTATAGTAACGCCCGTCATTTACAACGAGTGTTTAAAGATAGGGATATTCCTTTTTATGTAAATAGTAAACAAGGCTATTTTGAACAGACAGAAATAAGACTTATGCTATCGTTTTTAAGAGTTATAGATAATCCACTTCAAGACATTTATTTAGTCGGATTGATGCGTTCAGTGATTTATCAGTTTACTGAAGATGAACTTGCTCAAATTAGAATTATTTCACCTAATGATGATTATTATTACCAATCCATTCAGCATTATATGAAATCTGAACAAGCACAACCTGAACTGATAGATAAGCTCAAATTATTTCTTAATGATATAGAGGCTTACCGCAAATACAGTCAGAGTCATCCTGTGTATCAATTGATAGATAAGATTTTTAATGACCATTATTTAATCCAATATTTTAGCGGTCTTGTCGGCGGACAAGGGCGACGTGCCAATTTACATGGATTGTTTAACAAAGCCGTTGATTTTGAGTCATCAAGTTTTAGAGGGCTTTTCCAATTTATTCGATTTATAGATCAAATGATAGAAAGAGGAAAAGATTTCGGAGAAGAAAATATGATTGGGCCGAATGACAATGTCGTAAGAATGATGACAATTCATAGCAGTAAAGGATTAGAATTCCCATTCGTCATTTATTCAGGTCTAACCCGTGATTTCAACATGATGGACTTAAATCAACCTGTCATATTAAATCAACACGAGGGGTTAGGACTTCAATATTACGACGAAGAAAAAGGAATATTTTATCCATCATTGATTTCGATGAGTATCGAGTTAACCAATCGAAAAGAAATTATTTCCGAGGAAATGAGATTAATTTATGTGGCCTTAACACGTGCGAAAGAACAACTGTATCTTATTGGTCGTGAGAAAAAAGAAGAGCGTTTAGAAAAACTGACACAAGCGCCCATTGCGCAAGATAAACTTACAGCGCTCACAAGATTCAATGCTAAAAATCCATTTGAACTGATTTATAGTGTGTTTAGTAAATTTGACAACCAGTCACTCATTGATGCGTTGCGCTTTAAAGCTCCTTCTCAACAAGATGCTTCATTGCAACCGGCAATTGAAATCAAACATATTGAAGCCAAAGATATTCTACCGACTGAAACAGAAGAAGCCCATCGTCTCACAATGGAAGGACTCGAACAACAAATCAATAAAGGAGGGCGTGATCGCGCAACTACCCGTGAAATTGAAGCGCGACTTTTATTTGAATATCCATATCAAAGTGCGCAACACGATGCTTCTAAACAATCGGTCTCTGAGTTAAAACGCCAACTTGAAACGGAACAGGCAGATACCAATTATGATCGGGTGCGTCAATACCGCTTAGGCGTGGCCACATACAATCGCCCTCAGTTTCTTGAAGAACAAAAACGAACTGCAGCGGAAATAGGAACTTTAATGCATACAGTGATGCAACATTTGCCATTTCGTAAAGAGGGCTTAACAGAAGAAGAACTTAACGCCTATATTGACACTCTCGTACAACGGGCCATCATTAGTGAAGGTGCCATAAATGATATTCAACGAGATGATGTAATGCGATTCATTAACAGTGATTTATATCAACGAATTGCAGAAAGTGATGAGATTTATCGAGAACTCCCCTTTATTGTGAATCAACATGATTTAGAAAGTGAGACGCATGATAATGATGCAGCTATCATTCAAGGGATGATTGACGTAGTTTATGTTGAAGAAGGGACGTATCATTTTGTGGATTATAAAACGGATGCCTTTGTGAAACGTCGAGGAATGACAGATGATGAAATTGGAGCACAATTGAAAGAAAAATACCGCATTCAAATGCAGTATTATAAAAAAGCTTTAGAGACGATTACAGGTCAACATGTTTCAGGATATTTGTATTTCTTTAAGTTTGGTGCCTTAGTAATTGATTAAATTAAAAGGGTAAATGTGTGATTTATCTGAAATTTTCGTTATAATGTGTGTAAGATATACGTTAGGAGCTGATTATGAATGAAATTTTTATCATTCAAACACAATGGTGAAACGTCATTTGGCGTAAAAGTAAAACGTGAGGAAGCCGCATGGGATTTAACAAAAGTATTTGCTGACTTTGCGGAGGGTGATTTTCATCCAAAAACGTTACTACAAGGATTACAACAGAATCAAACGATAGAATTCCAAGAACAGGTGCGTAAAGCGGTGGTTGCCGCAGAGGATAGTGGTCGTGGTGATGACTATAAAGTAAAATTTACTGATATTGAATTTTTACCTCCTGTTACCCCAACGAACAATGTAATTGCTTTTGGTCGCAACTATAAAGCACATGCTGAAGAATTGAATCACGAAGTCAATCGTTTATATGTGTTCACAAAAGCGGCTTCATCTTTAACAGGAGATGAAGCAACAATTCCAAACCATAAAGATATTACAGACACATTAGATTATGAAGGTGAACTTGGTGTAGTTATCGGAAAATCAGGAGAAAAAATTCCTAAAGGTTTGGCGTTAGACTATGTCTATGGATATACCATCATCAATGACATTACTGACCGTACGGCTCAAAAAGCACACGATCAGGCATTTTTATCAAAAAGTTTAACAGGCGCATGCCCTATGGGACCTTATATCGTGACGAAAGATGAAATGCCAACACCAGAAAACGTGAATATCGTGACTAAAGTGAATAATGAAATTCGTCAAGATGGAAATACATCACAAATGATTTTAAAAATTGATGAACTCATTGAAGAAATTTCAAAATATGTTGCGTTACATCCAGGTGATATTATTGCAACGGGAACACCTGCAGGCGTAGGTGCGGGAATGAACCCACCTCAATACTTACAACCGGGTGATGAAGTAAAAGTCACTGTGGATAATATTGGAACATTAACGAACTATATCGAAAAATAAGTAAAAGCTCAGTCTTTACTTGGGATGAACTGTCTACAAAGTTGTCTTTGTAGGCAGTTTTTTCGTGATTATTTTTGAGAAAAAGGGATTGTTATTGTTAGTGTTACCCCTCGTTGATTTATTGTCTAATGTTGAACAATATGAAAGAATTTTTTCTCTTTGTTTGAAGGTCTATAAGAACGGTTATTTAAATGAATGAATACATGAAATGTGGTACAATTAATAAAGTTATGTATAAAAGGAGGGGTCATAGTGGTCTTAATTAATCTTCACATTATTAGTTGGATTATTTTACTCATTTTATTTTTTGCGGTATATGAAAATTTTTCCAGCAAACAAGGTCCAACACCATTATTCAAACCATTACATATGGCGACACGTTTATTCATGCTTTTAGTATTAATTACAGGTTTTTGGCTCGTTGCGAATGCTTTCACAAGTTCTGGTGCCAATCATATGTTATTAACATTAAAGATGATTTTAGGTATTGCGATTGTAGGCTTAATGGAAGTGACAATTGCACGTAAAAAACGTAAAGCCTCAAGTCGTGGATTATTTATTGCAACGTGGGTTGTTGCGTTGATTACGATTATTCTTGGTATTATTTTACCTTGGGGTCCATTGACGCAGTTATTTCATTAATTACTCATGAGAAATGGCTTTAAAAAATGCCATAAAAAAGAACGCGTTGGGTTACTATTTCCCAATGCGTTCTTTTTACATTCAATGAGAAGTGTAATCTCATCGTAAAGCGCGTTACATGTTTCGTCTTTCAATAACAACTAAGTTTAAGGTCTTGCTCTGTAGCCTAACATATTAATCGCATCTTTAGGATGGCTATATGGCGGCGCGTAAGCCACTTCAAATTCAGTAAGATCATCTATTGTTGCCCCGTGCATCATCGCCATAGTGAGCACATCAATTCGTTTATCTGCACCTTGTTTTCCTACAGCAACGGCACGCAATAATTTTCGACTTGTCTTTTCATAATAAGCTCTCAAATGAAGCGTACTATTATTAGGGTAATAGCCAGCATGCGCCGTTTGGTTGACGTTGACCACCTCATAATCAAAATGTTTTAACTCATGAGGCGCAATTCCAGAACTTGTTAAAGTATAATCGAAAAACTTAACGATATTTGCACCGAGAAACCCTTTGAAAGTAATATTGGAATTACCGGCAAGTTGTTCGGCAATAATACTTGCGCCTCGATGGGCACCCCAAGCTAATGGGACATGTGCAGGTAAATCAACATGACGGTAATGACTCGTCGCGATATCACCTAAGGCGTACACGTTAGGCACATTTGTTTGAAAACGTGCATTTACTGGAATATAACCTTTGTCATCAAGATGTATGCCTGAGTCCTTTAAGAACTCTGAATTCGGTTTTACACCAATGCCTGTAATAATCAAATCGTAGTCTTCTTGGAGATCAGAAGTGAACGAGACCGTGTTGCCCTTTATTGCCTTTATTTCTTCATTTAATCGGTAAGGAATCTCTCTTTCTTTCAATGAATCAAAAATAACTTGATTCATATCTTGATCCATATGTTTATTAATTGCTTCAGAACGATGGATTAACGTCGGTTTTAATCCTCTTTCATACATATTTTCCAATACTTCTAAACTGACATAACCGCCACCTACAATGAGTACACGTTCGACACGATGATCATTGATATAATTTTCAATCGCATCCGTATCTTCCATATTACGTAACGTGAATAAATGGGGGACGTCGAAATTTAATCGATGAGCACGTGCACCTGGACTTAAAATGAGGGTATCATAGTGATCTGTAAAAATATCCCCAGTTTGATGGTTTTTAACTTGTACCGTGTTTTTAGCACTGTTAACAGCAATGACTTCATGTTTTAAATAAACATCAATATTTTTCTTTTCTTTAAAATCATTTGGAGTAATCGGTAACATATCGTCACGTGACTTAATCACATGACCTAAGTAGTAAGGTAACCCACAATTTGCAAAGCTCATATCTCGGTCCTTTTCATAAACGTTAATTTGAGCAGAGGCATCTAATCGGCGCAATTGACTCGCAGCCGTTGCGCCACCTGCAACAGCACCTACAACAATTACTTTTTGTGTCATTTTTAATCCTCCTTGATGTCCTTATAAGATAAGTTAAGTTGAAAAAAATCATTCAAGTAGAGACCGATGCCGTCTTCGTTATTTGAAGCGGTTGTCTCTTTAGCGATGTGTTTGAGTTCAGGAATGGCATTCTCCATTGCGACACCGTGTTTTGCGTATTTTATCATCTCAATATCGTTGTCTTCATCACCAAAAGCAATAATATGTTGACGTTCAATGTTTAAATAATCTTTGACTATATCAATACCTACTGCTTTACTAATGCCTCGTTTAACGATTTCGATAACAGGAAATGGGGCACCCCAACGGCGATGTTCGATATTTTCAGCATAAAACCGTGTTAATGTTTGTTTAATACGAGGAATCTGATGTTCCTTCGCTTCAATGAGAAGACTTGTCGGATTTTCATGAAGTAATGTTCTTAAATCGCCAACTTCAATGTGAGCATCACCCATGCTAAAGCCTTCAAAAAGGTTTTCATCATAGCGATCTAAATACACGCAGTCTTTGACTTCAGCGATAATATTTTGTACTTCCATTTCTTTCAAAGTTTCAATAATACTTGATGCAATCCCTTCATCTAAACGCGCATGTTGCATGGGAAATTGTGGATCTTTAGGATGGTGTACGTATGCGCCATTAAAATTCACAATAGGTGTATCCATTTCAAGTTCATGATAATAGCGTTGACTCGCTCGAAATGGCCGACCAGTAGAAATCATGATGGCATGGCCTTTTGCCTGTAATGTTTTTAAGACTTTGAACGTATAGGGGGTAATTTCTTTTGCATCGTTTAATAAAGTGCCATCGAGATCGAGGCAAATCAAATGTTGTTTCATAAATGTCTCCTTATGCACGAGTTTCAATGTAAACTTATCATAGCATTTTATTGTTCTCGTGTCTGAATTTTGATATATTGAGAGTAGTTATTAATTAGAAGAGGTGAATCTCATGGAAGAGGCTTTAAAAGATAGCATATTAGGCGCTTTGGAAAATGTTATTGACCCCGAATTAGGGATTGATATCGTAAACTTAGGCCTTGTATATAAAGTGGATTTAGATGATGATGGCCTTTGTACTGTTGAGATGACTTTAACTTCTATCGGTTGTCCACTTGGGCCACAGATTGTTGATCAAGTCAAAACAGCGTTAGGCGAATTGCCAGAAATTAAAGACACAGAAGTGAACATCGTATGGAATCCACCATGGAATAAAGATATGATGTCACGTTATGCCAAAATAGCATTAGGCGTTAGCTAATATTGAATGAAAAGAACTTCCTTTAATTGCAAAGGGAGTTCTTTTTATACCGTGTGATGTTTGAATTTGAAATGAACGGTTATTGTTATATGCGGAAAAAATGAATAATAGTCAAAAAAAGTCAAACTTATAGGTTGCATTCATTAACGCGAGTGAGTATAATATAATTAAGGTCAAAGAAAGTCAAAGTCAAATGACCTATGTTAAATAAAGGAGTGAGACATTTTGGATATTAATCAAATGACACATTCTATTCAAAATGCGCTTCAAAAAGCCATTGAATATGCAAAAGAATATCACTTAACCAATGTAGAAATAGAAGCGGTTCTAAAAGCTGTTTTAGAACAACCTGAAAGTTTATATCAAAGTATTTTAGAGCGTGCAAATATTGACACAGAAGCCTTAGACAAAGCTTATACGGATAAGTTATCACGTTATGCGACTGTAAAAGGGGATAACGTGCAATATGGACAATATTTAGGCACGAAAACAAATGAATTATTTAATAAAGCTGAACAGTTTATGGGTGAATATGAAGATAGTTATATTTCGATGGAGCACGTTTTAAGAGCGGCAATGGAAATAGATGAAACCACACAACAAGCTGTGAACCATAAAAAAGAAGTCATTATTGAAATTATAAAAAAAGTGCGAGGAGGGAATCATGTGACAACACAAAATCCTGAAGTAAATTATGAGGCATTAGCTAAATACGGTCGTGATTTAGTCGAAGAAGTGCGTAAAGGGAATATGGACCCTGTTATCGGCCGTGATGAAGAAATTAGAAATACCATTCGAATTTTAAGTCGAAAAACCAAAAATAATCCAGTACTTATCGGTGAACCTGGGGTCGGTAAAACGGCCATAGTGGAAGGTCTGGCTCAACGTATTGTTAAACGAGATGTACCTGATTCACTCCTCGATAAAACAGTATTTGAACTTGATTTGAGTGCGTTAGTTGCAGGTGCAAAATATCGTGGTGAATTTGAGGAACGTTTAAAAGCAGTATTAAAAGAAGTTAAAGAGTCTGAAGGACGTATTCTGTTATTTATTGATGAAATCCATATGTTAGTTGGCGCAGGTAAAACAGATGGTGCAATGGACGCAGGAAATATGTTAAAACCTATGCTTGCGCGTGGCGAACTCCACTGTATTGGTGCGACAACGTTAAATGAGTATCGTGAATATATTGAGAAAGATTCAGCCTTAGAACGCCGTTTCCAAAAAGTGAACGTTAAAGAGCCGAATATTGAAGATACAATTTCAATCTTACGAGGTTTAAAAGAACGTTATGAAGTTCACCATGGTGTACGTATCCAAGACCGTGCATTAGTTGCAGCTGCTGAACTTTCAAATCGTTATATTACAGACCGTTTCTTACCAGACAAAGCGATTGACCTTGTCGATCAAGCTTCAGCTACGATACGCACGGAAATGGGTTCTAATCCAACAGAACTAGACCAAGTGAATCGTAGAGTAATGCAATTAGAAATTGAGGAAAATGCGCTTAAAAAAGAATCAGATGAAGCGAGTCAAATGCGTTTAAAAGAATTGCAAGAAGAACTTGCAGAAGAAAAAGAAGTGCAAGCCCAATTACAATCTCGTGTAGAAAAAGAAAAAGAAAAAATTGCTAAAGTTCAAGAAAAACGAACAGAACTAGATGAAAGTCGGAAAGCATTAGAAGATGCAGAAAACAACTATGACTTGGAGAAAGCAGCAGAATTACAACACGGTAAAATACCGCAACTTGAAAAAGAATTAAAAGAACTCGAAGCCTCTTTCCAAGAATCACAAGGAACTGATAGCGATCGTATTATTAGAGAGGTCGTTACGGATGAAGAAATTGGAGAAATTGTGAGCCAATGGACAGGAATTCCAGTCTCAAAACTTGTCGAAACAGAACGTGAAAAATTGTTAAACCTCTCTGATATCTTACATGAGCGTGTGGTAGGTCAAGAACGCGCGGTTGACTTAGTCGCTGATGCTGTTGTGCGTGCACGCGCAGGTATTAAAGACCCAGATCGACCTATTGGATCATTTTTATTCTTAGGTCCAACTGGGGTAGGTAAAACAGAATTAGCAAAATCATTAGCATCCACTTTATTTGATTCAGAACGTCATATGATTCGCATCGATATGAGTGAATATATGGAAAAACACGCTGTTTCACGATTAATCGGGGCTCCTCCAGGTTATGTCGGTCATGATGAAGGCGGACAATTAACAGAAGCCGTACGTCGTAATCCTTATTCAGTTATTTTGTTAGATGAGATTGAAAAAGCCCATTCTGACGTATTTAACGTCTTGCTTCAAATTTTAGATGATGGTCGTTTAACAGATTCAAAAGGTAGAAGTGTGGACTTTAAAAATACAATTATTATTATGACAAGTAATATAGGTTCACAGATTTTACTTGATCGTGTTAAAGATACCGGTGAAATTACTGAAGACACTGAAAAAGCAGTAATGGATAGTTTACATGCTTACTTCAAACCGGAAATTTTAAACCGTATGGACGACATTGTCTTGTTCAAACCATTATCTGTTGAAGATATGCAATTGATTGTCGATAAAGTACTAAGAAACTTAAATATGAGATTAACAGATCAACGCATTACTTTAGAATTGACAGATGAAGCGAAAAAATGGATGGGTGAAACAGCTTACGAGCCACAATTTGGCGCACGTCCATTAAAACGTTTTGTTCAACGTCATGTTGAAACACCTTTAGCACGTATGATGATTAAAGAAAATCTTCCAGAAGGCACAAAAGTTTTCGGAGATGTTCATGAAGGTGAAATCGAATTTAAAGTCGAAAAACCAAATGAAGCATAAATATCATAAAAATTGTTTTATAGTGTAATAGCGAATTAGGAGTTACCTCCTAGTTCGCTATTTTTACGCAAAAAAACTGTCAACAATATGTATTGTCAACAGTAGACATTAAGATAATCATGTGATTTCGAAATTTAGTTGTGATGGTCATTAACAGGATGGTTCGTATCAGGCTTCATTGCGATATCAATTAATACCACAACGCCTACCATGATTGCAGCTAAAACGATTGGAGCGATAAAACTAATCGCGCCGCCTCCATTTAAGCTGTTAAGCACGAAATTGACCATCTCTAATAAGAGTACCGCCCAAAAAAATGTGAAAAAGTATTTCATTGCGATATGCCTCCAATTTTTCTGATATTTCTATTATAATTGTCTTATATCATTTTGTATAGTCGTCACAGTATATGACTTGTCATTTTTGTTAACCTTATGGTAAATTATTACCTGGTATTAAAAATAAATGAAGAAGGTGTTCAAACCATGAATGTAGGTATTAAAGGATTTGGCGCATACGCACCTGAACGTGTGGTGGATAATGCGTTTTTTGAATCATACCTTGATACATCAGATGAATGGATTTCCCAAATGACAGGGATTAAAGAACGTAGATGGGCTAAAGAGGATGAACATACATCAGATTTAGCATATGAAGCCAGTGTCCGTGCGATTGAAGACGCAGGCATTGATAAAGAAGACATTGACATGGTAATCGTAGCGACATCCACAGGAGACCATCGTTTTCCGACTGTCGCAAACAAGTTACAACACCGATTAGGTCTTAGTAAAGTGGCATCTGTCGATCAACTTGCGGCATGTACAGGTTTTATGTACGGCCTTGTGACTGCGAGATCTTTTGTTTTATCTGGGGACTATAAAAATGTACTCGTTGTAGGCGCAGACAAATTATCTGGAATTACAGATTTAGAGGATCGCTCAACGGCAATTTTATTCGGCGATGGCGCTGGAGCGGCTATTATTGGCGAAGTATCGGGCAACCGTGGTATTCTAAGTTATGAGTTAGGTTCTGACGGAATCGGAGGTAAATACTTATATCAAGATCAAGAGACCGATTTTATCCGAATGAATGGACGTGAAGTATTTAAATTTGCGGTACGCATTATGGGAGATTCGTCTTTACGCGTAGTCGAAAAAGCGCATTTACAGCCAGAAGACATCGATTTATTCGTACCGCATCAAGCGAATATTCGTATCATGGAATCTGCAAGACAAAGATTAGATATCCCGAAGGAAAAAATGAGTGTGTCGGTAGATAAATATGGCAATACATCAGCGGCATCCATACCGTTAAGTATATCTGAAGAGTTAGAAGCTGGTCGAATTCAAGACGATGATGTACTCGTGTTAGTTGGCTTTGGAGGCGGATTGACATGGGGATCACTTGTGATTCGATGGGGTAAATAATAGAGGAGGAACATGAATGACTAAAAAACAACGTGTCGTAGTTACAGGTTTAGGGGCATTATCTCCAATTGGAAATGATGTACCTACGATGTGGGATAACGCTTTAAAAGGTGTTAACGGAATCGATAAAATTACGCGCATTGACACAACACCTTATAATGTGCACATTGGCGGGGAACTCAAAGACTTCGATATTGAAGCACATATCCCTAAAAAAGAAGCGCGTAAAATGTCACGTTTTACACAATATGCTGTAGTCGCTGCACGACAAGCAGTGAAAGATTCTGGATTAGTGATAGATGAAACGAATGCCAACCGCGTTGGTGTATGGATTGGCTCAGGTATCGGGGGTATGGAAACATTTGAAGAAGCCCACGACTTGCTTAAAGAAAGAGGACCCCGTCGTGTAAGTCCGTTCTTTGTACCTATGTTAATTCCAGATATGGCGACTGGACAAGTCTCTATCGATTTAGGCGCGAAAGGTCCAAATGGTTCAACAGTGACAGCTTGTGCGACTGCAACAAATTCCATTGGTGAAGCGTTCAAATTTATTGAACGTGGCGATGCGGATGCGATGATTGCTGGAGGCACAGAGGCACCGATTACACATATGGCCATCGCTGGATTTAGTGCGAGTCGTGCATTATCCACAAATGATGATATTGAAACAGCATGTCGCCCATTCCAAGAAGGCCGTGATGGTTTTATTATGGGTGAAGGTGCAGGGATTTTAGTACTTGAATCTTTAGAATCGGCACAGGCCCGTGGCGCAAATATTTACGCTGAAATTGTAGGCTATGGATCAACAGGTGATGCGCATCATATTACTGCCCCAGGTCCAGATGGTGAAGGCGGCTCACGTGCAATGGAAGCAGCAATGAATGATGCAGGCATTCAACCAAGTGACATTCAATACTTAAATGCGCATGGCACAAGTACGCCTGTCGGTGACTTATTTGAAATTAGAGCCATCAAAAAAACATTTGGTGAAGCGGCAAAATCACTTAAAATCAGTTCTACAAAATCAATGACAGGACACTTATTAGGCGCAACAGGTGGCGTAGAAGCGATTTTCTCTGTGTTGTCAATAAGAGACAGTAAAATTGCGCCAACAATTCATGCGGATAACAATGACCCTGAAATTGATTTAGACATTACACCAAATAAAGCTGTAGATTGCGAAATTAATTATGCGATGAGTAATAGTTTAGGTTTCGGTGGACATAATGCGGTATTAGTCTTTAAAAAATATAACCAATAAATAAAATCTCAAGACTTGCTATAGAATAGGTGAATATTTCTATAGCAAGCCTTTTTGTATGTTATTGATTAATTATACAAAACTGTTCTTTTTAAAAGTACATTATGGTAACTAAAGTGAAGAGATAAAAAAGGAATTCTCACATATATAATAGTAGAAACACGTCAAATTTAACTCCCTCAATGCTTTTTGGGGCAACATCTTTGACTTAATAAGATCAGCAGACGAAAAAATAATAAAAGGATTTTTTATAAAACTAAAAAACAGGTGTCTTTTTAGAGGAGACATCTGTTTTTTGTATATGCATATATTTGTATAGTTAATGTACCGTAAAAGCCATTAAAAAGGAGAGTAGTATGTAAAAAACATGCATAAGTAATGCAGGCTTAATCCAAGATTGTACGACATAATGAGATTTTTTGGGTTGTTTCGGGTTAAAGAACTCATCGGATTCATAGTGTTTTTTATCTTTACTGCGCATTAATTGATACTTAAAACGCCGAAATCCAAAACTTGTCACATCAAAGATGCCTTCCTGAATAATAAGCAATGTGAATAGTAAGATTGAAAAAATAATGGAAAAGGTAAAAAATAAATTTATGAAATGGGTCCAAGTATGCGTACTTAAGAGCCATGAAAAAAGTGTAAGTGCTGGGGTGATTATAATATAAATCCATGATTGATTAGTGAGACGTGGCATAATGTCATTCCTTACTATTTGTTTTCATCATTGTAACCTACTACTCAATTAATTTGAAGTTATTTAAGAGGATATAAATAATTTTTAATGAAAAGAAATATAGATTTAAAGCTACTTCTCCCTTAATTCCTTTATCACTGTAAATTGAAATGATATTGATTAATTCGGAGCCTTGTGATTATAATATTATTAATATTTCTGAAAATTTTGAAGGGAATGTTAATTAAACACAAGGGGGTTTGTAGGATGCTTAAGTATACTTTAAAACGATTGTTATATATGGTTATTTCACTATTTATCATTATTACAATCACGTTTTTTCTTATGAAGTTGATGCCTGGATCACCGTTTAATGATGAAAAATTAAGCGAAGAACAAAAAACGATGTTGAATGAAAAATATGGTTTAAATGATCCATTACCTATTCAATACGGCAACTATATGGCGAATGTCGTTAAAGGTGATTTTGGTAACTCTTTCCAATATGATAATCAGCCCGTTTGGGATTTGATTAAACCGAGATTAGTGCCATCTTTTCAAATGGGGCTTTTTTCTATGGTGATAGGGGTTATTGTCGGTCTGTTTTTAGGGGTTATCGCAGCCACACGACAAAATACATGGGTTGACTATCTCGCCACCTTTATTTCAGTTATTGCTATTTCTGTGCCATCCTTCGTTTTAGCAGTATTGCTACAATACGTTTTTGCTGTACGTCTCCAATGGTTTCCAGTGGCAGGATGGGAAGGTATTTCCACTGCAATTTTACCTTCATTAGCATTATCAGCTGTCGTTATCGCAACAGTAGCACGTTATATTAGAGCAGAAATGATTGAAGTGTTAAGTTCAGATTACATATTATTAGCTCGAGCAAAGGGGAATTCGACGAGCCGCGTTTTATATGGCCACGCATTACGAAATGCACTTATTCCAGTCATTACGATACTCGTTCCGATGCTTGCAAGTATTTTAACAGGGACTTTAACCATTGAAAATATTTTTGGTGTTCCTGGACTAGGGGATCAATTTGTACGTTCAATTACCACAAATGACTTTTCTGTGATTATGGCCATTACTTTATTGTTCAGTACACTATTCATTGTTTCCATTTTTATTGTCGATATTCTATATGGTCTTATCGACCCTAGAATCCGTTTGCAAGGGGGTAAAAAGTAATGACGAAAGAAGAACGTATTTTACCTAAAGACGATCATTCAGGTGCGACAGTCGCTCAAACGGCAGGGATTATGCATGAAGACTTTGTGCGTACAGGTGCACCTGATAGCAGCGAACAAGATTTTCAAAGAGAAGGACGTACGTTTTGGCAAGATGCTTGGTCACAATTAACACGCAACAAACTTGCGGTTGTAGGGATGATAGGGTTAATTATTATCCTCATTTTAGCAATTGTAGGTCCACTCATAAGTTCGCATGATTATGCAGAGCAAGATGTCGAACGTCGTAACTTGCCTCCGAAAATTGCTGTTTTAGATCAAATTCCATTTTTACCTTTTGATGGAGAAGGCATTGACGGTAATGCTTACGATAAAGCGCACGTCAAACAAAACTTTTGGTTTGGAACAGATCAACTAGGACGTGACATTTGGACAAGAACTTGGCAAGGTGCACAAGTTTCGTTATTTATTGGGTTAGTGGCGGCGTTACTAGATATTTTCATTGGTGTAATTTACGGTGCGATTTCTGGTTATTTTGGAGGCCGTGTTGATGATATTATGCAACGTATCATTGAAATCATCTCATCCATTCCAACACTCATCGTTGTTATTTTATTCGTCTTAATATTTGAACCTTCCATTTGGACAATTATTTTAGCGATGGCCATTACAGGTTGGATTGGAATGAGTCGTGTTGTACGTGGAGAATTCTTAAAATTGAAAAATCAAGAATTTGTTTTAGCTTCACGCACATTAGGGACGTCGAATTTAAAGTTAATTTTTAAACATATTTTACCAAATACATTAGGAGCTATTATTGTAACTTCTATGTTCACAGTACCTAATGCGATTTTCTTCGAAGCATTTTTAAGCTTTATCGGTATTGGTGTTCCAGCACCACAAACATCATTAGGTTCACTTGTCAATGAAGGTCGCGCAATGTTATTGATTCATCCGCACCAACTATTTATTCCGGCTTTCATTTTAAGTTTATTAATTTTATTCTTCTACCTATTCAGTGATGGTCTAAGAGATGCATTTGACCCTAAAATGAGAAAATAAAGGAGGTATGGCACATGTCAGAACGCGTGATTGAAGTCAATGACTTGCATGTCTCCTTTGATATTGAGGTCGGAGAAGTGCAAGCTGTTCGAGGTGTAGATTTTTATTTAAACAAAGGGGAAACGTTAGCTATTGTGGGAGAATCCGGTTCAGGAAAATCTGTCACAACAAAAGCGATTACGAAGCTTTTCCAAGGGAAGTCGGGTCGTATTAAACAAGGTAGCATCATTTTTAATGGCGAAGACTTAACAAAAAAATCGGAAAAAGAATTGATGAAATTACGAGGAAAAGAGATTTCGATGATTTTCCAAGATCCGATGACATCACTTAATCCAACAATGAAAATAGGTAAGCAAGTGATGGAACCGATTATTAAACATATTGGTTTAAGTAAAGCAGAAGCGAAACAACGCGCAATTGAGTTGTTAGAACTTGTCGGTTTAAAACGTGTGAAAGAGCGTTTTAACGCATATCCACATCAATTTTCAGGAGGACAACGTCAACGTATTGTCATTGCACTGGCACTTGCATGTGAACCTAAAGTTTTAATTGCAGACGAGCCTACTACAGCGTTAGATGTTACGATGCAAGCACAAATTTTAGACTTAATGAAAGAATTACAACAAAAAATAGATACTTCTATTATTTTCATTACACATGATTTGGGAGTTGTCGCAAACGTAGCAGACCGAGTAGCCGTAATGTATGGTGGACAAATGATTGAAACAGGCGATGTTGATGAAATATTTTATGATCCCAAACATCCGTATACATGGGGGTTATTATCTTCCATGCCAGATTTAGAAACTGAAGGGTCAACTGAACTTCGGGCGATTCCGGGATCGCCACCAGATTTAGTTCATCCGCCAAAAGGGGATGCATTTGCCGCACGTAGCGAGTATGCATTGGCGATTGACTTTAAAGAAGCGCCGCCGTGGTTTAAAGTATCACCGACCCACTATGTTCGTTCTTGGTTGTTAGATGAGCGTGCTCCAAAAGTAGAGCCTCCAGAATTGGTAAAACGTAAACAGCGTCCAATGCCGAACAATTTTGCGAAACCAGAACGCGTAGAAAGGGTGTCGTTTTAATGGCTGAAAAAGATATTTTAGTGGAAGTTAAACATTTAAAACAGTATTTCAACCAAGGAAAACGGAATGAAGTCCGTGCAATTGATGACATCTCGTTCGATATTTATCGAGGAGAAACATTTGGCCTTGTTGGAGAATCCGGCTCAGGGAAATCAACAACAGGTAAGGCCATTATTAAACTCAACGATGTGACAGAAGGTCAGGTGCTTTACGAAGGGGTTAATATTCAAAGTATTAAAAAACGTAAAGATTTGCTTCAGTTTAATAAAAAAATCCAAATGATTTTCCAAGATCCGTATGCTTCATTAAATCCAAGATTAAAAGTCATGGACATTGTGGCTGAAGGTATTGATATTCATGGTTTAGCGAAAGATAAAAAAGACCGTAAAAAACGCGTCTATGACTTACTAGAAACAGTAGGACTTCGTAAAAGTCATGCCAATCGCTATCCCCATGAGTTTTCGGGTGGACAACGACAACGTATCGGTATTGCTCGTGCTTTAGCGGTAGAACCAGAATTTATTATTGCGGATGAGCCGATTTCGGCACTGGATGTATCGATTCAAGCCCAAGTCGTTAACTTGATGCGAAAACTTCAACAAGAACGCAATATTACGTTTTTATTTATTGCGCATGATTTATCGATGGTGAAATATATTTCAGATCGAATTGCAGTTATGCATTTAGGGAAAATTGTCGAATTAGGGCCCGCAGACGAAATTTATAATCACCCATTACATCCTTATACAAAATCGTTATTGTCGGCTGTTCCTCAACCAGATCCAGATAGCGAACGTACACGAAAACGTTTTGCGTATGAAGGAGAAAAGAATCCAGATGCGCCACGTGAATTAAAGGCCTTCACACCCAATCATTACGTCCTTGCGACAGAAGAAGAGTTTCAAGAATTCACTCAAAATAACGGTTTACATGTATAAAACAAAGGAAGGGGGAAATGCAATTGAAAATCGCAAAACATAAAGTCAAACTACTCGGGGCAATCATGAGTTCAGTTATTGTATTATCTGCATGCGGTAATGCTGAAGGGATTTATGATGAAAAAGGGCAAGTATTTCGAAAAGTGATTCCTCAAGATATGGCGTCATTAGACCCTGCTAAAGTAACGGATAATGTAAGTTTTGATAAATTTAGCCAAGTTTATGAAGGTTTATACACAGCAGGAAAAAATGATAAAGCTGAACCGGGCGTTGCACAAGGAGACCCTGAAATTACGAACGGAGGTAAAACTTGGACGGTTCACTTACGTAAAGATGCCAAATGGTCAAATGGAGATCCAGTCACTGCCCATGATTTTGAATATGGATGGAAACGTGTAGTTGACCCTAATACGGCTTCAGAATATGCGTACATTATGTATGATTTAAAAAATGCAGAAGCGATTAATATGGGGAAAAAAGATGTGGATGAACTAGGGGTAAAAGCGATTGACGACCATACTCTCCGTTTTGAACTCACTAAACCGATTCCTTATTTTAAAGAAATGCTCGCATTTGCTACATATTTACCACAAAATGAAAAAGTTGTTAAAAAATACGGGGAACGCTTCGGAACATCTGAGGAAAAAAGTGTTTATAATGGGCCATTCAAAGTGAAAGATTGGGCCGTTGAAGATAAAATTATTTTAGTGAAAAATGATAAATATTGGGATAAAGACGTGGTGAAACTAGACAAAGTCAATTATAAAGTTCTAAAAGATGGTCAAGCTGGAGCGTCACTTTATGATACAGGTTCAGTAGATGATACGACAATTTCTGCAGAACAAGTGGATAAATATAAAGGGGATCCTGCATTGAAAAAACGTCTTCTTGCCTCAACATTCTACTTGAAATTGAATCAAGATGAAGTCCCAGAGTTTAAAAACAAAAATATGAGACTTGCTTTTTCGCAAGCCATCAATAAAAAAGATTATGTAGATTCTGTATTGAATAACGGTTCTAAAGAAGTGGATGGATTCACTGCTAAAGGAACTGCAGATGCACCTAATGGCAAAGATTTTACAGATCAAATTAAATCCCCATTGAAATACGACCCTAAACAGGCTAAAGAGAATTACAATAAAGCTAAAAAAGAACTAGGTAAAGATAAATTCACTTTCACGTTGAACACAGAAGATACTCCAGCGTCTAAAATTTCAGCAGAGTTTATTAAATCTCAAGTTGAAACCACGTTACCAGGGGTTACTGTTAAAATCCAACAATTACCGTTTAAGCAACGTCTTGCACGTGAACAAAGTGGAAATTATCAAATTTCACTTTCAGGTTGGGGACCAGATTACCCGGACCCAATGACGTTTCTTAATATTATGACAACAGGTAATTCGTCTAATAATACAGGTTGGAGTAATAAAGAATATGATAAAATGCTTGAAAAAGCGAATGGCGAATTATTGCAAAAACCTGAAGAACGAAATCAAACGCTTGTAGATGCAGAAGAGTTATTGCTTAATGAAGCACCGATTGCGCCAGTTTATCAAAAAGGGGAAGCACATTTAACGAATCCACAAGTGAAAAACCTACAATATCATAATATCGGTGGAGATACATCATTAAAGTACACTTATATTGATAAATCTATCGATCGTGAGACAGGTAAAAAGAAAAAAGAATAATACCTCAAATGACTTCCTTTTGAATAATAAGGATTCAGATGGGAGATAGTACCTAGTTAAAATAGAAAGCCATCAAAATTTATCTAAGCATAAATTTTGATGGCTATTTTGATATTATTTTCGTTTGCGGCCAAGGCCCATCGCTTTTTCCATTTTCTTTAAAGTTTTAAAAGATGTACGGTGCGCTTTGTCACGGCCTTCATCTAGAATTTCATCGAGACGTTCTGAGTTGTAAAATTCTTCATATTTAGCTTGGAAGTCAGTTAAAAATTGTTCCACGACTTCAGCAAGATCTCCTTTAAATTTACCGTAGCCCTCATTGGCATATTGTACTTCTAAATCTTTAATAGATATTCCAGATAAGCTTGAATACATCGTAAGTAAATTTGAGATACCTGGTTTATTCTCTTTATCAAATTTAACAGTTCCCTCTGAATCTGTTACAGCACTTTTGATTTTTTTAGCAGCTAAACGAGGTTCGTCAAGTAACGAAATAAAGTTTTTTTGGTTATCATCACTTTTACTCATTTTCTTCATCGGATCTTGTAAACTCATAATACGTCCGCCCACTTTTGGCATTTGTATTTCAGGTTTTGTTAAAACATCATTATAGCGACTGTTGAAACGATCTACGAGGTTACGTGTTAATTCGATGTGTTGCTTTTGATCATCCCCAACAGGAACAATGTCTGTATTATATAAAATGATGTCTGCTGCCATTAATGGGGGATAAGTTAATAAACCGGCAGGAATACCATCATTTTGTTTTTGCGCCTTATCTTTAAATTGTGTCATACGTTCGAGTTCGCCAATGGAGGAAATGGTCGTTAACATCCAACCGGCTTGAACGTGTGCAGGAACCTCAGATTGAATGAATAACGTAATCTTATCCGGATTAAGGCCAGAAGCTAAATAAATCGCGGCAAGTTGACGTGTTTGTTGTCGCAATTTTAAGCGATCCTGAGGCACCGTGATTGCATGTTGATCAACGATGCAGAAATAGCACTCGTAATCATCTTGGATTTCAACAAACTGTTTTAATGCACCGATATAGTTGCCAATTGTGGGAATACCACTAGGTTGAATGCCTGAGAATAATGTTTTCATATGAACAATGCCTACTTTCTTTCGTGTTTATCAATACTATTGTAACAGTATTTTCTAAGTTTGTAAGTTATGTTATGATAAGTATTAGGAAATGGTAGAAATAAGTCTCATACTAAAGACTGATTATTTAAAATAAATACTATTTTTACAGATTTCTCATTTAATTTTAATGTTGTTTGGCTATAATAGATATATAGCGTTAGACAGACAGAAAAAAGATTTGAATTGTTTTAGCTTATATTAATCAGTCAAACTTGAACGTTAAATTTTAATGAATTTTTATTCAATTAGGAGAGTGAGATGTATGGTAACATTATTTACTTCACCAAGTTGCACATCTTGCCGTAAAGCGAAAGCATGGTTACAAGAACATGACATTCCGTATACGGAGCGAAATATTTTTTCTGAACATTTAACTTTAGATGAAATAAAACAAATTTTAAAAATGACAGAAGACGGTACTGATGAAATTATCTCTACACGTTCTAAAACATACCAAAAATTAAACGTAGATATCGATTCTTTACCTTTACAAGATTTATATGGCATCATCCAAGATAACCCTGGCATTTTACGCCGTCCGATTATTTTAGATGATAAACGTTTACAAGTAGGATACAACGAAGATGAAATTCGTCGTTTCTTACCACGTAAAGTCCGTACGTTCCAATTGCAAGAAGCGCAACGTATGGTTGATTAATTTAAACTTTATAAATCTATTTAGATAATGTTTTCGAGTAACGTCGGTTTGCGTTGCTCGTCTTTTTTTATATATACGAACTATTTAAGCTCTTTTTTTAAGTATGATATACTGAATTTAAAGCGTTTTTCAAATGATTGTAGTATTCAAACAAATGGATTGTATTTTTCTAATTTGTCTACTACAATAGGATTACTATTCATCGACTGTAAGGAGTGAGATGATATGAGAATAGAACGCATTGACGACATGACTGTAAAGTTGTTTATCACTTATAAAGATATAGAAGCACGTGGATTTAGACGTGAGGACTTATGGACGAACCGTAAACGTGGAGAAGAGTTTTTCTGGTCAATGATGGAAGAAATTAACCAAGAAGAAGATTTTGTTGTTGAAGGCCCTTTATGGATTCAAGTACACGCTTTTGAAAAAGGGGTAGAAGTGACGATTTCTAAGTCTAAAAATGACGAATTGATGCAAATGTCTGAAGAAGATAGTGCCTTAGATGAGTTTGATAGCCAATTAAACGATTTACTTTCTCAATCGTTGAAAGCTCATTCAAGCGAAACACAAGAAGACGATTTAGATGAAAGAGAGACTACTCAAGCGACACGTCGTTCATCTCAAATGACATCACTTCAATCTAATACACTCATCTTTAAATTTGATGATTTAGAAACTTTAATTGCTTACGCACATCAAAATAATCAAAAATTAACACAATACGAAGATTTATTGTATATGTTTAATGACACTTACTATTACATGGTTCATTTTGACCAAGAGGTGACAGAAGAAGCCATTCATGATTTTTATGGACAAGCGCTTGAATATGCATCACCTACAGATAAAACTGAAGTATTTTTAAACGATTATGCTAAAATTGTAATGAGTCACAATGTTACTGAACAAGTGAAACGTTATTTTCCAAATAAGTAATACAGTCTAAAAGGTGTACGACCATTCTGAGGATGGTCGTGCTTTTTTGTGCCTTGGCTATACGGATGGGTTAAATTAAGGAGTTAGGTAATTATGGATCGCTTAACTCCTTTTTGTGGCGGCGCATAATTTCTTGTATATTGATAAGTATTTTGAAATTAAGTTAAGCAATAAAAAGTAATTTAAGAGGATGAGGCGTGTATCTTTATGAGGTGAAGTTGATGTTAACAGCGATGAACGAGAATAATGAACAAGTTTCAGCAAGACAAGCCTCTCGGCTAGAGTGCTACTATTGCCCGATTTGTAAAGAACGACTCATATTACGTCAAGGTATAAAAGTGACGCCGCATTTTGCACATCCCTCCGGTCAAATCCATTTAAAACATAAAGGTGGAGAAACAGAACAACATTTAAAAATGAAACAAGGACTTTTTGAGAAGTTGGCACAGCATTATGAACATGTTTGTTTAGAACCTTACTTATCCACTATTTGCCAAATTCCTGACATTACAATAAACAATCAATGGGCAATTGAAATTCAACTAAGCCCTATAGATGTAGAGACCATGCAAGTGAGAACAGCAGGGTTACAAAGTTTAGGATACAACGTCGTTTGGGTAACGGAGGTTCCCAAAAAGAATAAAGGAAGTTACTATTTCACTCAACGTCATCAAACGAGTATCATTCATCAAACACGTACCTTATATTGTATTGATGCAAAAACTTTTATCCCCCATAAAATCACACAGTTAACCCCGATTGCCTCGAAAACATTTCAAGGTGAAATAATCCCAATTCCTTTTGAACAGTGGCTAGAGGATATGAGTGACCCTTCAAAATCAATACCTCCTATAAGAAAACTTTCGCAATATTTTATTGAAAGATATATTGCATATTGTCGACGTAAAAATAGCGTTTTAGAACCCCATTTATCTCTGATGTATCAATTACAATTATCTGATGAACAAGTTTGTAAACTGACGGGTTTTATATTTCCAGAACAACTCTACTTTCTCACACATCCTGTCTATTGGCAGCTGACTGTTTTGAAATCTCTTAAAGGAGGTTCCATTCCTCATCAAGCCGTTCGCAAAATGCTCCAACCTAGATATTTTGCGCATCAAAATGTGGATTATCAACGTATGATGCAGACGATGGTTCATGCTTACATGAAATTATTACGTGTGACATAGTTAAAAAGTGCATTCTGAATTTAAAAATGAGAAAATAGCTATAATATCATCTTTAGAGGAGGAATATGAAATGGCACAACAACTAACGAGAGCAGAACAAGAACAACAATATCCTGAATATACTTGGGACTTAACGACAATTTTTGAAAATGATGCTGCTTGGGAAGAGGCTTTCAAAAAAGTAGAAAGTTATCTCGGCCAAGAAGAAGCTTTTAAAGGGCATTTAGGTGACGATGCAGAAACTTTGTACAAAGCGTTAAGTTTAGAAGATGAAATCGAAACTAAACTTGAGGAAGTTTATGTTTATGCGCATTTGAAACAAGATCAAGATACAGCAAACGATAAGTATACGGGCTTTGAAGCACGGGCGCATCAATTGGCGATTAAATTGAGCTCAGCATGGAGCTTTTTAGTTCCGGAGTTATTACAAATTGATGAAGGGCGTTTACAATCTTTTGTTTCATCTCATGAAGGTTTAAAGCGTTATGCATTTGATATTCAATTAATTAATGAACAACGCCCACATGTCTTAGATGCGGAGAAAGAAAAACTTTTGACGGAAGCACAAGATGCGCTCTCTACAGCAAGTAATGTGTTTAGTATGTTTGATAATGCAGATTTAACATTTGAAGATGTGATAGATAAAGAGGGACGTCAACACCCGCTCACGCAAGGCACATTTATCAAATATTTAGAGTCAGACGACCGAGAATTAAGAAAATCGGCATACAACAATGTTTATAAAGCTTATGGGGCTTATAACAATACTTTAGGGGCGACACTTGCTGGAGAAGTGAAAAAGCATGTTTTCAATGCGCGTGCCCATCACTACAAAACAGCACGTGAACAAGCTTTAAGTCGTAATCACATTCCGGAAGAAGTTTACGATAACCTTGTGAAAACAGTGCACAAATACTTACCTTTACTGCATCGTTATACTAAACTCCGTCAAACATTGCTCGGATTAGATGATCTTAAAATGTATGATATGTATACGCCCATGGTCAAAGATATTAAATTTGAGATGCCTTATGATGAAGCAGTAGAGTGGATGTTAAAAGGACTCGCACCGATGGGTGAGGAGTATCTTAACGTGGTTAAAGAAGGTTTAGCAAATCGTTGGGTCGATGTTTACGAAAACAAAGGTAAACGTTCTGGTGGTTACTCTTCAGGAGCGCATAAAACGAATCCTTTTATTTTACTCAATTGGTCTAATACTGTTTCAGATCTATATACCTTAGTGCATGAATTTGGCCATTCTGCGCATAGTTATTTTAGTCGTAAATATCAACCATCCAATCAAAGTGACTATACCATCTTTGTTGCAGAAGTGGCTTCTACATGTAATGAAGCACTACTCAGTCACTATATGGATCAACATTTAGACGATAAACGACGTTTACTCTTATTAAATCAAGAGTTGGAACGCTTTCGTGCCACATTGTTCCGTCAAACAATGTTTGCAGAATTCGAACATAAAATCCATCAAATTGAAGAAGCGGGAGAGCCATTAACTGCAACTCGTATGAATGAAGAATATGCTAAGCTCAACCGCCAATATTTTGGAGATACAGTTGAAACAGACGAAAATATTAGTAAAGAATGGTCACGCATTCCGCATTTCTACATGAATTATTATGTTTATCAATATGCTACGGGATATAGCGCTGCACAAAGTTTAAGTCATCAAATATTAACGGAAGGGCAGCCGGCGGTTGAAAGATATATTAATGAATTTTTGAAAAAGGGAAGTTCAAATTATCCAATTGATATATTGAAAAATGCTGGTGTTGATATGACAACACCTCAACCTATTGAAGATGCATGTAAGGTATTTGAAGAGAAATTAGACGCTTTTGAAAAATTAATGAAAGCTTGAAACTAGTGTATCCGTTTACAATTTGACGGATTTGTGAAAACTTGCATTTTTAGCCGTTAAAGGGTTGAATCGTTTGTAAACACATGATATATTATGAGCATGAAATTAATCACATAACAAACATACCCCTTTGTTTGAAGTGAAAAATTTCTCCCATCCCCTTTGTTTAGCGCCGTGTCAGAACACGGCGTTTTTTTTATACAAAAAAGTTGGAACTGATGTTAATCGCTCCAACTCCGTACCTCTTTATTTAGTTTTCTCACATTTTCGCTTTCCAAAATTCTCCACCAGGATATTTTATCTTTTCGATTTTTTGTTGTAATAAAAGTTTTTTAAGTTCTTTTTTTAGTGTTTTCTCTGGCCATTCATAAATGGTTAAAAGCTCTTCTTCAGTGACTAATTGTTTTTGAAGAATATATTCAGCCAATTTGGGGGGTAATTGCTTTTCGATTGGACTGCCCATCATTTCATTAATGATATAAGTATAAATATGGTAGGGATATAGACCTTCTACTTTTAAACCTTCTTCTTGTATATCTTCATTAAAGAACACGAGTGAAGGTGCCATTTCAACATCCATTTCGCGAGCGATATGCAAATCTACTTTTAAGCTTTCACGGAGATTTCCGTGCGCTAAGTCTTCTTGGTACACGTCGTAGTCTAAACCCGCATTCACAATACATTTTGAAATCATGTCTTCTGTGACGATATCTGGTTTAGGAATAATCTCGTTTTGAATGAGATGCATAAAGCGATGGGCACGTGCACGGCCTTGTAATTCCGCTGCCTTGAACGCCAATGCAATGTTATCTCTATCTGAAGTACTTTGAGCTTGGCATTTTGTCAATACACGTAATGAAGGGTTGAGAATATGACGAATGCGGATATATTGGCTGTATTCAATTTTTAATTTCGATAACACGGCAGACAGTTTAAAACTTTCTTTGCTGAATGGATCGAAAAAAGAATAAATTTCTATTTTGCTCACAGGAGAAAGATTGGCGTTTGTGTCTTCTTGGTAACTATGAACAACAGCTCTTAATTCTTTCGTCATGATTTCACCTACAATTAATTTTCTGTGTTAACCATATGTTCTGCAGTTAACTTTAAACGTTCATACAAATAATCGCCCACACCATGAGGGAGTTGGGCAGTTTCTATCGCAATATGCATATTTTCGAGCCATGCGTTTTTAGCATGTGCATCAATTTTAAATGGCAAATGTCTTTGGCGTAACATCGGATGGCCATGCTCTTCTGTATAAAGAGAAGGACCGCCTAAAAATTGAGTGAGAAATTGTTTTTGTTTTCTACTCGTTTCTTTAAAGTCACCAGGAAATAAGTGATTAATTCGGTTGTCTTGTTCAACAAGTGTATAAAAATGGTCAATCATGTCGTAAAGCGCATCTTGACCAATAATTTCATATGGAGTTTGAGGCATCATTTCACCTTTAATCGTTAGTTTTGATATACATAAATAATAACATGAATTTTTACATATCAAAGTAAAAACACTTATACAATACCTATCAGTTATTATTTTGGTTGAGAAAGGATTGATATTCGAAAAAACGACGGACTTTGTTCTTAGGTTCTTGGTGTTTCAAATGAAAAGATTTTAAGAGTTCATTAAAGGCGTGTTGTCCTTTTTCAAAATCTTTCACTTCAAATTCTAATTCATAGTCTTCTGTGCCAAGATAAAAACTATGGTCGAGTACAAGCAACCCATCTGTCAGTTGTTTTTCTAAGCGCAAAGTGGTCAAGGCACCTAAGATTTGAAGCGCTTCAAGATTCACGTGCTTTTCAATAAGAAGCGACTGAATTTCTTTCGGTAGGGCATTTTTTGGCACTTGTCCTTGAATGGGTTTAAGGTCCGTAGCAAAGTTATATTCATCTAACCCAATGGCTTGCGGAACTTTTAAAGTTAACTCTAAAGCTCCGTCAGCTTTTTCTCTAATGCGTAATGCCATTTTTTGTGATTGAATTTGAAAGTCAGGTGTGTCGATATAATGATTCGTTTGTTTGAAAGGGGTCGCTCCGTTAAAATATGTTGATTTAATGCTTTCGTAACTTTGTAAATTAAGTAATTGTTTGAATTCGATTTCTTTTTCGATTGCCATATGTGTTCACTCCTTATTGAGTATTATGCCGAATATGAAAAGACTTTAAAAGTATTTCTCATTCGATAGATAGACGATGAGTCCTTAGTGGAATTATGTTAAAATGTTAGATGATAAGGCCGTGTGCCTCGATGATAAAAGAAAAGGGATTGGGGAATGTGCGGATATCACTACCGCCTCCCATATCTAGGAGGAGAACGTATGCGTATATATGTTAATGAAATTAAAATTCAAGATGATCAAATGTTATGTTATACAGATCAATCGACAGAAGGTTTATCTGAAGTTGGTCAGATGATTGTGGACAGTGACAATTTTTCATTCGTATATTTGATGGATAATGGGTCATCATTTTCTTACTTAATTTTTGTTCAAGAAACGTGGTCAATGCTTCATGAACATAAAGACAAAAAAATTGTCATTAATGATACGTTAACGTTAACACAATTCAAAGATGAACTAACGTATTTATTAAATAATATAGAAGGTAATTCCAATTATGGTAATGAATTTGTGGCAGCCGTTGAAGAAACATTTGAATTAGTATGAAGCGGAGTGAGGTAAGATGAACCAGTGGGAAATTTTTCTAGCGCCTTATCGTCAAGCAATTGATGAACTAAAAATTAAACTCAAAGGGTTACGTAAAGAATATCAAGTCACAGAACACAATTCTCCCATCGAGTTTGTGACAGGGCGTGTCAAGCCGATTACAAGTATTATTGATAAGGCGAATAAAAGGGGGATCCCATTTGATCGCTTACGTGAAGAAATGTATGACATTGCTGGATTACGTATGATGTGTCAATTTGTGGATGATATTGATAAAGTGGTTGAATTGTTAAAACAACGTAAAGACTTCAAAGTAATTGAAGAACGTGATTATATAAAAGACACAAAACAAAGTGGGTATCGTTCATATCATGTTATTATCGAATATCCTATTGAGACACTTGACGGTCAGAAGACGATTCTTGCTGAAATTCAAATTAGAACACTAGCAATGAATTTTTGGGCGACCATCGAACATACTTTGCGTTACAAATATGATGGTGATTATCCACCAGAAATACAAAAACGATTAGAACGTGCAGCAGAAGCGGCATTTTTATTAGATGAAGAAATGTCTGAAATTAAAGAAGAAATTAAAGAAGCACAAAAGTTTTATTCAAAAAAACGTGCAGATAAGCATGAAAATCGTGGGGTGGAGTAATGCGATATGTGATTTTATCAAAAGGTGACGCCAAGTCAGAGGCCCTTAAACATAAAATGATGAGCCATATGCATGATTTCAAGATGATAGAAGATAATGAAAATCCAGAAATCGTCATTTCAGTTGGAGGAGATGGAACACTATTACAAGCGTTTCATCAATATAGTCACATGTTATCTAAATGTGCTTTTGTAGGAATACATACCGGACATTTAGGGTTTTATGCAGATTGGCTCCCCCATGAAGTTGAAAAGCTCATAATCGAAATCAACAACTCAGATTTTCAAGTGATTGAATATCCCTTATTAGAAATTATTGTCAGATATAATGATAAAGGGTATGAAACACGTCATCTTGCCTTAAATGAAGCGACAATGAAAACAGAGAATGGGACAACGCTTGTCGTCGACTTAGACATTCGCGGACAACATTTTGAACGTTTTAGAGGGGACGGTTTGTGTATTTCAACACCTTCAGGATCAACGGCTTATAACAAAGCGTTAGGTGGTGCACTGATACATCCGTCGCTTGAAGCGATACAAATTGCGGAAATTGCCTCTATCAATAACCGCGTTTTTAGGACAGTCGGGTCGCCACTTGTATTGCCTAAACATCATACATGTCATGTAAGACCCGTCAATCACGATTCTATATTGACAACAATCGACCATGTGAGTATTAAGCATAAAAATGTGAATGCAATACAGTATCGTGTAGCCAATGAGAAAATACGCTTTGCGCGCTTTAGACCTTTTCCTTTTTGGAAACGTGTGCATGATTCATTTATTTCAAGTGGCGATGACGTATGATTTTTAAATATTTGATTCAAGAGCGTCATTTATTAAAGACATTTTTATATGAGCAACAATTTTCGAAAAAAACGATTAGCGCCATTAAGCAAAATGGCGCTTTACTTGTTAATGGTCAACCCGTGACGGTAAGGGCTCAACTCGAAGAAGGGGATCAACTTGAAGTTCACCTTCCTATAGAAACGCCGAGTGAAAGTTTAATCCCTTATGAGAAACCGCTCAATATTCTTTATGAAGATGAATGGTTGCTGATTGTAACAAAGCCTACTGCGCAAAATAGTGCGCCTTCACGGGAACATCCACATCAGAGTCTTGTCGAACAAGTTTTGAGTTATATGCAACAGGCTGAGTCACAAGGTATACCGCATATAGTGACACGTCTAGATCGTCATACGATGGGCATTGTTATTTTTGCAAAATCGCGTCATCTCCATCATTTAATGACGCAAACTTCTATTGATAAAATATATGAATGTATCTGTGAGGGGAATTTGACGGAACCCAATGAAATTGTTGCACCTATTGCAAGAGCTGATGACAGTATTATCTCAAGGTGCGTTTCACCAGAGGGAAAGTATGCCAAAACACTTTATTGGCCCATTAAAAATTTCAAGACTTATACATTATGCCGTGTTAAACTTGTAACGGGAAGAACACATCAAATTCGCGTGCATTTTCAATATATAGGTGCACCCATTGTAGGGGATGGACTGTATGGCACTCAACATGCTTTATACACGTCACAATTACTAAAATGTGCTGAAGTAAAATTTATACACCCCATCACTAAAGATGTATTACATATTAAAGCGACACATCCAAATTTGAATAAACTTTTGATGACATTATAAGGAAACGTAAGAGACGGAGGTGGCACCATTGACGGATGAAAAAGAGCAAATCGTTTTAGATGACGAAGAGATGTATGATAAAGCTTTACTTGATCACCTCATTCATCAGGATGACATTGACGGATTTCGCGAAGCTTTTTTAGAACTTCACTCTTATGAGCAAAGTGAGTACTTTGAAGAAAGTGAAAGTGATATTCGTCAAAAAATGTATCAATTTCTTTCACCGGAAGAAGTGGCCGAATTTTTCGAACATTTAGAGATAGATGAAGAGGCTTATGAAGATTTATTTGAAGAAATGAATGCGACATATGCGAGTCAAATTTTAGAACATATGTCCTATGATAACGCCGTAGACATTTTAAATCAGTTATCTAAGCGTAAAATTGCAAGCCTTTTATTATTAATGAACAAAGAAGATGCGAGCGAGATTAAAGCATTATTACATTATGATGAAGATACTGCCGGCGGTATCATGACAACAGAATTTATCTCATTGACCATCAATACCCCTGTTCACGAGGCGATGATGCGTGTTAAAGATCAAGCGCCGGATGCAGAAACCATTTATGTGATTTTTGTTGTGGATGAACAGAAAAAATTAGTTGGTGTTATTTCGTTACGAGATTTAATCGTCGCTGAAAATGATGCCTACATTGAGGATATTATGAGTGAACGTGTCATTAGCGCAAATGTCGCAGATGACCAAGAAGACGTAGCCCAAACAATGAGAGACTATGATTTTATCGCAATGCCAGTTGTCGATTACCAAAATCATTTATTAGGGATTATTACAATCGATGATATCGTCGATGTTATGGATGAAGAGGCGAGTGAAGACTACTCACGTTTAGCCGGGGTCTCAGATATAGATTCTACAGACGATTCTATTGTTAAAACAGCATTAAAACGTTTGCCGTGGTTGTTAATCTTAACTGTACTAGGGATGATTACGGCTTCCATACTGGGCTCTTTTGAAGAAACACTTGAAAAAGTGGCGTTACTCGCTGCATTTATTCCTATCATTAGCGGGATGTCCGGAAACTCTGGTACGCAATCCCTGGCCGTTGCTGTACGTAATATTTCTACAGGTGAGATTGATGAGAAGAGTAAGTTTAAACTTGCTTTGCGAGAGTCAGGAAGTGGTTTACTCACAGGAATTTGTTGTGCCACGAGTTTGTTTTTTATTATATTATTACTTTACCGAGAACCGTTTCTTGGGTTAATTGTAGGGGGAAGTTTAACGATCGCCATGACAGTAGGAACAACGATAGGTTCGGTGATTCCTCTCATTATGAATAAGATTGGTATCGACCCTGCTGTTGCAAGTGGTCCCTTTATTACTACCATTAACGATATTGTGAGTATGTTAATTTACTTTGGATTGGCAACCACATTTATGACATATCTAGTTTAAGGAGGAGTCTATGGAATTTGTATCGCTCGTTGTTGTTATTATTGCTGCGCTGCTCACCCCCATCTTAGTCAATCGACTAAGAATTTCCTTTTTACCTGTAGTGGTTGCGGAAATTTTAATGGGGATTATTATCGGGAATTCGTTTTTAAATCTCGTTCATCGAGACAACGTTTTAGACATTCTTTCAACACTAGGCTTTATCTTTTTAATGTTTTTGAGTGGGCTTGAAATTGATTTTAATGCTTTCAAAAAAGATAAAACAAAGGCTAAAAAAGATAAACATGAAGGACCTAGTCATCTTTCTTTATCTTTATATGTATTTATTTTAATTATGGTCATTTCAATCGTTTTGGCATTCGGCTTTATGTGGATTGGCTTGATTAATGATGTCCTTCTCATGGTGATTATTATCTCGACGATTTCTTTAGGTGTGGTTGTCCCAACATTAAAAGAGATGAACATAATGAGTACGACGATTGGGCAATTTATTTTACTCGTTGCAGTACTCGCAGATTTGGCGACAATGTTGCTGTTAACAGTCTATGGTGCCATTCATGCTAAAGGCGGCGGTACGATTTGGCTTATCGGAATACTCGTTGTGTTTACTGTGGTGTTTTATGTTTTAGGAGGACTTTTTAAAAAAGCGCCATTCCTTAATAAATTGATGGATGGTACAACACAAATTGGTATCCGCGCGGTCTTTGCTTTAATTATTTTACTTGTCGTTCTTGCTGAAGGTGTCGGCGCTGAACATATACTGGGGGCCTTTTTGGCCGGGGTAGTTGTATCCTTGCTACAACCCAATAAAGAACTTGTAGAAAAGCTCGACTCATTTGGATATGGCTTTTTTATCCCGATATTTTTCATTATGGTAGGTGTGGATTTAGATATTCCATCATTAATTCAAAATCCATCACTTCTTATCATTATTCCTGTATTAATTTTGGCCTTCCTAATTTCAAAATTAATACCTGTACTTATCATTAAAAAATGGTTTGATATGAAAACGACCATTGCCTCTGCCTTTTTACTGACGTCAACGTTGTCATTAGTGATTGCCGCCGCTAAAATCGCAGAACGATTAGGTACCATTAGTGCAGATACCTCAGGGATTTTAATTTTAAGTGCGGTCATTACTTGTGTTATTGTACCAATTGTATTTAAAAAGCTATTCCCGTTACCTGATGAAATGCAACGTTCAATAAAGGTAGCTATGATTGGTAAAAACCAGCTATCAATTCCAATCGCTCAAAGTTTGCAATCCCAACTTTATCAAATAACGTTGTTCTATCGTAAAGATTTGACAGATCATCGCATTTTATCTGACGACATAACAATGGTTGAGATTGCTGACTATGAATCAAAAATGTTGGAGCGATTAGGCCTATTTGAGAGCGATATTGTTGTATGTTCAACGAATGATGATGAAATCAACCGAAAAGTCGCATTAATGGCAAAAGAATTTGGGGTTGAGCGTGTCATTTGTAGATTAGAAACAAATGATGAAGAACATCAACTCAAGCATCAAGGGATTGAAATATTTAGTAACTTCCAAAGTAATCAAATATTACTTAAAGGGATGATTGAAACTCCGAACATGTTGAACTTATTGAGTAATGTTGAAACGTCTATTTACGAAATTGGAATGTTCAACTATGCTTTTGATGAAACACAACTGCGTAACTTCCCATTTGATGGAGATATTATCTTTGTCAGAATTATTCGTAATAACGAATCGATTGTGCCGCATGGGGATACAAAACTTCAATACGGAGATCGTTTGATTGTGACGGGTTCTAAAGAGTATGTCGATCAACTTAAAATGGAACTCGAAATGTTTAAATAACGCTAAAGAACGTCATTTCTTTTTTCTTAAGAGATGGCGTTTTTTGTTTTTCAATGGTGGTGGCATAACAAAACCATCTTAATGCTTTAAAAAGGGATTTGATTTTAAAAAATTAAGACCAGATGTTAAAATTAAAGATGAATTTTGTATATCTTAATTTAAAGGAGCAATTCACAGTGATAAATTTAGAAGGTAAAACGTATGTCATCATGGGCATTGCTAATAAAAGAAGTATTGGCTTTGGTGTCGCAAAAGTTTTAGATCAACTCGGAGCTAAGCTTGTTTTTACATACAGAAAAGAGCGTAGCTTCAAAGAATTAGACAAATTGATTGATCAATTAAACCAAAAAGAAAAACATGTGTATCAAATTGATGTTCAAAGTGATGAAGATGTTGAAAATGGTTTTGAACGCATCGGTAAAGAAGTCGGTAAAATTGATGGAGTCTTCCACTCTATCGCATTTGCACGTGTAGAAGAATTACGTGGACGTTATTCGGAAACGTCTCGTGATGGGTTCTTATTGGCCCAAGATATTAGCTCTTATTCATTAACGATTGTTGCTCGTGAAGCACGAAAAATAATGAATGAAGCTGGAAGTATTGTGACGTCTTCTTATATTGGTGGAGAATTTGCAGTGCCTAATTACAATGTAATGGGGATTGCGAAAGCCAGCTTAGAAGCGAATGTGAAATATCTTGCAGCTGATTTAGGTCAAGATAATATCCGTGTGAACTGTATTTCTGCGGGCCCTATTAAAACGTTAAGTTCACGTGGAGTGGGTAACTTTACGACAATTCTTAAAGAAATCGAGCAACGTGCGCCGCTACAACGTAATGTAGATCAAGAAGAAGTGGGTAAAACTGCAGCGTTCTTATTAAGTGATTTTTCTAGTGGTATTACAGGCGAAAATATCCATGTAGATGCCGGCTTCCATGCGATAAAATAAATATATTTAATTAAGCTGTAAAACGATATATGAAAGACTGTCGACCACACTTTTGTCGGCAGTTTTTTATTTGTAGTCAAGAGGATAGGCATTTGATAGAAAAAACCGCGGATTAAGAGAGTTCTCAATCCGCGGTTTTATTATGTGTTATAAAAGATCATGGTCATTGACGTCGCTTCGAGCTTTTAGCATAATTTGATGTCGGTATTTAAAGACGTTACGAACGATTGTTTTAAGTACCGCATAAAGTGGCACGGCAACTAAGATTAATACAAAACCACCTAAACTTCCTGAAGCCAAAATAACAATGATAATTGTTAAAGGGTGGATGTTGAGAGATTTCCCCATTACGTTAGGTGTAATGACATTACCTTCAAGTTGTTGTGCAATCAAAGTGACCACACAAACCCAAATGAAGGTAGAGGGGCTTTGGATAAGACCTAAAATACCCGCTGGTAAAAAGGCCATCCATGGACCAAGGAACGGAATCATATTCGCAACAATGGCAAACATGACAAGTAATACTGTATATTCGAGGCCAATAAGGCTATAGCCGATAAATAAAATAGCACCTAGGATTAAACTGACCATCACTTGACCTTGAATGTATGATTTTAAAGTATGATTTAAATCTGTTAAAAGGTCAACAATGAAAATTTTACGGTCCCCGTTAAACCAACGTGCAACGGCAGGGATAAAACGTTCGTGATCCTTTAACATAAAAATTAAGAAAAATGGCACTAAAATAAGCAAGAATAGTGTCGAAATAACGCTTGTAATAATATTAAAAGAATTCGACAAGATATCTGTTATATAAGAACCTACTTTTGAAATCATACTGTTAATTTTTTCGGTTACGTTTGAAGGTAAGCGATCTCTTTGATCAAGAACAAAATTAATGAGCTCTTGTGCTTCACGTTGGATGGTAGGAATATTTTTAATTAAATTTTGGACTTGGTTTGTAATCACAGGACCCACAACACCGATGATAGCAGCAATAATTGCACTAAGACCAAGAAGGATAATTGTAATACTCGCCCATCTCGGAACATGTCTTTTTTCAAGCATTTTTTGAAATGGTAAGCATATGTAAAATAAAAATCCGGCCAATAATAACGGCAACAACACCGATTGGACGATAATTACGAGTGGCATGAAAATATTGTTGATTTCTAAGAAGAGCTTAATTAATAGGAAGAGAATTAACAAAGCTACTCCCGTTCGAAACCACACTTTATTCGTCATAAAATGCGCCTCCTTTAAATTTTTTAGTCACATTTCAGTATAGCCCAAAACGAGAAGTGATGAAACAAAATTTCAAGTATAAAATTACAAAAGCTAATTTTTTAATTGTGTTGCACGGATTATATTTAACAGGTATAATGAATTCATATTTATCTGAAAATTATAAATTTTAATTTTCCGACAAGATGGGGGTATGTTTATGGTAGAAACAATTGTGGGATGGTTGAATGAAATCGTATGGAGCAAGCCGTTGGTATATGGCCTTTTGTTAACTGGAATTTTATTCAGTTTAATGACACGCTTTTTACAAGTAAGACACTTTAAAGAAATGATACGCTTAATGTTCCAAGGGGAAAAATCACCGACAGGGATATCGAGTTTTCAGGCTATTGCGCTATCATTAGCGGGACGTGTCGGAACAGGTAATATTGTTGGGGTTTCAACTGCAATATTCATCGGTGGTCCAGGAGCGGTTTTTTGGATGTGGGCGACAGCATTTTTAGGAGCAGGAACAGCATTTATTGAATCAACATTAGGTCAAATCTTTAAAAAAGAAGAAGACGGAGAGTATCGTGGGGGTCCAGCTTATTACATAGAACAAGGGATAAAGGGGAAATTCGGTAAAATTTATGGACTTCTATTTGCGGTTGTAACCATCATTTCGGTTGGATTACTCTTACCTGGGGTACAATCGAATGCAATTGCAAGTTCAATGAATAACGCATTTGGTATTCCAACTTGGGTCATTGCCGTTGCACTCATCGTTATTTTAGCACTTATTATTTTCGGGGGCATAAAATGGATTGCCAAAGTAGCAACAGCCGTTGTGCCATTTATGGCAATTGTATACATTTTAATGGCGCTCGTTATTATTGCATTGAATATTACAGAGGTACCCGCTTTATTTGCATTAATTTTTAAATCAGCTTTTGGTATGGAAGCAGCGTTTGGGGGTATTATTGGTGCAATGATTGAAATTGGGGTTAAACGTGGATTGTATTCTAACGAGGCTGGACAAGGAACAGGACCTCACGCAGCAGCGGCCGCTGAAGTATCGCATCCGGCGAAACAAGGTCTGGTTCAAGCATTCTCAGTTTACGTGGATACATTATTTGTTTGTACAGCCACAGCGCTTATCATTTTAATTTCAGGAACTTACAATACAACAGACGGTACAACCGATGCGAATGGACGCCCAGGATTAATAGAAAATGGGGGTATATATGTTCAAAATGCTGATGGCACAAAAGATTATTCAGGAACAGCAATGTATGCACAAGCAGGGATAGATAAAGCTTTTCAAGGCTCTCAATATCATTTTGATCCGACGTTTTCAGGTTTAGGCTCTTATTTCATTGCGATTGCTTTATTCTTTTTCGCATTTACGACGATTTTAGCTTATTACTATATGGCAGAAACTAATGTGAGTTATATTACGAATAGAATCGCTAAAAAACAAAACAAAATATGGCGTAATGTCATCCGTGTTTTATTAATTGTAGCTACGGCTTATGGTTCAATTAAAACAGCAGACGTCGCTTGGGCGTTAGGGGATTTAGGGGTAGGAATGATGGCTTGGTTGAATATCATTGCCATTTGGATATTGTGTAAACCAGCGCTCAAGGCGTTGAAAGATTTCGAGCAACAAAAGAAGAAAAATGGAACGGGTAAAACAGCGATTTATCGTCCTGATCCGAAAGAACTTCCTAACGCCACGTTTTGGTTAGAAGATTATCCACGTCGATTGCGCGAAGAAAATTATCGTCCAGATAGCGAATAATAGATTGGAAATAACAAGGCAGTCAATCACGAGTAAATGTGGACCAATCAAAGTGTAACATTCATTAATATAAAATAAGAGTGGTAGGCGGTCTTCTATCCTCACGCTCTATTTAACAAGTTAAGCGTCTCTTGGTACAATATCTTTATTGAATAAAAACAGGGGGCGCTTTAATGATGAGTGAATTTAAACCTGGACAAGTAATAACCACACAATTGTATAGTGAAATCTTACAACGTGAGGTCACTTTGTCTGTGTATTTACCAGAAGATTATTCTGATTTGTATAAAAGTAAAGTGGTTTTATGCTTTGATGGAAGGGATTTTTTACGTTTCGGGCAAATTCATCGTGTGTATGAAAGGTTACGACGAGATCATGCTGTAGAACGTGTGATTATTGTTGGTTTTCATTATGAGAATGTAGAAAAACGACGCACCGAATTTCATCCCCAAGGTGAAAAAGCGGCCAATACAGTGCGAGCGGTCGCTCAAGAAGTATTACCTTGGATTGATGAAACTTTCCCGACTTATAGAGTGGGAAATGCGCGGCTCCTTTTAGGTGATAGTCTTGCAGGGAGTATTGCATTACTGACTGCATTATCTTATCCTCGAGTGATGAGTCAAGTGGGGATGTTGAGTCCTCATTATGATGAGGTTGTAGAGTCTTTATTTCAACGGTGCCAATTTAAGAATGACTTAACCATTTGGCATGTGGTCGGTAAGGAAGAAATAGACTTTGAACTCCCGACGAGTGGTGAACGGGCAGACTTTTTAACACCTAATCGAGCGTTAAGTCGCTTAATCGCATCAACTTCAGCAACGTATCATTATGAAGAATTAGATGGGGGACATAACTGGAAAACGTGGAAAAAAGAATTACCCGCATTGTTAAAATACTTTTTAAGTAACCAATGATATAATTTTTTGCTATAATAGAAACAAGGACAAACAAAGGAGGAATTTCAATGATTTTAGGATTAGCGTTAATTCCGTCACAAGCGTTTCAAGAAGAGGTCAATGCCTACCGTAAACGCTACGATAAACATTACACAAAAATTAAACCGCACGTGACTGTTAAAAGTCAATTCGAAGTCGATGACAATGCACTAGACTCTATTAAACAAGATATTCCAAAGCGTCTTGAAGGTGTGCAACCTGTAACGGTTCATGCAACGAAAGCATCTAACTTCGCACCTACAACGAACGTCATCTATTTTAAAGTTGAAAAAACGGACGAATTGCAAGATTTGTTCAACCGTTTTGATGGCGATGACTTCTACGGCGAAGCGGAACACCCATTTGTACCTCATTTTACAATTGCTCAAGGTTTGACAAGTCAAGAATTTGAAGACATTTACGGTCAAGTTCGTTTGGCTGGAATTGAGCATAAAGAAATCATTGATAAATTGTCTTTAATGAAATTTAATGACGACGCCGATAAATGGGAAGAAATTGAAACATATACTTTAGGTTAATGCACATTTTAATTGAACAAAATGGATGTGACCTTATTTTGATAAGATACATATTTTAATGCACGGGTTGTGATGTTGAAATATGTATCTTTTTTTGGTCTGAAAAAAGGAGTTCTGCGCATAATTTGAGGACTTACAAGGCGTTATCACGTAAACTTTAAGTGAAAGCAAAAAAAGGCAGGAGAGTGTCTACTTCTATTAGAATAACCACCCAAATTTATCTGACGAAAAATTTGGATGGCTATTTTTTAGTGAGGTGAATATTATAATGTACCCCTTGAAATATAGAATTTAACATCTCTATGGACTCAACTTTGACGATTACAAACCTCAAGCTTTACGGTGTCGTTTTAAAAAATAGATGCCATAGAAAAAGGCTAAAAAGTAAATAAGGATCGCCGCAAAATAAAAAGTATAAACAGGGCTACCTGTAAATTGAGAAATAGGTCCGCCGAGTAATGGCCCTATCATTGCACCAAAGCCTTGAATACTATTGATAACACCCCATGTTTCTTCTTGTTCGTTTTGATGGATAAAGCTTGCCATAAACGTATTCCATGCAGGAAGTAAAAGTCCATAAAGTAAACCAATAAAAAAGGCAATCCCCCATACGATGAAAATTTGGTGGATAAATGCAAATGACAGTATTGCGCTCGCATAGACGAAAAAGCCTATAAAAATGACGCTATACATAAATTTATTAGAATGTTTATCGATAATTTTAGATAAAAATAACATCGAAACGGTACATCCGATTCCCCCAATAATAATGGCTAAAGTGTACTCAACCGTTGATACACCTATAATGTTAATGGCGTAAATCGGGAGAACGAGGACGAGTGCGCTAATCGCAATGCCTTGTATCAAAATACCAGGAAATAAAATGAGATGTCTTTTCGACACACTCACAATTTGTTTTAACTGTTGTTTAATATTTTTAGGGTTATAGGCTGTTAAAGAGACTTTGACAAACATATAGAGTAGAAATGCGAGTGCGACACATGCGGTCATTAAAAAGTTGAACTGAGTCGGATGCGCTTTAAAAATTAAGTTCATTACAATCATTCCAGATAATAAACCAGCAAGCCATGCAAAATAAACATAACCCATTTGTTTACCGCGAGTAGACTCTTCAACGTTTGCTAACATAATGACCCATATTGGACAAACAGCAATCCCTAACATAAGCGCACTTAATATCAGCACCAAGGGTGATATCGGGAACCATATAACGAAAAACAAACTTGCGAGTGCCAAAATAAACCCCACAGTCAACACTATTTTAGTACCTAAACGCTTTAAAACAAATCCGATGACAAAATTTGAAACGGAATCTGCAATAAAGTGGATGGAAACTGCGACGGACGTAATACCAACTGCGATGGAAGTAGCAGTTGGTAAAAGGGGTAAATAGCTAAGCACATACATGCCTCTCGCAAATTCCATCAAAAATAGGATAACTAATAATAGATAAAAGTTTTTCATATAGTTATCTTTATTTGACGAGTAATTTTGCATATAAAGGTACCTTTCCATAAACATTGTCGTATTGCATTGCATCATTTAATAGCTCAAGTAAATCTTCACATAAACGTTGTGTGGCATAACGCGTTCGCAATTGAGCCATAGTGTCTATCATTTCTTTTAATTGATGCGGATGATTCGTTAAATGTGTCACGATGTCAATTGCTTCATCAGGTGTAAAAGCAATACGACCAAAGTTTTTATCTTCAAAATAATAAGCATTTTCTAATTCTTGTCCAGGTGCAGGATTTAAAAATACCATCGGTACTTGACGTGTTAATGCCTCGGAAATAGTAATACCTCCTGGCTTGGTAATCATCATATGACTTGAAGCCATCCACTCATTCATATGTTTTGTAAATCCTAAAATCAGTACTTTAGGATTATCTTTAAACGTCGCAGACAACTGGCGTTTTAGTTCTTTGCTACGACCACACACCATCACAACTTGAGCGTTAGGACTTTCGTCAAGAATACGTTGGATCATTTGATCAAAACCTTTGGAGACACCAAACGCTCCGGCAGACATTAATATTGTCTGCGCATTTGGATCTAGACCGTTTTGTTGTAACCAAGCGGTGCGATCAATCTCTGCCTCAAATTTATCAGGAATAGGAATCCCAGTGACTTTGATTTGTTCACTTGGGACGCCAACCTGTTCGAATTCTCTTTTTAAGTCGTCTGTAGCTAAATAATAGCGTTCCGAATTAGGAGTAATCCAGTTTTTATGCATGCGATAATCAGTCATCACTGTTGCAATTGGAATGTTCATATTGAACTGCTCTGTTAAAACAGACATCACTGGAGTAGGAAACGTCAACAAGATTAAATCAGGTTTTTCTTTAAGCAATAAGTTTAATAAACGATTTAAACCATAATATTTATAGAAACATTTATCTAACTCGTCCGGGCGACTATAGTAAAATGCTTTATACATACGACGAAAATATTTAAAACTATTGATATACCATTTTTTGGTGATTGTAGTGAGGATAGGGTGAGCTTCTAAAAAGAGGTCATGTGAAATCACTGTAAGGTTATCTAGTTTAAGGTTATTAAGTTGTTCTACGATGCTATTAGTGACTTGAATATGTCCGTTACCAAATGAACCAGTAATGATTAATATTTTTTTCTTATGTGTCACCATGATTAGGTCACCCTCCGTCTATTGTTTTCTGTAACTTACAGAAGTATGCAACAGCTGTATATTTGAATACGTATTTAGTGTAACTTAAAATGTATTCATTGTGAAAAGATTATTTTAATCCTAACAAAACTATTACAATTTTAATGTGTCGTAAGTGATGTTAAAAATATCTATATATTTTACAAAAAAGATAAAGAATTAAGGATAGAATATGACTTATGTAGAATCAAAACTGTCCTCGTCTCACTGTTATATGTATATGGAACTGGGGGGTCCATTCTTTTTTGACGTAAACAAATTCATTATTATATCTTAATATATCCCCAACATAGACACAACAAAAAAGTGGTTTTAACTTAAGAAATGACAGTTTGCACGTTCGTACTTTCTATTCCCTATTTTCCAAACAACAAGTTATAAAATAGGAAGTTTTTTGAATTTTAATGGTAAAATCATCCTGGATTTTATATGATTTTATTGAGAAAAGTGTATAATGAGTGAGTGAAAATAAAAGGAGAGATTTTTGTGAATGCGCATCAACTATTTGAAAAAATTTTAATCAAAAATGTCATCGGAACATTGGATAGAGAAATTACAGACATTACGACTGATTCAAGAACGGCTAAAGTCGGAAGTATTTTCATAGCCTCTGAAGGTTATACTGTAGATAGTCACCTATTTGCGCAACAAGTGGTTGACGCAGGATGTCGACTCGTTGTTGTTAATCGTTCGCTTAAGCTAACCGGCGACGTAACGCAAGTTGTGGTCCCTGACACGTTACGCGTTGCGAGTCACCTTGCGCATCGCCTATATCACTATCCTAGTCAACAATTAACAACGATTGGCGTAACAGGAACAAATGGTAAAACTTCCATTGCGACAATGATTCATCATATCTATCGCAAATTGGGTAAGGGAAGTGCCTATCTTGGAACAAACGGGTTCCAAATTAATGAAAAAATTACAAAAGGGGCAAATACGACGCCTGAAACGGTCTCATTAACGAAAAAAATTCACGAGGCTGTAGAAGCAGGCGCAGAGGCGATGACACTTGAAGTCTCCTCTCACGGTTTATCACTAGGACGGTTAAGTGGTGTGACATTTGATGTCGCTATTTTTTCTAATCTTACACAAGATCATTTGGATTTTCATGGCACTATGGAAGCATACGGGCACGCGAAATCACTTTTATTTAGTCAACTCGGTGAAGATTTGTCAAAAGATAAATACGCTATCGTTAATAATGATGATGATTTTTCAAAATATCTACATAGTGTAACGCCTTATGAAATACTCACTTATGGTATTGAAAACGAGGCACAATTTAAAGCTGAAAATATTAAAGAATCTCTACAAGGTGTCACATTTGATTTTGTAACGCCATTTGGAACTTACCCTGTGACCTCTCCTTACGTGGGGCGTTTTAATATTGCTAATCTAATGGCAGCGATGTTAGGGGTATGGGTCAACGGTTATGATTTAGCCACAGTGACAAAAATTGTGAGAGATCTAGAACCAGTAGAAGGACGATTAGAAGTGCTCGACCCTGATTTACCTATTGACTTAATCATTGACTATGCCCATACGGCTGACGGAATGACTAAATTAATTGACGCCGTCGAACCATTTGTGAAGCAAAAATTGATTTTCCTTGTAGGTATGGCAGGGGAACGAGATCTAACTAAAACGCCTGAAATGGGACGTGTGGCTTCTCGTGCGGATTATGTCATTTTCACGCCTGACAATCCTGCAAATGATGACCCTAAAATGTTAACTGCCGAACTTGCTAAAGGAGCGACACATTCTAACTATGTGGAGTTTACGGATAGAGCTGAAGGGATACGCCATGCCATTGAAGTTGCGGAACCTGGAGATACGGTCGTGCTTGCATCCAAAGGACGAGAACCTTATCAAATTATGCCAGGTCACGTCAAAGTTCCGCATCGTGATGATTTAATCGGTCTAGAAGCGGCTTATGAAAAATTTGGAGGTGGACCTGTTGAAAATTAGAGAAAGCCATAGCGAAGACTATTCAGCAAAGGTTTATATCTACCAAAATAAGAAAGAAGATTACTTTATCGTTTCTATCCCTGACTTGAATTGGTCTATCTTAATAGATGATACGTTATATGGGGAAAGTTTAACTGAACATTTATTTATGCATTTATTTAATGTTATCGATGAAGATGAAGCACAAAGACTTGCATTACGTATTACACATTGGTTACAAGAAGTATAAAGGAGAGCATACATGAGTATTAAAGATGAAATTCAATCCCGCAAAACGTTTGCAATCATATCGCATCCGGATGCCGGAAAAACCACTTTAACTGAAAAGTTATTATATTTTAGTGGTGCCATTCGTGAGGCCGGTACGGTAAAAGGGAAAAAAACTGGAAAATTTGCTACAAGTGACTGGATGAAAGTTGAACAAGAGCGTGGAATTTCTGTGACAAGTTCTGTTATGCAATTTGATTACGACCATTTTAAAATTAATATTTTAGATACACCAGGACATGAAGACTTCTCTGAAGATACGTATAGAACGTTAATGGCTGTCGATAGTGCGGTCATGGTGATTGACTGTGCTAAGGGGATTGAGCCCCAAACGTTAAAACTTTTTAAAGTATGTAAAATGCGAGGTATTCCTATTTTTACATTTATCAATAAGTTAGACCGTGTGGGTAAAGATCCTTTTGATTTATTAGACGAAATCGAATCTACACTAGGTATTGAAACTTATCCTATGAATTGGCCAATCGGTATGGGACAAAATTTCTTTGGGATCATCGACCGAAAAGAACGTACGATTGAGCCATTCAGAGATGAAGAAAATGTACTGCATATTAATGAAGCATACGAATTAGAAGAAACGCACGACATTGCCAATGACAGCGTGTTCCAACAAGCAATTGAAGAGTTAATGTTAGTAGATGAAGCAGGAGAAGCTTTTGATACTGATGCCCTCATGAAAGGGGACTTAACGCCTGTTTTTTTCGGCTCTGCCTTGGCGAATTTTGGCGTTCAAAATTTCTTAAACGCCTATGTTGACCATGCACCGATGCCCCATGCGCGTCAAACGGAAGAAGATATAGATGTCAGCCCATTTGATGACCAGTTCTCAGGTTTTATTTTTAAGATTCAGGCGAACATGGATCCACGCCATCGTGACCGTATTGCGTTTATGCGTGTCGTTAGTGGAGCATTTGAACGTGGCATGGACGTCAAACTGCAGCGGACGCAAAAGAAACAAAAGATTACGCGTTCAACGACATTCATGGCTGATGATAAAGAGACGGTGAATCATGCCGTAGCAGGAGATATTATCGGCCTGTATGATACAGGAAACTATCAAATTGGTGATACTTTAGTTGGGGGTACGCAAAAGTTTAATTTTAAAGCTTTACCGCAGTTTACACCGGAAATTTTTATGAAAGTGTCGGCCAAAAATGTGATGAAACAAAAGCACTTCAATAAAGGAATTGAACAATTAGTACAAGAAGGAGCCATTCAGTACTATAAATCGCCACATACGAACCAAGTCATTTTAGGGGCTGTCGGTCAATTACAATTTGAAGTGTTCGAACATCGTATGAAAAATGAATACAATGTCGATGTTGTGATGGAGCCTGTTGGTAAGAAAATCGCGCGTTGGATTCATAATGAAGAGGCAATTCAAGAAAAAATGAATACAAGTCGTTCTATTTTAGTAAACGACCGTTACGATAATAAAGTATTTCTTTTTGAAAATGAATTTGCGACACGCTGGTTCGAAGAAAAGTTTCCTGAAATCGAACTTTACAGCTTGTTGTAAGTCGATTTGAAAAATAACATGATGAGGGTGTTTTTTTCTTATGGAATTGGGTATAATAATCTCATCATAATTAAATACCTATGACGTTTTTGTCAGAGGGGAGTAACTTGTTTAACGTGTAGACGTTAAAAGCGCTTTGTCGTCATTACGAAGAGATATCTTCCGGTGAAGCGGGCAATGTAAATGCTAAGTGAGACCTTTGCTATATATTTAGCATGGGTCTCTTTAATTATGCCAATAAGCGTGAAAGTTTCGCGTAAGGGATTAAAAAACTGGAGGGATTATATTGGATCCAACGTTACTGTTAACCTATGGATGGGTCGTTTTAGTACTTGTCTTTTTAGAAGGTTTGCTTGCTGCAGATAATGCGGTCGTTATGGCCGTGATGGTCAAACATTTACCGCCAAAGCAACGTAAAAAGGCATTGTTTTATGGATTACTAGGAGCATTTGTATTTCGTTTTATTGCTTTATTCTTAATTAGTATTTTAGTCAACTTCTGGTGGATTCAAGCATTAGGAGCGATTTATCTTATCTACATGTCAATTAAAAATCTGTACGAATTCTTTAAAAAGAAAAAGCACGGAGAAGAAACGCCTGAAAATGATGACCATCATTTCGACGAATCAGGTGTAGAAAAAGAAGTAAGCGCCAAAGAATTTTGGGGTACGGTGGCGAAAGTTGAATTTGCGGATATCGCTTTTGCTATAGACTCAATGCTTGCGGCACTTGCAATCGCAGTCACATTACCTAAAGTGGGTATTCACTTTGGGGGCATGGACGCCGGTCAATTTGGTGTCATGTTCTTAGGTGGATTAATTGGTGTTATTTTAATGCGTTTTGCAGCAACGATTTTTGTTGAACTTTTAAATAAATACCCAGGTTTAGAAGCTGCAGCATTTGCAATTGTTGGATGGGTCGGTATTAAATTGGTCGTGTTAGTATTAGCACACGACGATATCGGTATAATTCCACATGACTTCCCACACTCTGCAACATGGCAAATCATCTTCTGGGCAGTGATGATAGGGCTTGTCATTGTGGGCTGGTTAACGTCAGTAGCCAAAAATAAAAAACATTCACATAAATAGGCTCATCTTAAAATACTAAAAGGAGTGGTAGCGCAATTTTATATATGCGAAACCGCTCCTTATCTTTTATTTTAGAGTGGATTATTAAAGAAATTTGAAGAACAATATGGCATAATAATAGAGAAGCACATAATTAAGGAGGGCGTGAAGATTGGATCAAGATAAAAAACATGTCATTCCGCGACACAAATATAAACGTAAAAGACGTGAATTTTTCCATAATGAGGAACGCGAAGCAAGAATAAAGGCTGAAGAAGAGGCGTCTAAACGAAAAGCTGAGCGAGAGAAAGCACAAGTTCAAAACAATAAAGAACGTGTTAAAGATAATTTGAGAAAAGCTCGGATTGAAAAAATTACCCATGAAGATAAATCGAACGGAACGCCTAAAACAGAGGCAGACAAATCTTCAAAGTCTGAAGCGTCATCTCAAAAAACTGAAGTTGTACAAAATCATTTATATAAGCAACAAGCTGAGGAAATTAAAAAAAGTGCCACAACGCAACAAAAAAATCATCCTACTACAGAAACAGAGTCAAATACGCATGAGGACGCACAACCTTTAGCGGAACATGAAAAACATCGTTATACATCGAAGAAAGATTGGACTGAAAAATTGTCTGCCTTTATCTCTAAAGAATGGGCAAAAATTTTGATTGTTTTAGCTGCGCTCTTAATATTAATCCTTTTATATGCGATTTTTACTAATGTGAACCATAGTGATGATAATGTGCGTAATGCGCTCGAACATCAACAAAATGAACAAGGGACACATAAAAAAATTACTAAAACGATGGAACATGCGAATGCAGCACTGAATTCCGTTGTTGCTGTAGAAAGTCAGTCTCAAGCAACTCCTGAGAATGTTCAAGATGTCAAAAATCAGTCGCAACAAGAAAATGAAACTGGTTCTGGTGTCGTCTACAAAAAAGTAGACGACACTCTTTATATATTGACCAATGCGCATGTCATCGGGACGACTAAACAGCAAACATTGACTTACTTAACTGATAAAAAAGTCACGGCGACAGTGGTAGGAACGGATAAATGGTCTGATATTGCCGTATTAAAAGTTCCAGCAAAAGAAGCGAAACAACTTCAACCATTACATATTGGAGATTCTAGTAAATTAGTACTCGGCGAGCCTATTATTGTTATGGGGAATCCTTTAGGCCTAGATTTTTATAATTCTGTGGGTGAAGGTATTGTTTCTGGATTAGATCGGAATGTACCCGTAGATATTGATAAAGATAATCAATATGATATGCTATTAAATGCTTTTCAAGTCGATGCATCTATCAATCCTGGTGATTCAGGTGGTGCCATTATCGATCAAAAAGGAGATTTAATAGGCATTGCTTCATTAAAAATTAGCATGCCGAATGTTGAGGGTATGGCGTTTGGGATACCGATTAATGATGCCTTGAAAATTGCTGAAAAATTAGAAAAAGAGGGTAAAATTGACTATCCTAATTCTTTAATAGGGATGCAAAACGTTGTGGAATTGAGTGAAAATGAGCGAGAGGCGTTAAAAATTCCAGACGATAGAAAAGAAGGTGTCGTCGTAAGACAAATTGAAAGTAATAGTCCAGCTAAAAATTCGGGATTACAAAAAGGTGATATTATTATAGAATTAAATAGACAACCTATAAAAGATACACTTTCTTATAGGCAGCAACTCTTTAAACATAGTGATACATCTCAAGAAGTGAAACTTAAAGTATTGCGTCAAGGTCACACGGAAAACATTGCATTTAAATTGAAATAATGTGGAGTGAACAATCTTGTCGATAGTAAATCAACTCTTTAGAAAAGCAAGCCCACAACAGGGGATTGTTTTATATTATCTTGTTGCGATTGTTGTCGCATTTTTATTATTGAATCTACCAGGGGTCCATAAACCTGGAGTAAAAGTCGCACCTATTGATACGCTTTTTGTAGCCGTATCAGGTGTGAGTGTCACGGGATTGACCCCAGTCAATATTTCAGAAACCTACTCCACTTTTGGTTATTTTGTCATTTTGCTAATATTAAATATTGGTGGAATCGGCGTCATGGCTATCGGTACATTGCTGTGGGTCGTTTTAGGCAAACATATCGGGATTCGTGAACGTCAACTGATTATGCTAGATAATAATAGGGAATCCATGAGTGGTACTGTAAAATTAATCCTCGACATTGTGAAAGCCATTTTATTAATTGAGGCAGTAGGGGCTATCCTGTTATCTTTTTATTTCTTTCGTGAATTGCATAATGTCAAAGAAGCGATTATTCAAGGCATTTTTGTCTCCGTTTCAGCGACGACGAATGGGGGCTTGGACATTACAGGAGAGTCGTTAATTCCGTATGCCTCTGACTATTTTGTCCAGACCATTATCATTTTTTTAATTATTTTAGGGTCGATTGGTTTTCCGGTTTTATTAGAAGTCAAAGCATACATTAAAAATAGAATACCTAATTTTAGGTTTACACTCTTCACTAAAATTACGACGGTGACCTATTTAGCCATTTTAGTTGTGGGTGTTGTTGGAATATTATTGATTGAAAGTCATGGTGTTTTAAGAGGTCATTCATGGCATGAATCTTTCTTCTATGCATTATTCCAATCAGCAACCACGCGAAGTGCAGGGTTACAAACCATCGATGTCTCTCAATTTTCTGATGCTACGAACTTGTTTTTAGGCGCATTGATGTTTATTGGGTCTTCACCAAGTTCAGTCGGTGGTGGAATCCGTACGACGACATTTGCGATTCTTATTTTGTTTTTAATCAATTATAAACCGAACGCGGAAAAATCGAATGTCAAAGTCTTTAATCGAGAAATACATACCCAAGATATTCAACGTTCTTTTGCAGTATTTATTATTGCTATTTTCCTTACATTTATAGGTATGTTTATTATGTTACTTGCAGAAGGTCGCGCATTTAATATTATTCATATTTACTTTGAAATTATGTCTGCTTTTGGAACATGTGGCTTATCCACAGGGGTTACTAGTCAGCTGAGTGGCATTTCTAAAGTCGTTCTCATGATCTTAATGTTTATTGGACGTGTCGGCTTAATTTCATTTATTATCATGTTTAGTGGAAATCGTGAGCCGGTCAAATTTCACTATCCAAAAGAACGCATTCAAATTGGATAGATTGATAACACGATATACCGAATATGTTAAGCAGTAGAGAAGCCATATTGATGGCCTCTTTACTGCTTTTTTAAAGGAAATGAATAAAGGGACGGCTAGTTTTACAAAATCTCATGCTATTGAGGAGTATGATAAAATAGAAGCAAATGTATAAAAAGGGGTACTGTTTATGCGCCAACATGAGGAAATTTGTCTTCATATTTTAGCGACATCTGACATTCATAGTCATATCTTAAACGGAGAAGAAGGAGCGCAACTCTATCGTGCAGGAACATACGTATCTGAAATTCGTTCGCGTGAAGAACATGTTTTATTGCTAGATAATGGAGGAAGCTTAGCCGGTAGTATTGTCGCGTTTTACTATGCAATAATTGCCCCACATAAACGTCACCCGATGATTAAACTGATGAATGCGCTCGATTATGATGCCAGTGGGGTCAGTGCCGATGAATTTAAATTTGGTTTAGATTTTCTTAACCGTTCAGTCGCATTATCACGTTTTCCATGGTTATCTGCCAATATTGAATATGCGATGACGCATGAGCCTTATTTTTCAACGCCGTATATTATTCATAAAATAGAAGACTTACGTATTGCTATCATCGGATTAACTTCAGAGTCATTAGTCAAAAATGAAAATATCGAAATGGAAAAAGATATTGCAATTGAGCGTGCGACGATTTCAGCAAAGCGATGGATTCGATATATCTATGAAGCTGAAGCCCCAGATTTTTTAATTGTGCTCTATCATGGAGGCGTTTCCACTTCACAACGCAATGAAAAAGCAAATACGGATGCCTATGCTAATGAGATTCTTAGTAATATTGGTATTGTCGATTTGTTTATTACAGGCCATCAACGCACAACGACATTAGAGCATGAAGATGGTACCTTATTTGTACGTGCAGGCCAAAACGGAGAACATCTCGTGCATGTTGAAGTGACATTTCGACGTCGCCAGTCCTCCTACGAAACACTTGTGATTCAGCCAAAAATTGTGTCATTAAGTGCATACGAAGAACATGAAGCATTATTAGAAATGACAAAGTATGACCGTCAAGCGGTGCAAAAATGGCAAAATGAAATAATAGAGGGCGTTCACGTAGATACGCGTTTCTCAGATTTTCAATCATTACTGGTTGAGGCGCACCCCTTCATTCAATTATTACATGAGAGTATGACACTACACTGTGATCAAACGATTAGCTGTGTGCATATCCCTATTCCTACATCTCATGGCTTTAAGACGCCTGTCCAACATAAAGATGTCTATGAGGTTTATCCGCATCCGGATTACTTAATTGATTTAACGCTAAAAGGACATATTATTAAAACGTTGATAGAAAAAAGTGTTGCATATATTCAAGTCAATGAAGGTCATCTTGAACTTTCCCAAATTGATCCGACCCATTTCCTATTTTGGAAGGGGTTTGAGTATACAGTCGATTTGTCGAAACCTGTACATCAGCGTGTGACGCAAATGACTTTGCGGCCTGATTATACGTATCGTGTCATCATGACAGATTATTGTTATCGTCATTACAGACAATATTTAGAAAACGCGCCAATACATGAAGTTTCCAAAGTGTCGATGACAGAATGTTTAATAGAACGTTTAACCCAAAAAGACGCACTTCAGTCCTCTTCGCAAAATATGACACTTATTGGATATTAATAAAAAAAGAGGCTAGTACATCTCTTATGGATGATGTGCTAGCCTCTTATGCTACAATTCAAATTTAATATTTGTTACGCCTTTACCCATGAAAAATAAGTAAAACGACGACCGCTACAATCTGTGCCACTGTTGTTGTTACGATTCGGCGTGTATAGGCATAACTGAATCCTAAAATCAGTTGGCATATAAAAATGAAAAATACAATCCACCAACGATCAAGGTAAATAAAGAAAGAGCTAGATAAAAGGGCACTAACAACAATTCCTACCCAAGGTTGGTGTGTAATCTGAGTGAGCTCTTTTTGTAAGATTGTGCGCATATACAACTCATGACAAGGCATCACACAGAGTAAAGTAATCAACATTTGCCATTTAAAATAGACGCCTGTTCGAGATAGTTGCTTAATAAGTGAAGTATAAGTTAAGTCTGAGGTGATAAAAGCAAAAATAACTTGAACGAGTACCAACACAATACCAGTACCTAGACCGATTGCAATAGATGTGAGTAAGCGTTTGGATGCAATATCGCGTTGATAAAATACGTAACTAATACCCGCAATGAGCATAATACCAGTATAAAGTTGCCAATACACATTATATTCACCCCACATGATGAGTAAAATAATGTGAAAGACAATAAAACTTAAAATAAACCATAGTAGCGGTTTGTTTAATTTCTTCATAGTATATTAACCTTCTTGTTCAACAATCTTATATCGTTTATGATTAATGACTGTTTTTTCTGGTAAATCAAGTGAAGCAAAATTGTCCATGATTGTGAGATCTACAATCACAGAATTATCATTAATTTTTTCAACTTTACCTCTAATACCATCGTAAAATTCTACAATATCTCCAACTTCAGCTATCGTCATACTTACGCCCCCTTAAAATTTAACTAGCATATATTGTACTAAAATTTACAATTTAAATAAACTATTTGCATTAATTTTAATCTTTTTGTCATCATTAAGTGTAAACAGTGGCAATTTCTCTTTATATGGGGCAATATTTAATTGAATCAACCTTATTAAAAGGAGAGAAGCAATATGAAATTTATTAGTAATAATAATGTGACTGATCCCACTTTGAATTTAGCGATGGAAGAGTATGTATTGAATACTGTTCCTATGGATAAAGATGACAGCTATTTTTTATTTTATATCAATCGTCCTTCGATTATCGTTGGGAAAAACCAAAACACGATTGAAGAAGTTCATCAACCGTACATTGAAGCAAATAATATAGATGTGGTCCGCCGTATTTCTGGTGGAGGCGCGGTATATCACGATTTTGGTAATTTAAATTTTAGTTTTATTTCAAAAGATGATGGCCAGAGTTTTCATAACTTCAAAAAATTTACACAACCTATTGTCGACGCTTTAAATAAAATAGGCGTGGACGCTGCGTTAACGGGGCGTAATGATATTCAAGTCGGTGAAGCTAAAATATCAGGGAATGCGATGGTTAAAGTAAAAGATCGTATGTTTAGTCATGGAACATTAATGTTAAATAGCGAGTTAGATGAAGTTCAAAATGCGTTACGTGTGAACCCTGCTAAAATTCAATCTAAAGGGGTGAAATCTGTACGAAAACGTGTGGCAAACATTCAAGAGTTTCTTGAAGAACCTATAGATATTGAGACATTTAAAAATATCATTTTAAAACAATTATTTGGTGATCAAGAGGTAGAAGAATATGTGTTAACCGACGAAGATTGGGCCAACATTGAAAAATTGAGTAATGAAAAATATCGTACGTGGGATTGGAACTATGGAAAGAATCCAAAATATAACTTTGAAAGAGAACACAAATTTGAAAAAGGGTTTGTTCAAATTAAGTTAGATGTTAAAAAAGGACGTATTGCACATGCTAAAATATTTGGCGACTTTTTTGGTGAAGGCGATGTAACAGAACTTGAATATGCACTTGAAGGTGTATTACATCAAAAGCAAGCAATTCAAGAAGCATTAGAATCATATGATTTCTATTATTATTTTGGAGATATTGCAAAAGAAGACATTATTAATTTAATGGTATAAAAAAATAACAGGTCGATGCATTGGTAATGTTCAATGTTTCGACCTGTTTTAATGGGAATGACTGGAACTATCCGAGTGTTTCAATTTCATGTTCCTCCAATTGTAAAAATTCTTCTGTATAGGCTTTGAATTGGGCTTCATTCTTATTACATAAAGCTTCATCAATTAATTGTTTTAACTTCTGTTTACGCTGAATTTTCAGAGCATCTTCAATGACCATTTCAACAGCGAGTTGATGAATCATACGCATGGCATCAGTAGTATCGTGTGTTTGTATTTCTATTTTGTGTTTCATGATAAATCACTCCTTATATGTTGTTAGAATAGTTAAATAAAAGTATATCGAAAGAAGGAGATAAATGCAATGAATATTCAGAATTTTTTTAAAATGGATTACGTCGCTCCTACGAGTTGTAAAATTAAATTTAAAAAAATATCAAATATAGGTTGACACTCTTGAAATTATGAATATAATAAAGGTATAAAGAGATATAAAAAATAATAAGAAAAGGAGGGATTCTATGACAGAATACCCTAATGCAAAAAAATATATCCTTATGAAAGGAGACATGCTTCTTCGCCCAATAGATGGTCCAAATGGCTTCAATGAGAGCACAGAAATTTTCCGCTATGATGCACCACCTATTATCGTTCACGAACCTCCGATTGAGATCATTGAGAACAGTTGTAAATGCTATGGTGAACCCTACCGCTTAAGAAAGGATCAAACGCAACGTATTTCAGATCTCAAAAGTAAACTTCCAATTAATATTACTCCGTTATTCCCGTCATTTTATTTTCCATCACATTCTGATAGAACTTCCGACAATTCATGGATTAATATGCATTTTGTTGAGCAAATAATAAAATTAAAAGGTGCACGTACAAAAGTCATTTTTGCGAACCGTCAGTCTGTTATTATTAATGCGTCAGAACATACAATCAGAACACAGTTTCGAAATTGTATTACTTTTTCTTATTTGCTTGATCGTAGAGCGAAAGTGCTTACGATGAACCCTGAAAAACCTATAGACTATAATCATGACAATTTTAATATTTTTGAGACGCTCTCAAGATATGCTGTTTTAGAGAAAAAGCGAGCTAAATTTGAACCAGCTCCGGATGCTTCAAAACCATTTCCAAATCTTCCAGAATTATAGAAGTTCCTTTTAATTGCTTCGTTTAATTTCTACGATTTAAACCATTTAAAGTGATACTCATGTTCAGTTAATACATTGATTTAAGTTTAGAAACTCAGTTGCAAGAATAACTTTTATTTTTCGTCATATTACTTTCTAGAGTAGTTATCAATATCTCAAAGTAAAAGACTTTGTTATAAGAACTTGTATGAAATGTTTTTATGTATTTGAGAAACTTCACGTGTCAGTCGTCTAGAAAACATTAATTACGGTAGATTTAAAAACATATCAGCTTGAAAATGACTTGAAAGCTATTTGTATCAATATTGGAATTTTTACTTGTTATACACTTATGCTTCTAGACTGTATGATACGCTAGAAGTATAAGTGTTCTTTTTGAGGAGTTCATTGAAGCATGTTTGAACGATTAAAATCTATGATGGAAGCCCCCATGAATCTTTTATTGCTCGCAGACCCTTCTGTTAAACGCGTGTATCGATATTTGGAAGAGGGCGTGTGTATGTTATACAAAGAAAAAGGTGAGGTTATCGGGTGTTATGTATTGATGAAGCGGGATAATGCTCGCATTGAATTGATGAATATTGCTGTGTGTGAGCAACACCAAGGCAAAGGGATCGGAAAATGCTTATTAAATCATGCCATCAATTATGCATCACAACACCAGTATCAAGATATTATTGTAGGCACTGGAAATTCAAGTCTTAATCAAATCGCATTTTATCAAAAAGCAGGTTTTAGGTTAGTTGACATTACATTTGATTTTTTCGTTCAAGATAATGAGCCTTTAATTTATGAAAATGGCATTTGGTGTCGAGACATGTTGCGCTTTGTAAAAAAATTATAGATGGGATTTCATGCTTTTTAGAATGCGGATAAATAGATAAGAGTGGTGTGGCTAAACGTCAGCAGTTCCTTTAATGAATTTTTGACAAGGACAGACAATTTAATTTGGCACTTCACAAAACCGAACATATGTTCTATAATATGTTTGAGGTGATAAAAATGATGGATCGTACACTTCCTCCAGAATATCAAGCAGAAACGGATTATCGTAAAATACCAAGACAATATTTGAATACGCGCATTCCAATGGGACGCGGAATTGTGAAATGGGCACCATTTGCGACGCTACCTGAACAATTTGAAAGAATTCAACAATTTGAGGCGAATCAACTGAAAATTGATCGTCCAGATTTAAGTGAAGATCAAATGATTGAAATCAATCATATGTTACACTTTAAAATATCTAAAAATGAAGTTGCGAAAATAAGCTATTGGCGCTCAGGTCATATTCACACGATAGAAGGGTATATTGCATCCATCAACACGTTAAACAATGAGCTCGTCATTACCAATGAACGTCAAAAGGATTATCTCACTATTGCTTTGAACGAACTTTATGCGATAGAGTAGGTGCGAATAATCATTTTATTGCGTAAAATGTAAAGTTGGCGGAATTCTGAAAGGGATAGTGTAAATATTCCGTTAACTTTTTTAATTTTAAGGCTTGATTTCTTCAAGTGAATTGATATAATAGTATCTGTGCTTACAAAAAATATTATTTATCCACAGTAGCTCAGTGGTAGAGCTATCGGCTGTTAACCGATCGGTCGTAGGTTCGAGTCCTACCTGTGGAGCCATAAGGAAACGTACTCAAGTTGGCTGAAGAGGCGCCCCTGCTAAGGGTGTAGGTCGCGAGAGCGGCGCGAGGGTTCGAATCCCTCCGTTTCCGTTATTTGTTTATATTTCTTAAATTTACCGTTGTATCACGTATCTATATACGTTGATATGACGGTATTTTGTGGTTCTATACTTTTAACGGTTGGTGAGTTGTTCACTAGCCGTTATTTTTGTTTTAAATACAAAAATAACACAAATATCTTCATAAATAAGGGACGACTACTCACTTTTAAGAACAAAATTTAGATAATGGCACTAATTTATTGTAAAAAACGCCAGTTGTTTGCGGTATAATAATAGGTGAAAGTGCGTGGATTGAACACTGATGATATCAATAGTGGTAGGTATAGGGTTACTTATATATATTATATTTTATTTGTAAAAGAACACTGCAATTGCGGTGTTCTTTTTTGTTATTTACATGAAAATAAAGCTTTCGCATTTCATAAATTTGAAGAATCCTCTAGAATAATAAATAAAGGAGGCGCGCTTATGATACGTGAAGCGAAAGAAGCAGATGCGCAATCGATTGCCGAATTGTCCTACATAATTTGGAAAGATATGGAATTAGAAATTGTAAGGAAATATCCAAAGGAAGAAGTCATTCAAGCAATACAACACAGTGTGACGGACATCCCTTATCGCAATCATTATCGACATGTTCATGTCTACGAGGTGGACAGTCAAGTGGCGGGGATGATTGTCACTTATGAGGGGAATAAAGAACTACAGTACGAACAGTCTTGGAGGACGCTCACTTGTGCTAAAGCGTTCCCTTTATCTACAGAAACCCCATTACCCGTCAAAGAAGCCGATGATGGGGACATTTACATAGAATCAATTGCAACTTTTCCAGCGTTTAGAGGGCGTGGGATAGCTAAAGCTTTAATGCAACATGTGATGTCCCATTATAAAGAGCAAAAGTTAAGTTTAAATTGTGATCAAACGAACACGGTCGCGAGAAAAATTTATGAACAAATGGGATTTCAACCGACAAATAAAAAGACGTTGTATGGTCACACCTATCATTATATGACCTATCAAAGCTAAGGAGGGATAGGATGCTTGATTTAAAAAATGTGAGTTATCATGTCGATGATCAACGCATTTTAAATCAAATTGATTTGAAGGTAAAACCAGGGGAAGCGATTGCTGTTGTAGGACCCTCTGGCAGTGGAAAGAGTACCTTGCTTCGGGTTATTGGTGATTTAATCTCACCGACTGAAGGAAATATTTATTTTAAGGGGCATGCTTATCAAGATTATTCGCCTGAAGAACTAAGACAACGTGTGAGTTATTTACCCCAAAGAGTCGAATTATTTGGAGAGACAGTTCAAGATAATTTAGCGTTTCCTTCTATTGCACGTGACCAGTCTTTTGACAAAGCACGTGCAAAGCATTTGCTAGAAGTAGTAGGATTGAAAAAATATAAATTGAACGCTTCTGTCCATCGTATGTCGGGAGGCGAACAACAACGGATTACCATTGCACGTCAACTCATGTATCAACCTGAGTTGTTACTGTTAGATGAAGCGACAAGTGCGCTTGATGATAAAAATAGTGCGCAAGTTGAACAATTGATTTTTGACATGGTAAAAAACGGAACTTCTGTGTTATGGATTACGCATAACAAAGCGCAAAGTGAACGTCATTTTCATCGTGTTATCACGGTTCGCAATGGTGAAATAGAGAAGGGGGCGCACGCATGACAACAACGTCGCTCTTATTGACTTCTCTTTTATTGCTCGTTCCTATTTTTATTTCTTATAAAGAAAAATTACATATTGCCAAAGATTTAATCATTGCGGCGATACGTGCAGTCATACAGTTGGTTTTAATTGGCTTTTTATTGGAATTTGTATTTAAAGTACAAGAGGCATGGATTGTCCTTGCTTTAATGTTAGTGATTATGATTAATGCTGCAGCCAATACGCGTAAACGAGCTTCTTCTATTCAACGGCATGTTTTTTGGGTTTCGTTTATCGCCATTATGACAGGGGCGGTGTTATCACTCGGTGGTGTTTTACTCACGGGAGCGATTAATTTTACACCTAATGAAATCATTCCTGTTGCTGGAATGGTAGGTAGTAACGGTATGATTGCGATTAATTTAAGCTATCAAAATTTAGACCGCATTTTTACAAAGGAAACGGAATCCATTGAGGCGAAGCTTTCGCTAGGTGCTGCACCATCACTAGCGGCTAAAGATGCGATTCGTGAAAGTATTAAAGTGGCTATTGTCCCAACCATCGATTCTGTGAAGACTTATGGGCTTGTTTCCATTCCGGGGATGATGACAGGTTTGATTATTGCGGGAGTACCACCATTACAAGCAATTAAATTTCAATTAATGGTTGTATTTATTCATACGACGGCGACGATCATTTCGGCATTAGTGGCGACATATTTAAGTTATCGTCAGTTTTTTAATTATCGCCATCAATTGATACAAATTAAAAAAGACGAAACAAATCCCACTTAACCGTTGTTAAGTGGGATAATGTTTAAATATTACCAAGTAACGCGCTAATATATATGCCAAGTGCATATAAGAGTCCGAAAAATGTGTTTGTTTTTCCAGCTGCTGCCATGGCAGGCATCATTGAAGCAGGTGTATCGTGCTTTTTAAAGCGACGGTACACTTTAATTGGCCAAGGAAAGCTCAGTAAAACGAGTAAATAGAAAATAGAGCCTCCTGCGACAAAAAACACGGTATAAATCACCCATACATATGCGATTACATACATTACTGCAAGAACAATTAAAGAAAGACGCTTACCTAACAAAATAGGCAATGTACGTCGGCCGCTTTGTCGGTCCTTGACACGATCTCGTATGTTGTTCGCCATATTGATAAGACCGATTGTAATCACTATTGGAATACTCATCCAAACCGCAAACCCTTCGACATGGCCGATTTGAATAAAGAAGGCAATTAAAATGATAATCATGCCCATGAATAACCCTGAGAAAATTTCACCAAAGGGTGTCCATGAAATCGGAAAAGGGCCACCTGTGTACAAATACCCAATAGCCATACAAATGAGTCCTACAGGGATAAGCCAAAATGACGTTTGAGCTGCTATAAAGAGACCTAAAATCGCTGCGATGACGTAAAAGGCAATCGCTAAGTTGAAGATAGATTTAGGAGTCATTCCATGTCGGACGATTGCGCCACCGATACCTACTGATTCGTGGTCATCGAGGCCTTTTTTAAAGTCGTAATATTCGTTAAACATATTTGTTGCTGCTTGAATAAGAAGACAAGCGAGCAACATTGCTAGAAATAATCCAATATTAATGCGATCTTCACTCCCAAGTTGAAAGATTTTTGCGAGTGCAGTACCGACCAACACTGGAATAATAGCAGCAGTTAGCGTGTGCGGACGCATTAACAACCAGTACTTATGAAAGGCTGAATGTTGCTTAAATTGATTCACCATATAGATCAAAACCTCGATTAATTATATTGTTAATACAAAAACAGTATAGAAAAGTTTATGTATGAAATCAATAACAAACTCTATGAATTAAGCAATGTTCCACACATTTAACATTAAAAAATGTTAAAATGATTGTTAATGGGATTATGATTATGAGAAAGAAGTGAGAGAAAGATGACTGTTGACGTTGGTGAGCAGGAAATCATTGACGCAATAGCGCACACATCGAAAACCTGGGTATCCATAGAGGTGCGTTTATCACGTACATTGGATCCAGTTACATTATTTAAAAAGACCAATCAAGAAGCGGGTAACCGCTTTTATTTTCGGCTGAATGATAATGAAACAGCTTATTTTGGGTGTCGCGTTGCCAAGGAGTTTAAAAATAATAAACAGAATAAGCGTTCTATTTTTGAGGAATGGAATCAGTTTAAAAATGATATCGCACTCATACATCCACAGTCTGAAAGACATCATTTAAGAATCTGTGGAGGGTTTCAATTTTCAACGAAACGAACAAGTTCGGAATGGCATCAATTTGGGATGAACCATTTTATTTTACCTGAAATTTTAGTTTCTCATGTAAAAGGAGAAACGTATTTAACTTATACTGTCCCAGTTGAGCAATTTCATTATGAAACGTTTAAAGAATGGGAAACTTTTTTTAATACATTAAATGACGACAACGCCTCTGTCACACCTGAAGAACAACAGGTCTGTCGTCAAATGGATTTAGACGTCGAAGAGTGGGAACAGTTAGTTGCTAACACAATTCGTCAGCTTGATACAGATGAAAAAGTCGTTCTGTCTCGTCGACGCGCAATAGAGTTTAATACATCAATTGATATTGCTTTGGTGTTAGAAAAAGCACTTAAAAATGAAAAAAACAGCTATTTGTTTGTTTTAGAGTCTGGGGAGGATTGTTTTATATCACAAACGCCAGAACAACTCTTTAAAGTGCAAGAGGGGATGCTCTCTACTAAAGCTGTGGCAGGTACCATCAAACGAACACCAAATCCACAACAAGATAAAACGCGCGTTCACGCCTTTTTGCAAGATGATAAAAATCTAGGGGAGCATCACATTGTTGTGGAGAGTATTTTAGAAGATATCAAGCCATTTGTTAAAAATGTGAACTACAACAAAACACCAAGTATTTTAAAAAATGATCATTTGTATCATCTATATACAGAAATTTCAGGGACACTCGCAACGTCCAACTATATTGAACTCATTGATGTGATGCATCCAACGCCGGCTTTAGGGGGTTATCCAAAAGCACAAGCGATGACTTACATAGATGCACATGAATTTAATGCGCGTGGACTTTACGGTGCTCCTGTTGGCATGATAGACATGTATGATGACAGTGAATTTATCGTTGCGATTCGTTCCATGTTGATTCAAGGTAACCAAGCGTTATTATTTGCGGGGGCAGGCATTGTGAAAGATTCTGATGCCAAGGCAGAGGTTGCTGAAACGGCTTTGAAATTTAGTCCGATGATGGACGCATTAGGGGTGAACTAAATTGACGCACGCACAACAACAATTAACTGAACAAGTATTTCATTTTGTCTCTGAACTTTACGCATATGGAGTGAGGGAAGTGGTCATTAGTCCAGGATCACGCTCGACGCCGATAGCGATTGCTTGCGAATGTCATCCTGAACTAAAAACTTGGATACATCCAGATGAACGCAGTGCTGCTTTCTTTGCGCTCGGTTTAATCAAAGGGAGTCAAAAGCCTGTAGCGCTCGTTTGTACGTCTGGCACGGCAGCAGCGAATTATGTTCCTGCAGTAGCGGAAAGTCATATTAGCCGTTTGCCACTAGTCGTTTTAACGAGTGATCGACCACACGAACTGCGTGAAGTAGGGGCACCACAAGCCATCAATCAAGTCAATATGTTCGAAAATTATGTGCGTTTTCAATTTGATATGCCTATAGCAGATGGCACAGCGTACACTCTGGAAGCTAATCGCTATCAACTGCAAAAAGCAAGCCAATATTTTGTCGGCCCGCATCAAGGACCCGTTCACTTTAACTTGCCTTTTAGAGAACCACTTACACCAGACTGGTCACGGACAGATTTGTTAACAACGCATAAGTACACGTTACCAAAATACCAAAAAGCGATTGATCCAACACCCATCCAATCCATATTAAAACAAGTCAAAGGACTCATTATTGTGGGGGACATGCAACATCAAGATGTGTCTCAACTGTTAACTTTTGCGACTGAATATGATTTACCTATACTAGCGGATCCTTTAAATCCAATTCGACGTACAGAACATCCTAACGTGGTGGCGACTTATGATTTATTATTACGATCTGGTTTAGCCTTAGAAGCAGATTTTGTTCTTCGTGTAGGAAAACCGGTGGTCTCTAAAAAGTTGAATCAATGGTTAAAACAAACTAATGCATCGCAAATTCTTATTCAAAATAGTAAAGACATCGATGCTTTTCCTAAAATGCCTGATTACTTTTATGAAATGTCAGCGAATGATTTCTTTAGATCTCTCAACACATTAGAAAGTACTTATCGTAAAGTGTGGTTGAAGCATTGGCAAAAATTAGAAATTCAAGCGCGCGACATTATTTCAACGCATCAAAAACAAGCCTCAGATGAAGCCGGCTACATTTCTCGCTTGTTAGATAAACTGGATGAGACGGATCATCTTTTTGTAAGTAACAGCATGCCTATTCGAGATATCGATAATTTGTATTTTAATCGTAAGTTCAGTGTTTATGCGAATCGAGGGGCTAATGGAATTGATGGTGTTGTTTCTACAGCACTCGGGATGGCGGTACATAAAAAAGTGACTTTATTGATTGGTGATATCGCATTTTATCATGATATGAATGGACTGCTCATGTCAAAATTAAATGACATTCATATGAATATTATTTTAGTCAATAACGATGGTGGCGGAATTTTTTCATATTTACCTCAGAAAAAAGCAGCGGGTCCACATTTTGAACGCTTGTTTGGAACACCGACGGGACTCGATTTTGAAAATACAGCGCATTTGTATCAATTGGGATATAAACGTTTTACAGATATCCAATCATTTGAATACGCTGAGTTAAATGCGATGTCAGCGACACTCTATGAAATTATGACAGAACGTGCATCTAACTATGAGGCGCATCAAGAACTCTATGAAAAATTAAGCGAGGTTGTCAATGTTACACTATAAAATTTATGAGGCAAAACAGACATCGGAAACCGTGCTCATTATGTTGCATGGGTTTATAAGCGACAGTTCAACGTTTGACCAGCATATTGCAACGTTAACTCAAAAGACCCATGTTGTTACGATAGATTTACCTGGGCATGGAGAAGATATCTCAGATGACCATCAATTATGGGATTTTCAATGGATTAGCCGTGCATTGCATGAAATTGTAATGAAAGTTCAAAAGCGTAAAACGGTTTTACATGGGTATTCCATGGGGGCAAGAGTTGCACTTTATTATGCATGTCGGTACCCAGAAACCCTTGACGGCTTGATTTTAGAGAGCGGTTCTCCAGGAATTCAAACAGAGGCCCAACGTATTGAGCGACAACAAGTTGATGAGGCTAGAGCGAGAGTGCTTGATATAGCTCCCTTAGAAACTTTTGTGAACGACTGGGAACAGTTGCCACTTTTCCAGTCACAGCGCTTTTTATCTGACGTAGAACGTCATCGTATTCGTGAGATGCGCTTACGTCAATCTCCAAAAGGATTGGCGAAAGCTTTGCGTGATTACGGGACAGGCGCAATGCCTCCACTTTGGAATGAATTAGAGGTTCTCCAATTGCCTGTGTTACTAATAGTTGGAGAATGGGATGAGAAGTTTATAGAAATTGCACAACGTATGCAAGAACAACTCTTTGACGCTCAATTAGAAATTGTCCCAAGTGTTGGACATACGGTTCATGTGGAAGATGCGACAAAATTTGATACAATAACATTAGCGTTTATTAATGGTTTAAATAAGGAGGGCAACCATGGCTAGACAATGGGAAACATTAAAAGAATATAAAGAAATTAAATATGAATATTTTGAAGGTATCGCTAAAGTAACGATTAACCGTCCAGAAGTACATAATGCTTTCACACCCAATACGGTTCAAGAAATGATTGACGCATTCACACGTGCACGAGATGACGAACGTATCGGTGTGATCATCTTAACAGGTGAAGGGGACAAAGCATTTTGTTCTGGCGGAGACCAAAAAGTGCGAGGCCACGGCGGATACGTCGGTGACGACCAAATTCCACGTTTAAACGTATTAGATTTACAACGTTTGATTCGTGTCATTCCTAAACCTGTCATTGCAATGGTTAAAGGTTACGCTATTGGTGGCGGTAACGTACTTCAAGTGGTTTGTGATTTAACGATTGCGGCAGATAATGCTAAATTCGGTCAAACAGGACCAAAAGTCGGTTCTTTCGATGCGGGTTATGGTTCTGGTTATTTAGCACGTATTGTTGGTCATAAAAAGGCACGTGAAATTTGGTACTTATGCCGTCAATATGATGCACAACAAGCGTTAGATATGGGAATGGCAAATACTGTTGTTCCTTTAGATAAAATTGAAGATGAGACTGTTCAATGGTGTAAAGAAATTTTACAACATTCACCAACAGCTTTACGTTTCTTAAAAGCAGCGATGAATGCAGATACAGACGGATTAGCAGGCTTACAACAATTTGCGGGTGACGCAACGTTATTATACTATACAACTGATGAAGCAAAAGAAGGTCGAGATGCGTTTAAAGAAAAACGTTCACCAGATTTCGACCAATTCCCTAAATTCCCATAAACTTTTAATTAAGATATGATATATTAAACAAACGCCTTTCAAAGTAGACAATGCAAACTTTGAAAGGCGTTTTTATGTGTAAGCAATAAGGTTTATGCTTGTGGATAATAGGTGTCAAGATACGTCTTAAGTCGTTTCATGCCTTCTTTTAACGCATCTAGATGATAGGCGTAAGAAATACGTACATAACCTTTTCCATATTCGGTAAAGGAAGAACCAGGCACCATCGCTACCCGTGCTTTTTCCAAAACTTCTACACAAAAATCATAGTCGTTTTCAGTAAAACGTGTGATTTTTGGAAAAATATAAAATGCGCCTTGGGGAATAGATTCTAGTTCAAATCCCATTTTAGTTAAAGCATCCACTAAGTAATCTCTTCGTTCAGTGTACGCCGCATTCATGCGTTGAGGGGCATTTACGCCTTCAGACAGCGCAGCGACTGTTGCCACTTGTGCCGGAACATTCGCACAAATACAATTGTAGGCGTGCATGAATGTCATTTTTTCAATGATGTATAAAGGGCCCGCTAAAAACCCCATGCGAATCCCAGTTGCTGAGTGTGATTTGCTTAATCCATTAATAAGAAGTAATTGGTCTTTAAGCGCTTCAAATTGGGCAAAAGAAGTGTGTGTTTGATTAAATGTATTTTCAGCGTATATTTCGTCACTAATCACAAACACCTCATATTTTTTTAAGCAATCGACAAGCGCTTTAACTTCGTCAAAACTCAATGTCGCACCAGTAGGGTTAGAAGGATAGTTGAGTAAGACCACTTTTGTTTTTGCGGTCATATGACTTTCGATTAAAGAGGGGGTTAATTTAAATTGTGTTTGGCGCGTATCGACAAATACAGGGACGCCCCCTAATGATTGAATTAATGGGATGTACCCGGCGTAAACGGGTCCTGGTAAAAGCACTTCATCCCCTGGGTTTAAAATACATCGTAAGCTCGTGTCCAACGCTTCTGATGCCCCGTTCGTCATAATAATGGATTCAGCATCATAGTTGACGTTATAGCGGGTTTTTAGAAATTGCGAGACGGCCTGACGAGTTTCAATTAACCCTTTATTGTGAGAATATGTCGTGAGGTTGTCAGAGATTGCTTGTTGATAAGCATTTTTTACAACTTGAGGCATTTCAAAATCAGGTTGACCTACAGTCAGGTTAATCACATCCTCGATTTGACTAATTCGGCTTGAGAATTGTCGTATAGAAGGTGCTTTCAAATATTTAGATTGTTCATTGAGTTCAAGTTTCATAACATCACATCCTAAAAAAAGAGAAGTTATTTCAAAGCATATCATACTTTGAACAACTTCTCTTGATTTGTTTACGGATAAGGTTTAAATTGTGAAGGTTTTTGCAAATGGACGAAAGGATTCATCCATTTGGCGATAAAATTGGTTGACCATAGCCATACAATAAACAAAGATAAAATAAAATTATAAAGAAGACCAAGGGCAGGGTGATCAATGAATGCAAAGAGATTATGACCACGTATAATCCCTATAAATAACCCGTGTAACAAATAGACATACATCGTTCTTGAACCAATATAGGTCCATTTGAACTTTCTCGTAGGGACTAAATTTAAAAAGGCAAACATAGATGAAAAGATTATCATATAAAGTGTTAACCGTTTTAAAGGACTCCATATCACATTCCATCCCTCTGTATTAGCATACGGAGAACTTCCAAGTAACCATGATGAACTAATTGGGTGAATATAATACCCGATATAGAAGAAGATGAGAATAAACATAGAGATCGGCACAAACTTTTTCCATCTAATCCAACGACTAAAGCCACCATCAAGAATATACCCAATGTAAAAAATAGGGAAGAATACTAATGTACGTGACCAACTTAAATAGCCATCGATATTGGATGAAAATCCGGCTAATACCGCAATCAAAATGGCGATAGGCAAAACAATAATCGGTTTATAATCTCTCACAATCACAATGATGACGTTAAAAAAGAACAAGGTCAGTAAAAACCATAAAGCAAATACAGGGTCAAATGGATCTAAATCAATCGTACTATTTTTTCCTGTAATAAAATAATATATCGAGAAAAATGCAAAAAAGATGAGGTAAGGCCCAAGTAACTTTTTCCCTACTTTTTCGATATAGCCGGCTTTCCCTACGTTTTTAGCAAAATATCCTGAAATAAAAAGGAAGGCAGGCATATGAAAACTATATATCGTTAAATACAATGCATTTATCGCCGAGTGTGTATCTGTATACGGTTGTATCAAATGTCCAAAAACAACTAAAAAAATAAGTATTGCACGGGCATTATCAAAAAATGCATCACGCTGGATTCCATGTGCCATAAGACAAATACTCCTTTTAAAATCGTTACTATAAATGTATTACAAATGATAGGGACAATGCAATTTAAAAGGGGTTCCTATCATATTTAAACAAAGAGAAAGGGTTATTTTTCTAAGCGGTGTTATATTTTTATCACGCATCTGAAGTATCCAATGACTAGAGCGTTAGAGTCAATTTTGAATTTTTAAACATGAGACATCATAAGGCATACGTACTTGAATCAGTCACAGTAACTATGACCTTAGATATTATGAGTGAGAGGACGATCTATATTAACGTTTTAAAATTACGCTTGAGATACGTGGCTTTAGAAAGTGGTTTTTACGAAGCATACAACGAACAATGCATTTCAATAATCTAAATGAGCCAAGACTTCGTTTCGTCTTGGCTCCTAACATTTATATACTAGATTTACTTTTTGTAATGATCAACGTCAAAGAATTTACCTACAGCTGCAATTTGATCGTAGAATTGTTTCATACGCGCAGCATTATGGTGCGCCCAGTTAATATCTGTAGCATATTGATGTGTACCTGGGTTATTAGGATTCCATCTCATACGGTATAACGTATTTTGTCCGATGCCAATGTAACGGTCTTTAATAAATGATGCACCACCGATAATGGCTTTGCTCACAGTGTTCCAACCATAAGCTTCAGCAGTTTTAAAACCACCACGAATCGCATCTGTATCGACCGCGCCGATACCAAACATATTGTAGAATTTGCGCGGAGCGTTTGTGACCACTTTATTGTTAGCATCCACATATCCACCATTGGCAAGTGTTGAAGTTCCGTTACCTGTTTCTAATAAAGCGTGTGAAATTAAGTAAATTTCATTAATATTATTCATTTGTGCCGCTTCTTTAAATGCTGCGCCTTGACCAGCTAAAATGCCTTTGCCTACAAGTAATTTATCTAATTGAGCAGCATCTAACCCTTGATATTTGTCCAATTTAAGGAATTGGTATTTTTGAGTTGGGTCTTTTTCAATAAGTGACGGATTCATAGCATTAGCTACTTCAGTACGTGATGCATCCACCCATTGACCAGCGACATGCTGAACTTGTGGTTTATATGACAAATTCATTTGTGTATCTACAGCTTGGTTAAAAGTATACGGCGAGTTAAAGTAGCGTGTAAGTTGTGTACGCAAGTCTGATGATTTAATCCACGCACGTGTCCCGTCATTAAACTGACCGTAGTACCATGTCACACCATTAATGATAGCTGAGCGTTGTACTTTAAAAATACTTTCATAATAGCTTGATAAGTTACCTTTTGCGTTTGTATCACCTGCATTAGTGTAATATTGACCATTACGGTTATAAACGACATAATATTCAGGTTTAGTAAGTGTTTTAATTTGTGTTGGTGCTGCTTTGAGTTGTGTGACTGCCTTAGCGGCTAAGTCATTTTTGTTTATCCAACCCATTTTTTGATTCACATTACCAAAGAGGTAAGTATCTTTACCCACTAAAACAGATTTCGTTGCATTGAATGTACGATTTGATAGATTTTTCAAAGTATCGATACGTTGATTTGAAGTTCCCCACGGTATCGCATATAAACCCGATGTTGTTGCATTCACAGTATATTGTCCTGAAGTAGGGACTTCTTTACCTAATGCACGTGTATTGACGTCTTCAGCTTTAAACCATCCAAGTGGTGTATTATTTGCGCTCTGTAATAATACAAAGTTTTGGTTATTTGCAGAAGCGGTTTTTGTAACTTTATATGTGCGATTCGCATACTGTTTTGCATCTTTCGCAGTTGAATCATAGATTGTTGCACGCATACCTGATGTCGTAGGCTTTAATTGACCAATTTGTGAAACCGCTTGTGCAACTTGTTGTGTTGCTTTAGGTGCTGATAATAACGTTTGGTTCACCCAGCCAGAGAGGTTGTTTGCAGTCCCATAAATATAAACAGCATTCGCAATTTGCTTTTGTTGTGTCGCTTTAAAGTTTTGAGCACCTGTACCGCTTACCGCACCAGCGACTTGAGCACTTGTCCCCCAAGGCACCGTATAAAGTTTTGTACCTGCAGGAATTGTGAAGTTTTTACTGATTTTAATCGCAGGTTGACTTGTGCGGTATTCCACATCAGATTGTTTCACCCAACCTAAATTCGTACCTTTATTGTAATCTGTGACTAAATAAAATTGGTCGCCATTAAGAGAGGCTTTTTTCGTCACATTTAATGTTTGATTCGTTGCTGATGTTTTCTTGCCATTAGCATCATAAACAGAGGCATAGAGCCCATTATTTGTCGTTTTGATACGACCTACACCTGTATCAGCAGTAACTTTGAGTTGATTTGTAGGTGCTTTTAATACGGATTGATTCACCCAACCAGACAAGTTGTTTGCAGTGCCGTAAATATAAACACTGTTCGCAATTTGTTTTTGTTGTGTCGCTTTGAAGTTTTGAGCACCTGTGCCACTCACTTTCCCAGCAACTTGTGCATTTGTACCCCAAGGCACACTATAGAGTACAGTTCCGGCTGGAATTGTGTATGATTGGTTGATAGTTTTAGCAGGTTGGCTTGTGCGATAATCTACATCAGATTGTTTGACCCAACCTAAGTTAGAACCTGTATTATAATCAGAAACGAGGTAGAAGTTATTGCCATTTAGAGATGCTTTTTTTGTGACATTCAATGTTTGATTCGTTGCTGATGTTTTCTTACCTGCTTGATCATAGACAGTTGTATAAAGTCCGCTATTTGTTGTTTTAATGCGTCCGACACCCGTATCTTTATTTACTGTTAATGGTGACGAAGGAGTTGTACTTGGCGTTGACGGTGTTGATGGCGTTGTAGTGCCGCCTGTTGAGTATGCTGGTGAAGCTAAGCCCATCTTAACCATATATTTTTCGTTAATTAAATCATACAATTCGTTATATGAGTAACCACGTGATTGTAAATAACCATGAGGGTCAGAATGGTCTGTACCTCCTAAGAATCGTGACACAGCATCATGTGTCCATACAGTTCCCTGACCATCATACTCAGCACTATCAGGACGTAAGTTATAATATTGTAAGTTTGTTGCTGCATAATCCGCAAAGTTATTCATTTGACGCGCAAAATTATCATAACCATAGACGTGAACGAGTTCTATATTAATGAAACGTTCGTTAGCATTTGGTCCTGCACCCCATGAAAGATAATCAGTAGGTTGGGTTTCAATAATGCGTTGATCACTAATAAATCCATGGACAAAAGCACTTTGATAGTTACGTTTCATATAACTGATTTCACCATCAATAGTTGAATTTGGATTAGCAGTATCATGCACTACGATTCCTTCAGGACGTCCTACACCGTTACGGTAGCCATATTTAGGAAAGTAACTTGAAAAATCTTCCTCATAAGTAGGAACAGTGTAGTTTTGTTTACGAATGTAATCATTAATTTGAGATGACACTTGTGGTTTATAGGCTGCGGGTGCAGTTGCGCGTAACGCAGTAGTGCCTGCAGAACGGAACGCAGTTGTCCCTGTATTACTAGAATTTAAGGATAATGTCGCAGGTCCACCTTTGCCACCTACACGAGGAGGTGTAGGACCATCTGGATTAGCATTAATGTCTGTGTCATTTGACTGAGTCGCATACGTATTTTGTTTAGCAGTTAAAGATGGGTTTGAATTCGTATTATTTTCACTAGAAAGTTGTGACTGTTTTGATGTTTCAGCAGAAGATGGTGCCACAGATGCTTGTTCAGGTTGTGTTTGTGTCTTTGTTGTGTCTGTATTTGAAGTCGCTTCAGTTTTCAGAGATGCGTCTGTATTTGTTGGAACATCTGTTGTATTGTTAGAAAGTGTCTCAGCTGTAGTATCATTTGAAGTCACTTCAGTATTTGCAGATGCGTCAGTATTTGGTTGAATCTCAGATGTATTGTTAGAAAGCGTCTCAGCTGCAGTGTCATCTGAAGTCGCTTCAGTTTTCAGAGATGCGTCAGTATTTGTTGGAACATCTGTTGTATTGTTAGAAAGTGTCTCAGCTGTAGTATTATTTGAAGTCGCTTCAGTATTTACAGATGCGTCAGTATTTGGTTGAATCTTAGATGTATTGTTAGAAAGCGTCTCAGTAGAAGCGTCATTTGATGCTGAAGCTTCGTTTACCGTTGATTGGTGATAAGCTTCTGGTGAAACTTGTGCCTCGTTATGTAAGTTAATATGACTATCTTCAGTTGTATTTGTAGTTGTTGAAGAAACATCACTTGTTGATGTTGTATCGTTGGCTTGAGTTGGAGTAGTCGTTTCATTTGTAGTGACTTGCGTCGGGTCTTGGTAAGATTGTGTGCCGGAAATAGTAGCCTGTTGAGACGTTGTCGCTGATTTTGCTTGTTCTGCCTGTTGTAAAGCATTTTCACTGTCAATGACTTTCTCAGGTGCTTGTTGTGTCGTGTTTTCAGCTGCGTCAGCATGATGTGCTGAAATCGCTGTTCCCGCAATCGTCAATGCAATAATAGAAGGTGTTTTATACCCAATTTTTTTTACCATTTCATTACCCCTTTAATCATTAAGATAGTATAAAGTTGATTGAGTTCATTATATAGTGTCAGAAATCGCAAATGGTGATTTTAATTGTATTGTAATTTAATTTTAATAATCGTCCCCCGAAATGCATTAGATTAAAACATTTATATATATTGATTTTGTAAATTATTACAAGAAATGTTACAGAGATATTGATTTTTGTGTTTTATACTTTTTTATACATATTTAAATGTGGGATATTGGCATCCATAAAGATTTCTCCATAAGTGATGTAGCCTAATGATTCATAAAAAGGGACAGCATGGGTTTGTGCACCAAGCTTAAATTCGAGATAACCTTGTTGTATCGCATCATTTTCCAAGAAAGTGATGAGTTTTTTTCCTAAACCCAATCCACGAGCATTTTTAGCTACTGCAACGCGTTCGACTTTAACCACTCCGTCAACCTCGCGATATCTTGCTGTTGCAAGAGGTTGACCATGATCATCATATGCAATAAAGTGTGTAGCACTGTCCTCGAATTGGTCGATTTCTTCTTCAGCAGGGACCTGTTGTTCTTCGATAAACACAGCCTTTCGAATAGATAACGCGTCGTTATATTCTTGATTAGTTTCAACTTTTTTAATCATCGAATCCCTCCATTTCATGATTGCTCCTATTTTAAAATAACTAGTAGCAGAAGCAAAGCATTTTTTTCGTTCTATAAAAAAGAGACTACTGTTGATTGTCAGTAGTCTCCCGAATGATTTATCTATTTAGGATTATTCAGCATTTTGTCTAACGAGCGCTGTATATTGCCAAAAGATGCGCATTTGAACTAAATTCCAATTATTCATTCCCATTGTATAGCCTGAAGGTTTGAAAATGTTAACATCTGTGACTTCTAATGCTGCGGCAACAAGATATTGAATAGGGACGCTCAGCTTTTGCATTTCTTCTGTTAAGCCTTTTTCATTATAGACCCATGAAAAAGGTAAAGGTGAGTCAAATACATCAATCGCATCAAATATTTCAGGCAGAGCGACAATATAACAAGCTCCGTTGATGACAGGATTTGTTTCACTATCAGAATAATAGAGGAGGAGGGCTTCATAATTTTCACGATGTGCGTGATTAACGTAAAATAGTTCAGAACGAAAATGTGCCATATCTTTACTATGGATGATTTGTTGTTCTAACATCGTAAACATCCCATTGATTTGATTAATTTTTTCGTATGTGTGGCGTGACATCTCATATACCTCCTTTTTAGTATACAGGTGCAGTCGTTTGTTCTTGCGTGTTTAGATCATTCTGAACGGGCGGTTGACTGCTGTATTGATTGTTAGGTGACTGAGGTTCTGCTGATGGTTCATTTTGTTGTACAGGTGGCGTAGCCTCATTTGAGTTTACATCAGGTTGATTTGTAGGTGTTTCATTTGATGGATTGCGCGATGACTCTGTCTCAGTTTCTGAATTTGGATTGCTAAGACTGTCTTCAATATTCACCAGTGGTGGGATTTCGCCAAAGGCATTTTTTACACGAACCAACATAAATTCATTTTTATCTTTAATCGAATCTATTCCTAAATCGTTTCTAAGTCGATTAGCTGTTTTAATTAAAGCATCCACATCTGGGTTAATATAATAGATACCATTTAAAAGTTCGTTTTCACCTTTGAGTTGTTCTGTTTTAATATCAGTATCTTTAACAAGGTAGTCCGTTGCGAGCGCTCGTATTTCATCATACGATAGATTATGTTTAGAATTTTTTCCTACAATTTCAATGATGTCGTCTAACTTATGAAGGGATTGTGTTTCTTGGGCTTTTTTAAATAAGATCTTGAGCACTTCCATTTGACGTTGACCCCGTTTTAAATCAGAGTCTTGTTTACGCGTGCGTGTCACCGCAAGAACTTCTTCACCATTTAAAACTTGCTTCCCTTTTTTTAATTTAATTCGACCGTTGTCTGATCTGTTAGGCTCATTTAAGTCGTAAGGGACATCGTACTCAATGCCGCCAAGTTCATCAACGGTTTGAGCAAAGGCATCCATGTCGATTCGTACATAATAGTCAACAGGTACATTTAATGCTTTTTCTACTGTATCCATAGAGGCATTAGGTCCGCCATAGGCATGAGCATGTGTGATTTTATCATAATAGCCCACTTCTGGAATATAGCTCAATGTATCTCTTGGAATGCTTAACAAGCGAATTTGATTTTTATCAGGATTCAATGTTGATAAAATCATGGCATCTGTTCTAGACTGTTCAACGCTTTGTCCGTTTTCACGGCGAGCACTACTATCATCGATACCTAAAAATAAAATAGATACAGGATCAGTTGTGGGATTAACTTTATGCTTTCTAAGTACTGATTCTCTTTTGTCATTTTGCGAAAAAGAATCGTCAAAAGCATCTCTTGACGAATTAAATAAAATATAAGCGAATATTGCAGGAACAATTACTAAGATGAGGACAAGCGCATATAACAGGTATTTCAAGGCTTTGTTCATTGTAAGTTGCTCCTAAAAAAAGTGTATTTTATCTATATGATACTTTATTGTAAAGGAAAGTATCACTGTACTTCAATGATTTTAACACAAATTCATTGAAATAGAAGTAAAGTGTATTACAAGTATAAAAGGCCGTATAAAAGATAATAAATCCTACTACTATAATGAGTTAGCTATTTGAAATAGGGCACAGGATAGGAACATAGTGCCAACTGAAAGTGAGACAGCCATCAAATTCACTTAGAGATAAATTTTGATGGCGTTTTTAAAGTGAGAGATTGTTTCGCATCGCATAAAAAGTTCATGTATAATAAGGGCGATATGGAACGATAAATACATAAATTAAGGAAGGTGCGCATTTTGAAAGCACAATGGAGGTCACGTTTAGATGAAAGTCTCGTCAAAGATTTCTATCAACAACAAGACGAAGCAGAACGCAATGCTGCTTTCGAAGAACAATTAAAATTTGGGACTGCCGGCATTAGAAGTAAATTTGGTTTAGGTCCTGGAAGGCTAAATAAATTCACGGTGCGTAAAGTGGCACAAGGATTAGCGCAACTTTTACGTCGTCACTATGTAGAACCGTTCGTCGTAATCCATTATGATACACGTTTTTTATCAAAGGAATTTGCGATAGAAATGGCAAAAGTCCTCGCGACGCAATCTGTGTACGTAATGATTTCCGAAGATTATAAATCAACCCCAGAGCTCTCTTTTGCCGTGCGCTATTTGAAAGCGGATGCAGGGGTGATGATTACAGCAAGCCACAACCCGAGCGATTATAATGGAATTAAAGTTTATAACAGTGAAGGCGGGCAATTAATGCCTGAAGCCTCAGAAGCATTAAGTGACACCATCAACCAAATTGACTCTGCTTTGAATATAGAATCAAACGACTGGAATGCGCTCATGAAGCAAGGATTGATTCGTTACTTACCCCAGTCTGTAACAGAGAGCTATATAGAACATGTCGTTGCAATGTATGAAGGCATACAGGACCAAGGCGCGCATATACTTTTAACAAGTTTACATGGGACGAGTTTACCGCTAAGTGCCACAATTTTAAAACGATTAGGATTTCTTAATTTTGATATTGATGAAGAACAATCAATCCCAGATGGGGCGTTTCCGACATGTAAAACTGCGAATCCTGAAGACCCAGTTGCCTTTGATCATGCATTAAAAAGGGCGGAGCTTGCGCATGCCGATTTAATTATCGCAACAGACCCTGATGCAGACCGATTTGGGATAGTAGAACGGTATGAAGATGGAACATATTACTTTTTTAATGGCAATGAAATAGGCCTACTCTTAACCTATTTGCGTGCACAAGAATTAAAGAACTGTACCCAAACGCCTTATATTATTAAGACGATTGTCACTGGAGCGACAAGTGATGCATTAGCTAAATATTTAGGATTGAATGTTATTGATGTATTAACTGGATTTAAATATATATCAGATCAACTTCACCAGCATGAAAGCTTAAATGATAAGCTCGTACTCGCATACGAAGAAAGTCATGGTTATTTATTACAAGATTTTTCTAGAGATAAAGATGCGATTCAGTGTATTCCGTTATTAATTAAATATAAGCAGTTATTTCATCAAAAAGGCACGACACTTTTCAACGTCCTAGAAGACATTTATCAACAAGTAGGACGCTATGAAGACAAAACGCTCTCTCCTAAATATGAAGGCCAAAACGGACAACAAAAGATTAAAACTTTAATGTCGGAATTTAGAAATTTTGAGGCGTCTACTCTGTGCGGTTTAACACTTTCGACCATCGAAGATTATCAAACGTCGACAATATATCATTTTGATACAGATGAAACGACGAAAATGAACTTTCCGGTTTCAGATGTGATTCGTTTTACTTTTGAAGAAGGTTTTATCGCAATTCGACCATCAGGGACTGAACCCAAAATGAAAATCTATTTTTCATTAAAAGTGCCAGATTTTGAAGCAATTGTTGAAGAATTTCAAGAAACATATTTATAAATAAAACCCAACAGCTAAGTTCGTTTTGTAAGCTGTTGGGCTTTTTCAGGTTGAGTTATAGATTTAAAAGAGTGTGATTAATAAAATTGACCAAATGGTTGAGTATTTGGTTTATAGCCATATTTTCCGTCACTAAAGCCTACTTGTGCATAATAGCGTTTTCCATTCTTTTCAAAGCCAACCCAAACGTAACCATCATTGATGTATTTATAATCATATATTAAGTATTGACCTTTTTTGAGTGTATCGAACTGTTTTCCATCATTGTTAGGTTCAGAATAGATAGCGACACCAGAATCTTTAGTTGCTTTAAATCGACCATTTTCATAGCGCATGGTAATACCAGATTTAGTTTTGCTCCAATCAGTTGTAATCGCATTACTATTATATGGTGTGTCTGAATAACTATTTTCTCCAAAGTTAACCTTAGTAAAAGCACCGAATGGTTGGCTATTAATCTTATAACCTATTTTTCCATCGCTAAAGCCTGTTTGCACATAGTAGCGTTTACCCTCTTTTTCAAAGCCAACCCAAACATAACCATCATTCACATATTTATAGTCATAGTTAAGCGTTGTATTAGGTTTTAACGTAGTGACTTGCTTGCCGTCATTGTTAGGTTCACCGTATACAGCAGCACCTTCTTTTTTGGTTACTGTAAATTGGCCGTTTTCATTTCTAAATGTAATACCACTACGTGTTTTAGACCAATCACCAACAACAGATTGTGGATCTAATTTAGTATCAGAATAAGAAGTGTCAGGGTTATGATTCACATCAGAGAAGTTGGGACGGATAAAATAAGCTACATCGGAATAATCATGAGTTCCTAATTTGCCAACTTCACCATATGTTAAATCTCCCTTTTTGTTTTGTTCTAGTGAGGTGAATTTATTTAAATTAGCTTCTTTGATAATCCCAATGTGACCATAATTTGAGTTCCACCATCTCGGGTACCACACAACAATGTCTCCAGGCTGAGGTAAAAAGTCAGGTGTATTATTGTATACTTTAGCATAGTTACCGAGGTTGTTATTTTTCGCTTGGTATGCATTGCCAAATAAACGAACATTTCCATTTGATAATTTGTACATATAATCAATGGCTAAATCCATACATTGATAGCCATATTTCCCATCAAAATCTACACCCACTCCAATATGGTTTTGTAAATATTTAACGCCATCTACCTGGGACCAAGTATCCTTATTGATAGTCGCAGCCATAACTGTTTCGTTTTTCAATAAATTCTTAAGGCCAAGGCTCTGTATAGAGTGAGTGAAATTTTTTAAGGAATTATCAGAAGTGATTTGGTTACTGATTGATGGAGTGATGTATGTTAAACCGCTAATTATGACAATTGATCCAAGACCTACTTTTAATCCCTTACTAAACTTTGATTTCTTAAAAGTCATATTTTGTCTCCTTCATAATTTTTTTCTTGCTTTCAATCTAACACTCAATCTATAAATACTTGTAAATAATTTATATTTTTATTGTAAATTGTACAAAAATGTAGTGTGAATAGAATATTAATATTAAATAAACTTTATATTTACATATAGTTGTTATGTTTATAAGCGAGAAAAGGTGGAGGTAAAATATGAATAAAAAAAGTTTAATGACCAATTCAATTATCGTTTCGGGTTTACTCATATCAAATTTATTTACAACAACTCATATTTCTTTTGCAAAAGATTTATCAAATAAAAGTGAGCATGCAGTCAATGGAACTGAAGAAACTAAAGTATCTGATGATAAAGAAAAATTTATTGACAATCTAAAGAAACAAAATATAGATCAGGATAAAATAAGTTTTGTTAAGCGTAATTGGGAGAAAATGTCAAAAAACGATATATATGAATATTTATTAGACGTTAATCAAAAGCAAAAAAATATAAATACTTTTATAAAAAATGACGATGTTACTCAAAAAACAAGTGCTTACACTAATGAAAAAAAGCTATTTAATAATTTTAGCGCACAACGTCGCGTTAAGTTAACAATAGAGCAATTAATCAGTTTAGGTTGGATAGGCAGTCTGAGTGAGACAGATATAAACCAACTTAATGCAGTACTAAATAAGTACCATATTGATAGTCCAGAAAAAATTGCCCACTTTCTATCTCAGGTTATGGCGGAATCTGGGAATGGAGTGTATACCTATGAATTAGGAGATGCTAACTATTTATCTTATTTAGATTATATGTTAGGAAATAACGGCCCTGGTCAAGGCGCATTTTATAGAGGTGCAGGGTATCTCCAATTAACAGGTAAAAATAATTATAGAAGTTTTGCTTCATATATTAACGATAATAATGTTCTAACCAAGGGATATAGCTATGTTTCAAAAACTTATCCTTGGGAGTCAGCAGCTTGGTTCTTTAGTATTCACTCAAATGCGAATACATTAGCTGGCAACGGAGCTACTGTAGAAGAAATAACACGCATTATTAATGGAGGGTATAATGCGCTTGAGAAAAGAAGGAGTGCTTATCAAAGAGCAAAATCTATTTTTAATTCTAGTAATATTTACGATTCGCTATCTGATACGGGTTACAATCCAGATAGTAAAGTGAGTGACTGGATGAAAACTGACTCAGGGGTTACTTTTAGATATGAAAACGGTGTTTTTAATGTCACAAAAAAAGATGGAGTAGCCGTATATGGATATCCAGATAATGATGGAAAAATGCTGGATAAACTCAAAGTTAATGATACAGTGACGTATGATTATAAGTATGTTAATGACGGCTATGTATGGATTAGTTATGTAAAAAATAATAAACGCTATTATGCACAAGTTGGTTTTAGTGATAACCATACATCATTTAAGTCTCAAACCCAGCCGTTTGGAAACTTTAATAAAGTTAATATAGAAAATCTAAGTTACTCGGATACTATATTTGATAAAAATGAAAAAATGAGCCAATGGCGCCAAACAGACTCTGGTATCACATTTAGAAATGAGATGGGACGCTTTAAAGTTACTAAAGATTCAGGTGTTGCCATTTACTCTGAGCCCAACAATGATGGAAAACAATTCGATACGCTCAAAAAAGGTCAATACTTAATATATGATTATAAATACGTTAATGATGGTTACGTTTGGATTGGTTTTGAAAAGAATGGAAAACGCTATTATGCTCAAACTGGTTTTAGCGATGGCAAGAATAACTACAAGCCTAATAGTGATATATTTGGGGTGTTCTTTTAAATTAGGAGTTTAATAAAAAATATTATAAAGCACGGGGTGATGCTAAGAACGTATTTCTCGTGCTCTTTAATTTTTATACTTTATATAAAAGTAATTTTATATTTGGGTGTCGATGAAAAGGGTATATAAAATATATCATTTCTAAAGTAGTAAAAACCAAAAAAATGTTAAATAGTTGTAAAGAATGTAATCTCAAAGTTAATTCCAAACAAATATACTGTTAATTGTGCCGTAAATTGCACTTTAAACATTGAATTTAAGATTGTTTTAATGAACAATTAAAGAGGAATTAATAATAGTGAGATATTTGAAAAAAATAACTAACTTAAAGGGTGTATGAAATGAAATTAACTACTGTTGGATTAGGATATATCGGATTACCAACATCTATAATGTTCGCCAAACATGGTGTAGACGTTGTTGGTGTTGATATTAATGAAAAAGCTGTACAAAGTCTAAATCAAGGACATATTCATATCGAGGAGCCAGGCTTACAAGAAGCATATGAAGAAGTTTTAGCAACAGGTAAGTTCAAAGCCTCTCAAACCCCTGAAGAAGCGGATGCTTATATTATTGCCGTCCCAACACCAAATAACGATGATCAATATGAATCATGCGACATTTCAATTGTGATGGCTGCGACAAAAAGTATTATTCCATATTTAAAAAAAGGTAATACAGTGATTGTAGAATCTACGATTGCCCCTAGAACAATGGATGACCATGTAAAACCATTACTAGAAGAACAAGGATTTACAATCGGAGAAGATTTATACCTTGTACATTGTCCTGAAAGAGTTTTACCAGGAAAAATTTTAGAAGAATTAATTAATAATAACCGTATTATTGGTGGTATCACTCCTGCGTGTGTTGAAGCAGGTAAACGTGTCTACAGTACCTTTGTAAAAGGTGAAATGATAGAAACGAATGCACGTACGGCTGAAATGAGTAAATTAATGGAAAATACATATCGTGATTTAAATATTGCGTTAGCTAATGAACTGGCTAAGATTAGTAATAATTTAAACATTAATGTATTAGACGTGATTGAAATGGCTAATAAACATCCACGTGTGAATATTCATCTACCAGGTCCAGGTGTTGGAGGTCATTGTTTAGCGGTGGATCCTTATTTTATTATCGCTAAAGATCCTGAAAACTCTCCGCTTATTCAAACAGGGCGTAAAGTCAATCGCTCTATGCCTGAGTATGTTGTAGAGAAAACGAAAAATATGATTCAAACATTAAATGGCAATAAAATTGTTGTCTTTGGATTAACTTATAAAGGAGATGTTGATGACATTCGCGAATCTCCAGCATTTGATATTTATGAGTTATTACGTCAACAACAAGGTCTAGAAGTTGTGACTTATGATCCGCATGTTAAATTAGATTTTGTTGAAAAAGATATTAATAAAGCAGTAACAGATGCCTCTTTAGTTTTAATTTTAAGTGATCATTCAGAATTTAAACATTTAACAGATGCTGATTTTAGTGCTATGAAAGACAAAGTGATTTTTGACACTAAAAATGTGGTGCAAACTGAATTTGAAACTGTTCAATATTACAATTACGGAAACTTGTACGAATTTGATGAAAAATAATTAGTAGTTAAAACGAGTTTGTAAAAATACAATATTCGGTCAATGAATCTTATATAGTTTGCCGAGTTGAAATTTTACAAACTCTTTTTATTTTAATATTTTCAAATGAGAGGTTAATTTATGCGAGGGTTAAGAGACTATATTATTACGAATGATATTCTTTTCAATATTTTTTTGGATGAACCTAATAATCAATTTTTGTATAGAGACGAAGGTTTAACTGAAGAATTAGGGACAGTTGAACCCTTTAATCATAAAGTGTATAAAGTGTTAAGTACTAGAATGATTAATGATAGATTATTTGGTTTTATAAAAGGAAAAAGAGAAATTGGTTGGGTGAATTTAGAAAGTTCATATTACGTTTATAACAAAACTAACGAAATTGTTTTTCTTAAAGAAGGCGCCAATATTCAAAATGAATTAAATATCAAATACAATTTTACAAAATCATTTACAGAAGATATTCAAAAAAAGTATTTAACGTCCAAAGGTCTAATCAATTATAATGATGAATTTTACGAATTACTTTATAAAAAAGAAAGATTTGTTGGATTTATGAAATCGTCGGATTTAGATGTCGGATATAACGTTGAGTATGAGGTAACATTACCAAGAGATAAAGAATTATTTGTGGATAGCCAATTTAAAACTAAAGTAAATAATGAAAACGATATCTATAAATTGTTAATGATTTTCCCTAATAAATCGATAGGAAAAGTGGAATGTGAAAATAAAAAATTTTGGGTTGATTTAAAGTATGTCGATGACGTTGAGCTAAATAAAATTTTAAGTACTTTAGAGACATATAATCCAACTGAAAATGCGGAGATTAATGATTTAATTAATAACTTTTTAAATGAAAGAAAAAAATCGAAAAAACTATTGATTTCCCTCGTCAAAGATAAAATTAATAACGGCGTGGAAGGCTATACTGAAAGCGTTGATAATCCTAGTCGCGTAAATGAAAGATATCAAAATTTAAAAAATTCTAAATTAGGTAAGTTACAAATTAAATACTGGAATATGAGAAAAAAATGGGGGAAGTAATATGAGTAGTAATCCTCAGAATAAACAAGAGCAACTTAATGAAGTAGTTAAATTACTTAAATATGACTATTTACAAGGTCTTAATCGCTTAGAAGAAACGCTAAATACAGATGACTTACATAGTTACTTTAAATTGCTAGAAGAGAAGGGCAAGTTACATTTTATAGATCAATTTAAGGAAGAATTGGAAAAAGAGAAAGCAAGCAATGGCTCAAGAATCTTAAAAAAGCCTAAATATAAAGTAGGCATCATTGCAGATGAATTTTTATATAATTCTTTTAAAGATATTGTAGATATTACATACATTGGGAGCAATGCCCAACTGGAAAACCTGGAGTTTGATTTTGTCATCGTTGCGACGACTTGGAGAGGAATAGATGAGTCATGGCAAGGCGCAGCGAGTCCTAAAAGTAAGATGAGAATGCATTTAATGAGTATGTTAGACGAATTGGTAGAACGCCAAGTGCCATTAGTATTTTATTCTAAAGAAGACCCGGTTAACTTTCACTTATTTAAAGACATTGCAACAAAATGTGACTACATACTTACCACTGCACAAGAAGTGGTAAATGATTACATAGAATATACGAATAACACTAATGTCAAAGTCTTACAATTCGGTATTAACCCTCACTATCATAATCCAATTGGAACAAGAACAGCTGAGGCTAGAAAACATCAAAATGAAGTGATATTCGCTGGGAGTTGGACGAAAAAGTATCCAGAAAGAAATAAAGATTTAGAGAGAATATTTGATGGCTTACGAATGAGTGACAACGATTTCACAATTTTTGATCGAAATCTTCATTTAGAAAGAGAACGTTATTTATTTCCAAAAAAATATATCCCATATATAACGGGGCCATTAACGCATGATGCACTAATGAAAACACACAAAATTTTCAGATGGGCTATTAATGTCAATTCTGTCAAATATTCAGAGTCAATGTTTGCAAATCGTGTCTTTGAATTACAAGCCTTTGGAAATCTTTTAATTTCTAATTATTCTGTAGGTGTAAATAATCAATTTCCAAATGTCTTTATGGTGAATGATAAGACAGATGTGGGTTCAATCATAAATAATCATTCACAAAGTGAATTAAGAGAGTTTCAAGCGAAAAACATACGAAATGTGATGTTGGAAAATACGACTTATCACCGCATAGATGAAATTGCAAACTTCATAGGACTACCTAGTACAACGAATACACCAATCATAGGAGTTGTTGTTCCAGAAAGAACGGATATGCTTGTTGAAATGTTTCAACGCCAAATGAATGTTCAAAAAGTATTAATCACGGAAGATGAGTTGAATGATCGTATTCATGAATTAGACTTTATAACATTTTTTAATGAAAGTTATAATTATGAAGAGTACTATTTAGCTGACTTAATAAGCGCATTTTACTATACAGATGTTGATTTCGTTAAAAAAGTAATAAATAGTGAGACAAATGTTCATGAATATACGAATGCTTATGAAGATAAGTATTTAACAATGTTTGATGCGAAATGCTATCAAAACATGAGTTTTAACATAGGGTATACGTTAGACGATGCAGAGTTATTTTATGAAGAAAAGCAAATTTTAAGTAAAAATGATTTAGTAAGTGTCATTGTACCTATACACAACAATGGTCGTTATTTAGAAGATAAATGTATGAGAAGTCTTAGAAGATCTTCTATGTTCGATAGGCTTGAAATAATTTTTGTTGATGATGGATCAACAGATGAAGAAACGGTTAAGGTGATTCAGCGCTTAAGAAGAAAATATCCAAATATCGTATATTTCAGATTTGAGTCTGGTTCGGGTAGTGCCTCAAGACCAAGAAATAAAGGGGTAGAACTTGCGACGACACCGTACATTACTTATTTGGATCCAGATAATGAAGCTATCGGTGATGGGTATGCTGAATTATATAAAAACTTAGTAGAAGATGCTTCGTTGGATATGGTGGTTGGCAATATTATTAAAGAGGACAATCAAAAGAGATCTGTGTTTAATTATTACGGAACCATCAAAAAATACAACAATGACAGTGCTTTAATCACAAACACAGGAAAATATTTAAAAAATGCTGGACTAAGAGCACAAAGCATTCAGGCGCTAATGGTTAAAAAAGAAATAATTAGTCAAAATAACATCAAAATGGTTGAAGGTGCAGCAGGTCAAGATACTGTATTCTTTCAGGAGCTCATGATTTATTGTAAAAAAGTACTCGGAATCAAAGTTCCAATTCACATGTATTACGCAGCAGTAACTGGATCTGTAACGAATTCTATTTCAAAAAAATTGTTTGATAAGTACTATAAGCTTGAACTAGAACGTATTCCATTTCTTGAAAAGCATAAATTAATGGATTCATATATGGAGAATCGTTTTAATTTGTATATAAAAGGGTGGTATATGCCAAGACTGAATAAAGTTAAAGAAGAAGAAAGAGAAGAAGCTATTAAGCGATTTTTAGAAATCTATCAGCTTTATCACAATTATGAGAGACCAAAAGATGTTGAATTAGATGAGTATATATCAAAGCTTTTAAATGAAGTGAAAATGAAATAAAAGGTGGTAGTTGTATGGGAAATCACTTACAATTGATTAATTTCTCAAAATGTTATTTTGTCGCATCTAACAGTATGCTCTTTAATGTTGAAGGGTATAAAAAATTTGAATTTAAGCATAAATCTATTTATTACACGGAAGATTTTAACCATTTCTCTGATTCGATTTTAGATTTTAATGTCTTCGTACTCGGCCATATTGTGGATGTAAGAGATAGCCAAAAGAAATTGAAAAATATTGTAAGTGATTTACTACAACATACCATTGACTCAGAAGTGTTTCTTAATGAAATGTCATATTTCAATGGGGCTTATGCTATTTTTATAGAAGATAAGGAAAAACTCTATTTTTATAATGATGCAACGTCATTTCTTTCATTATATTATCATCGTGAAAAAAATATTTATGCTTCACACTCAGAAATATTACATCAATTGCTTCAACAAATTTACAATATTGAAGAAGCTACCATACATCCTAAAATGAAAGGATTTTTAGATTTAAGTAAGTATGAGAATATATACAAATTCAATTCTAATTTTCGATTTGAACTGAATAATCATACGTTGAAAAGGATTTTTCCAATCAATACCTATAAAGAGATAGCGACAAGCAATGTTGTAAAACAAGTGCTCCCTTTAATGAAGGAAATGGTTGAATTTATTTTTAATCTTAATCGTCCGGTGGTTGTTTCGTTAACTGGAGGATATGATTCAAGACTTACATTAGCTTTGTTGAAAAGCCACATACCAGACACTTTATTTTTCACTTATTTAAAAACAGATGATAAGGAAATGTCAGAGGCGCAAAGAAAGATATATCAAAATGATTATACTGCAGTAACATATTTGGTAGAACAACTTAATCTAAAACATAAATTTTTTAGCATAAATAAAACCAATATAAATGAAGAAGTCAAAAATTTATATTCTTATTATGAATCGGACCATTCTAAATATATTATTCAGCACTATAGTGAAGATCAACAGTTTCAAAATGTCGCGCATATAAAATCAACGCTTTTCGAACTATCTAAAGGAGTCCGGCCGCCAAAGCTAGAAGGTCAAGAGAGTAAAATAATGGATTTTGTACATTATTTGAAAAGGTGGTCCCAGATAAAAGATGAACAATGGATTGAGAGAGTACTAAATGAATTTATCACAAGAAACGAAATAAACGAGTTTCTAGAAAAAGGATATCATCCATATGATATTTTGTATCTTGAATCTCGTATGAACGGATGGCATAGTACGATTTTACAAGAAAGCGATCCCTATATGGAGGTATATAATCTGATTAATTGTAGATATATTTTATTTAGCTTAATCAATATGAACTATGAGGCTAGAAAAAATATGGAATTTCATACTTCCATTATTAATGAGAGTTGGCCTTTACTGCAATTTTTTGGAATAAATACTAATGTTAATTTATACGATAAATACTTAGATTTAAAAAAGCAACTTAAGCCACAAAGTGAAACGGATGAGATAAATAAATTGCAGTTAGAGTATTTAACGTCTGATTTTGTTAAAGAAAATGAGGCACAAAGTATTCAATTGAAGCTAAGTCATGCTGCGTTTAACAGGGAAGAGACTTATAAAATAAATATTGTCAATCATAAGGAGGAAAATGTAAAAATAGCTATCCGAACGTTTTATAAAAATGAAAAAGGTAGAGGGAAAATATTTTTACATATAGATTCAAAAAAATATGACATCGTTGATTTAGGTTATGAACATGTTGAAATGTTCATTCCACCTCATTCTCAAACGAGTATAGTGATGCAATCAACGCAAAACATCGATAAAAAGTCGTGGATTAATGCGGCTATACTTCAAATCAAGGAAATCCACTTATGTAAGAAGGTAATAGAATGAGAGCTATAATTAGTATTTTTAAAGAACAAATCATTAATCTGCCAAAGATTTTGAAATTAGCTATTTATAACATGAAAAGTCAATATGCGAACCATTATTTAGGTGTCTTTTGGAATATTTTACAACCTTTATTACAAGTGATTGTTTATTACATCGTATTTGGACTTGGATTGAGAGGTAGCGCTGGCTCAGTGATGGGTGTGCCCTTTATTGTTCACCTTATTTCAGGATTATTTCCATGGTTATTTATATCGCAAGGCATCAATTCAGGAGCTACTGCAATACAACAAAATATAGGGCTCCTGTCAAAAATGAAATTCCCATCCTCTATATTTATATCTATTGCTTTAACTAACAATATGATCAATTTGCTGATTACTACACTGATTGTTTTCATTATTTCTTTATTTAATCATTATGTCCCATTATGGCATTATTTTTGGTTTGTGTATTTTATGATAGGATCTTTTGCTATCATTTTTGGTATTTCTTTAATTATGAGTACTTTAACTGTTATCGTACGTGATACTAAAAATTTACTTCAAAACGTGATCAGAATGCTATTTTTTATGACACCTATTTTTTGGGTTTTAGAAGAACAACACGGTATATTAGTTAAATTAGCGAGCTTAAATCCATTTGCATATCTCATAGGTGTTTATCGAACAGCGTTTATTCATCCTCAGACAGCAGTTTACGGGACTTGGTCCGATCATATTTATTTTTGGGTGACGACATTACTATTAATAACTATTGGTGCCATCGTTCACACTAAATTTAGAAAGAGAATTCTAGATTATTTATAATTATTTATAGGAGTTTAAATTATGAAATCTAAAAAGCTCTTAATTATTACACAGAACTTTTATCCTGAACTAGGTTCAGCAGCAAATAGAATGAAAATGTTATTTAAACATTTTACAGAAGAAAATGTAAAGACACATGTCTTAACAACATACCCATCCTATCCCAATCATGAACTCTTTAAAGATAAAAGCTATTTTAATGATGAATTGATTAATCAATATGAAAAAGATAGAATATTTCGCATGAAAATGACGTTTGCAAAGCAAAACAAAAATTTAATTGCAAGGTTATTTTATTATATAGAGCAGTTTTTGAAGGTGAAGTATTTTATATATAGACATCAAAATGACTACGATTATATCTATGTGACAAGTCCAAATATATTTATCGCATGGGCAACTTTACTGTTAAAGAAGGCTAAAAGACCGTTATATATTTTAGAAATTAGAGATTTATGGCCTGATAGTGTGAATGGCATTAAAGGGATTAAGTTGAAATATACGTGGCCTCTCCTAAAATTACTAGAGAAAATTATGTATCAACGTGCAGATAAAATAGTGATTAATAATAAAGGGTTTTATCAACATATTACAAAAATGATTTCTAAAGATATTCCTATCAAGTTTATACCTAATTCGGTGAGTAAAGAAGAGCGTATTGAAGAGGAAAAATTTCCAGAATTTAGCGTAGTTTATACCGGAAATATTGGATATGCGCAAGATGTCAATCATTTAATCGAATTATTTCAATTACTCAATGACCATAAAATTAAAGTTACAGCCATCGTATATGGGGTGAAGGCACCTAAATTTAGACAAGCTGTAGAAAATTTAGAAAATGTCATCCTTAAACCTGCAATGAGCCGGGAAAAATGTCTTAAAGAAATATCAAAGCATCACATTGCGCTTTCAATATTGAATGAAGATGAAACCTTTTTAAATGTTTTACCAGGTAAAATTGTCGATGCATTAGGTGTCGATACCTTACCTGTAACAAATATTGGTGGAAAAATGGCAGAGGACATTAGAAATTATCAAATTGGTTTTGCTCAAATGAAAGCTACCCCCTCAGAATTGTTAGAGCAGATTTTATTGTATCGAAATGACACTTCATACTATCAATCACAATTATTAAATATTAGGCATTATAGAGATAAATTTTTGAATTGGGAAACAAACATTAAAGAATTGATTAACTTCTTGAAGGAGTGAACCAAATGACTGACAGTAAATATAATGTTGTTTGCGAAAATGTCACCAAGATATACGATTTGAACCGTAGTAGAAAAGAGAAATTGCTTTCACTATTTACTTTTGGTAAAACGTATCAGTTTAAACCCTATTATGCATTGAAAGATGTGAGTTTTAAGGTGGAAAAAGGCACCTCAGTAGGTATTATCGGATTGAATGGATCAGGTAAATCCACACTTTCCAATATTTTAGGGCAAGTGGTATCACCCACCTATGGCGAAGTTAGGACAACAGGTAAGCCGTCATTAATTGCTATTGGTGCTGGCTTAAATCCCTCTTTTACAGGAGAGGAAAATATACGTTATAAATGTTTAATGCATGGAATGACCACTAAAGAAATTAATGACAAGTTTGATGATATTGTAAAGTTTAGTGAACTTGATGAATTTATTTATCAACCGCTTAAATCTTACTCAAGTGGTATGAAGTCTAGATTGGGTTTTTCCATTGCTATTCATACGGATCCCGATATATTAATCGTTGATGAGGCGCTTTCAGTCGGGGATGAAACGTTTTCTAATAAATGTATTGATAAAATGAAAGAGTTCCAAGCGAATGGTAAAACTATATTTTTCGTTTCTCATTCCGCAAGTCAAATCAGAAAAATGTGTGACAAAGCGCTTTGGATTCATTATGGTCAAATGGTCGCGTATGATGATGTCAATGCTGTTATTAAACGCTATAATGCATTAATTCAAAAAATAAAAAAAATGCCTAAAGCAGAACAAATTGAATATAAAAAAAAGAAAATACAACAGCAACAAGCAAATTCAAACATGAATACACCACATCAATCGTTTCAAGAAGTTTCTTGGAAAACCTATGGATTTGTAAGTATAGTATTTGTTGGATGGCTAATCTCTCTTGGTTTTCAATTAATGTAGTATAAAAGGGGAATGAGTTATGTTTGAATTAAATTTTGATGAATTAACCAAAGATGATTTAATAAAAGTTAACAATCAAAAAATTAAGCTAGTGGTAGATAATTTGGATTTCTATATATTATTACATCTTAAAGAGAATAATGAAAATTTACTTGTGCATTCTAATGGAGCGATTGATTTAAATAAATCTACACCTCCAGTGTTTTTAAGAAATAGTTGGCGTGAAGAATTTGATGCGAATTGTTTGTTTATAGATGATCGAACTATTCACAACAGTAACGTTTCATTAGGTTGGGGATTAGGCACAAAGGATCGATATTATGTTGAAGATTACGCACGAATTAGCCAAAAAATAGCGGAGCTTCTTGAAATTAAAGACTCAAATGTGACTTATTATGGAAGTTCTGGGGGAGGCTTTATTTCATTAATGCTAGCCACTTTACATAGAAATTCATGTGCTATTGTTAATAATCCGCAAGCTTATGTGCATAGATATTCAAGAAATGCAGTATTAAAAGCTTATCATTTAGTATTTGGAGAAGAGGTGAGCTTTGACGAAGTGAATAAACGATACGCTGATAGGCTTTCATCTACCGCATTAATGAAAAAATGTAAGCATGTGCCTCTGTTATTTTTTATACAAAATCGTTTGAGTAAATCGGATATGGAGAATCACGTTAATCCCTTTATGCAAATGCTAGATAAATATAATCTTGATAGTTCTAAAATTAATTTTCTATTTTACAATGACAAAAAGTCTGGACATAGTCCTCTTCCTAAAGATAAGACGGTAGAAATTGTAAATTTGATAATAAACAAAGAACTGAACATATACTAAAGTAAGGAGGATATTTGATGAAAAAAGTAGGCATGTTTGTATGGAATCATTTCACCAATGACGCTCGGGTTAATCGAGAATGCACGGCTTTATCCGAAGCAGGCTATGATGTGGACTTAATTGCAATTAATGATCCTAAAAATCCTGCAATAAAAGCTTTTGAAAAAATAAATGCACGTTTTCGTGTGCATCGTGTAAAACGGTACCCTTGGCTACTACAAACGTATGCGGATTACGGAAAGCCCTTTATTATCATGGTAGGGGGTGTTGCGATGGTGGTCGCAGCAGGCTTGTTTTTTGTGAACTTTATGATTTTATCGAGCTATCTCCTCATGTTATTAGGAGGCGCAGTGGCTATTAAACAACGAAAAGTGCGAAAAATCGTCATCAATAGCGCCATTATTGCACGAATGATTATTAGAGGGTATTTGTGCAAATCAGATATTTACCACTCAAATGATTTAAATACGTTACCTCAAGGCATTATATGTGCGAAATTCCGCTTGAAACCGAAACCGTTGATATATGACAGTCATGAGGTTCAAACGGATCGTACGGGCTATGATACGAAAAAAATTAAAAAGATTGAAAAGTTTCTACTACGTTTCGTTGATGAAATGATGGTAGAAAATCATACACGTGCTAAGCATAATGAAAAGTTATATGGCTTTTATCCTCAAACTTTATACAATTATTCAGAGTTGTATGATATTAATGAACGACCTAAAGTCAATCTTCATCAAAAATTAGGCATCTCAGAAGATGAAAAAATCTTACTTTATCAAGGCGGATTACAACAAGGTCGAGGTTTAGAAAAACTCATTGAGGCGATGCCTTATATTAAAGAAGGGGTACTCGTGTTTATCGGTGCGGGTAAACTTATAAATGCATTAAAAGCACAAGCAGCGAAATCCCCTGAAAAGCATCGTATTTTCTTTTTAGAAAAAGTACCATTTCAAGAGTTACCTAGTATTACCAGAGAGGCTTTTTTAGGCTTCCAAGTATTACAAAACGTGTGTTTTAATCATTATTCTGCAAGTTCTAACAAATTGTTTGAATATATGATGGCACATGTTCCAGTAGTCAGTTGTGATTTTCCAGAAATTGCCAAAGTGGTTAATGAACAAGAAGTCGGGATCGCTATTGATGCACATGATTCTCATAATATCGCACAAGCGGTCAATGAATTTCTAACGAATGATGCCTTATATGCACATGCGAAAGCGAACACTGAAAAAGCCAAAATGATTTATAATTGGCAAAATGAAAAATCCAAATTATTAGCCCTTTATGAACGGATAGAATCAAAAGCGTCGTATGTGGGTAAAGTCAAACAAAAATTAAAAGCGCAACGTTCTTAGATATATATATAAACTGTAGGGAGGGAACACTCTCTTACTTTTTAGGTTGGAAATAGCGCTTCTTAAAAACTTTAAAATAAAGCGGACGAATGTAATGAGTTCATCATTTCACTCGTCCGCTTTTCTATATAGTGGGATAAACTATCGGCGTTTTCAAAAGGTATAAAGAGTAGGGGTTAATACCTGTAGATAGTATTGTGTTTACGATCTAGTTAATGAACTTTTACAGAAGGGGGAAGCTCAAAAGTAGAAATACATAGCCACAAAAAAAGACTTACACGTGATGTGTAAGCCTTTTTTATATCAAGTTTGCTTTATAAGTGAGCGCTGTGGCCACCTTGCATTACCCAGAATGTACCAATCACAATGGCAAGTGTAATGATGATAGCGAAGATAACTTTTGCAAGTTGAACACGACCATCTTTACCTTCAGTTAAGTGCATGAACATTAAGAGTTGTAAAAATGCTTGAATAAAAGCGAAACCAAAAATAATTGTTACTTTAGCTTGAAATGACAATGATGTGTATAGAGTAACGAAAACTGCAAGTAACGTAAGAATGATTGAGGCGATAAAGCCTATTGTATGTTTGACTACTGTATTCATCCGCTAAACACCATCCCTATCATATATACGGCAGTGAAGATGAAAATCCAAACAACATCTAAGAAGTGCCAGTATAAACTTACAATGAAAATTTTAGGTGCATTGAATTTATTAAGTCCGCGCATTGCAACTTGGATTAATAAACATATAATCCAGAAGATACCTAATGTTACGTGGGCACCGTGAGTTCCTAATAGTAAGAAGAAACTTGACCAATAAGAACCTGCTTGTGGTACCGCGCCTTCGTGTGCATAATGAGTGAATTCGAAGATCTCAAATGCAACGAAGCCAACACCAAGAAGTACAGTAATAATCATCCAGACCATAAACAATGTTTTCTTTTCTTTACGCATGAAGTAAATGGCAATACCACATGTGTAAGAACTTGCTAAAAGCAAGAATGTCATGATTAAAACAAGAGGTAATTCAAATAGCTCTGTTGTCATCATGCCACCGTAACCCCCACCATGTTGGAGGGTTAACAGTGTTGCGAAAAGCGTACCAAAAAGTGCAAATTCAGCTGTAAGGAAGATCCAGAAACCGAGTTTGTTTAAATTACCTTCATGCGTACGTGCATCAATTGTATCAACCTTATGACTCATGATTCATAGCCTCCCTTTCTTTTTGACGTGCTTTTCTTAAGCGCGCTTCATTTTCAGCAACTTCACTTGCAGGGATGTGGTAACCGTGATCTTGTTGGAAACTTCTCCAAATCATTAATCCGAAAATACCAAGTAAACTTAGGATTGCCGGTAAAATTGTTTCGAATACAAGGAAGAATCCACCGATAAAGAAGAGGATACCCATCCAGAAACCAATATGTGTATTATTTGGCATGTGAATATCTTTATAGTCGTGATTGTCTAAGTAATGACGACCTTGAGCTTTCATCTCAACGAATGAATCTAAGTCATCCCAGTGAGGTGTAATCGCAAAGTTGTAATGTGGTGGGATTGCTGAAGCAGTTGACCATTCTAAGCCTCGGCCTAAACCACCCCAGTTATCGCCAGTCGCTTCACGAGGTGCTTTTAAGTGACTGTATACGATGTTACCAACAAAGATTAAGAATGCGATAGACATCATTGCCGCACCAATTGAAGAAATGACGTTTAATAAGAACCAACCGTCTTCTGGCATGTAAGTGTATAAACGACGTGGCATACCGTCTAAACCTAATACGAATTGAGGTAAGAATGTCACGTTGAAACCAATCATGAAAATCCAGAAGAACCATTTGTTTGGTTTTTCGAATAATTTGTATCCCATTGCTTTTGGATACCAGAAAATCATAGCTGCGAAACATGCAAATACAACACCAGCAACAATAGTATAGTGGAAGTGGGCCACTAAGAAATAAGTGTTGTGATATTGGAAGTCGGCAGATGCCATGGCAAGCATAACACCTGTTACCCCACCAATTGTAAAGTTAGGAATAAATGCTAATGAGAATAGCATTGGTGATTCAAAAGTAATACGGCCTTTGTGAAGTGTAAATAACCAGTTAAAGATTTTTACACCCGTAGGCACAGCGATTAACATTGTTGTAATTGAGAAGAATGAGTTGACTAAAGCACCACTACCCATTGTGTAGAAATGGTGAACCCAAACGATGAAACTCAAAAATGCGATACCAGCTGTTGCCCACACCATACTTTGGTGACCGAACAAACGTTTACGAGCAAACGTTGGAATGATTTCAGAGTAGATACCAAATGCTGGCAATACGAGAATGTATACCTCAGGGTGCCCCCATACCCAGAAGAAGTTTGCCCAAAGCATTGGCATACCGCCACCGGCAACAGTAAAGAATGAGAAGTCAAAAACTCTATCTACTGTCATTAATGCAAGTGCAACTGTTAATACAGGGAATGCTAAGATAATGATTAACATTGTAATGAACGTAGTAACTACGAACATTGGCATTTGCATAAATGTCATACTCGGTGTTTTAAGTTTAATAATAGTGACAAAGAAGTTAATCCCAGTTGCAAGTGTACCAATACCGGCAATTTGGATTGCGATAAGGTAATAGTTTACACCTGGTCCAGGACTGAATTCACCAGCAAGTGGTGCGTAGTTTGTCCAACCAGCGGCAGGTGATCCACCGATAATAAATGAAAGGTTGAAAAGTAACATACCTGCAACGAACAACCAGAAACTGATGTTGTTAAGTACAGGGAATGCAACGTCACGCGCACCAATTTGTAATGGGATAATAATGTTCATTAAACCAATTACAAGTGGCATCGCCATGAAGATAATCATGATAACACCGTGCGTAGTGAAAATTTCGTTATAGTGATTTGATTCTAAGAATGGATTGTTCGGTACTGTTAATTGAATACGTAAAAGAATCGCATCGATACCACCACGTACAAACATTAAAACAGCACAAATCAAGTACATTAACCCAATTTTCTTGTGGTCGACTGACATGAACCATTCCTTGTATAAATATCCCCAAAGCTTAAAGTAAGTAATAGCTGCAATGACACCAATCACTAAGAATGGTGCACCAATTTGAGCCATGGTAATCATCCAGTTACCATTTACAATAAGCTCATGCCATGGAAAGTCCATCATTAATGTCCACCTCCACTTTTATCGTTTGATTCCGATTTTGCACCTTTGTGCATAGATTCCATTTCATCCATGTTGTGTTTTTCTTCTTTAATGAACTCATTGTTGTATGGTTCGTCATTACCTAAAATGGCTACTTTCATACCATGACGTTCATAGTTTGGATTTGTGATTTGTGGCTTACGTGCTGGCTTATTCGGTTCGCTTAAAACGCCTTCTTTATCGTCGTAGAAGTTAGGATCTTTAGGTGTGTAATTAAAACGTTCATAAGCGTAGAAAATATATTCTGGATCAGCAGCTGGATCCACGAATGCCATGTGCGTTCCACTGAATGTTAATTCTTTGTTAGGTGTGATAGGTAAAAGTTGTTTGTCGAAAGTATCTTGATCGATTTTCTTTTCAGACTTAGCCTCTCTTACCCATTTGTCGTAGTCACTTTGACTAACTGCATGCACATTAAATGTGTGGCGTGAGAAACCTTCACCGTTAAAGTTAGAGTTTCTTCCACGGTATGTACCTTCTTCATCAGCTTGGTACGTCCATTGCATTGTCATGCCAGTCATGGCATATTTTTGACCCCCGAGTTGAGGTACCCAGAAACTTGTCATCGTATCCATCGCTTGAAGTTTGAAAGTGACAGGACGATTTGTTGGGATTGTCACGTGGTTGACCGTTTCAATCTTTTCATCTGGATAAGCGAAGAACCATTTGTATCCACCACTTACTGCATAAATGACCATTGGATCATCTTTGGCTTTTGGTGGTTCTTCATAATCATAAAGTGACTTAACAGTTGGAATCATTAAAGCAATTAAAATAATTACTGGGATAATGAACCAAATAGACTCAAGTAACACACTATGATGCATCTTGCCAGATTCACTCGTTTTGTTGTAACGATATTTAAAAGTGAAAATAGCAAATAAAATAAGTACGACAGCAACAATGGCAACCATGAAAATAATCGAGTAAATGATTAAAAATCTTTGGTCACTCGCCATTGGCCCTTTTGCGTTTAAAACTTCTACATCAGAACAGCCCGCAAGCAAAAATAATGTTCCGAATGCTAGAAGCAAAGACTTTAATTTTGACACTTTTTTGACCTCCTAATACTACAATTGTAGGGCTTACATTAATTTTAAAATAATATGTGATATTTACAAGAGGCTTTTTAGAAATTCGTCGAAATAAATTTGTTGCATGCCATGTGACTCTAACACTGACAAGGGATAGAGGGTTTATGAAAATAATGTGTACATTTTGTGAAATGTGTTATCTTAAGCTAATTTTGCAAAAATAGCTATCATTACACGATTTGGCACAACTTTCAGAATAATTTCTTCTTATTTAAAAAGGGGAAATACAGATAGGATTATAGGGAAAATGCTAATTTATGAGTAGGGGAGAAATGACGTACAATGTAAATAGAAAAAGAGCTTATTTTAAAGGTGAGAAAACGCCTTCAAAATAAACTCCCATTCTTATACTATATAACATTGAAAAAAACTAAAAATGCTATTTTTAAATAGTAAATGAATTTTTAATAATTATTGCTTTGTGACGCACTAATCAAGAGAAGGGGCATCCACGACTTCAATGATGCGATGTGAGGTTTCAATTGCACCATCAGAATCAGCGACTTTATATTCTAATTGATATGTACCGGCCTTAGTCGTATCAATATGGCCTTTGACTTTGATTTTATCTGTGAGGTCACCATCTTCTTTATCATAAGCTTTTACGCCATCAAGAGGATGATATTGAACCCCTACAGTGATTTTTGAGTCTGCCGTTCCTTTGATTGAAGGAATGTGATTCGAAGTTGCTTCTGCATTTAAATTAGGTGTCACCAGTGTGGCTGAAACCCCTAAAGCTGACAAAGATTGAAGTAATTTTTGATTCATTGGCTCTGTCATCCATTTGTTTCTATACAAATTTATTATACCTGTTTTACGGCTTGGATAAAATCAATCTTTAGGCTTAAAAAGGTTAAGGATTTGTAAATGTCACAATGATGACATGTCTTAAATGTATTCAAAGCTTTAAAAAGGGAATATAGTATAAGCGTGGTTATAATTATCATGAAAATTTTCTTACAGGAGTGATTGTAATGTTAACACAAGAAGAAAAAGGGATTATTTTAGAAACTGTACCCGTACTTCAAGAAAAAGGTACAGAAATCACAGCTAAGTTTTACGGCAGAATGTTCAATCAACACCCTGAATTACGTAATATGTTCAACCAAACTAACCAAAAGAAAGGTTTTCAATCCACAGCGCTTGCACAATCAGTTTTAGCAGCAGCAGTTAATATTGAAGATTTGACACCTATTTTACCGATCGTTAAAGAAATTGGTTATAAACATTGTGCTTTAGATGTACGTCCAGAACATTATCCTATCGTTGGTGAAAACTTATTAGCAGCCATTCAGGAAGTGGTTGGTTTAGATGCGGATCACCCAATTATTACCACTTGGGAAAAAGCGTATGGAGACATTGCCGATGCCTTTATTTCTATTGAAAAAGACATTTACGATCACATGGCTTGGGAAAGTTTTAAACCATTTAAAATTGAAAAAATCGAACAAATTACTCATAATATCAAAGCGTTTACCGTAACATCTGATGAATTTGACTTAAGTCAATTTACACCAGGTCAATACATTACTGTAGATATTGAAAGTGAAAAATTACCTTACCGTGCAAAACGTCATTATTCAATTGTTGACGGTGGTAAAAACTATCTTACATTTGGTGTACGTCGCGAATCAGGCGATGGCCATGAAGGTGAAGTGTCAACAGCCTTACATGATGAATTCAACGAAGGTGACACTATCAATTTATCTGCACCAGTAGGTGGTTTCCAATTACACAACACGGATAAACCTCAACTATTTTTAGGTAGTGGTGTTGGTGTGACTCCGCTTGTTTCAATGTATCGTCAAGCTGTTAAAGAAGCGCCGCAATCTCAATTTATTAATGTAGCGGCTTCTGAAGCAGATGTTGCGTTCAAAGAGGAGATTGATAAAATTAAATCTCAAGGTAACAATACAGATGTACACTACCATCTCCGCGATAAAGAAGGTTATTTAGAGGCGGAAGAGCTTAAAAAGTACCTAACTGATGAAACACAAGTTTACATTTGTGGGGGAACACCGTTTTTACAATCAATGATTAAAGAACTTAAAACGTTAAACTTTAACGAAGATAATATTTACTATGAAACATTTGTCCCACGTTTAAGCGTAGAAGTTTAACATTGACAATCTTAAAACAAAATAAAAGTGAAGGATAGTGTTTCACTTTCAGACTGTTTGCTGAGTATAAGACTTGGTAAACAGTCTTTTTTTGATTTTAAAAACAAAAAACAGAGAAGGTGAACCCTTCTCTGCAAAGATGATAAAGCGCAAGTTTTATTCTAAACCGCGACGCATTTTTTCAGCGATTAATGTATTATTTAATACCATTGTAATTGTCATAGGACCTACGCCACCTGGAACAGGTGTAATTGCTCCAGCTACTTCTGAAACTTCGTCGTATTCTACGTCCCCTTTTAATTTTCCGTTTTCATCAGGTGTATTACCGACGTCAATGACCACTGCACCTTCTTTGACATCTTCTTTTTTCACCATACCAGGGCGACCTACCGCACTGACAATAATATCTGCATTTTTAAGGTGTTCATGAACGTTTTGACTACGAGAATGAAGTACAGTGACTGTCGCATTTTGTTGGATTAATAGTTTAGAAACAGGTTGTCCTACAATGTGGCTACGGCCGATAACGACAGCATTTTTACCTTCTAGGTCAATATCCGCATGTTTTAAAAGCTCCATTACGCCTAATGGTGTACATGGAATAAGTTTCGCTTGATCTAAATATAAGCGTCCGATATTAATTGGATGGAACCCATCTACATCTTTATCTGGATCAATGGCATCTAAAACTTTTTGTTCATCTACTTGTTTAGGTAGAGGCACTTGAACTAAAATACCGCTTACGGATTCATCATTGTTTAAACGTTCTAACTCTTTTAAAACATCTTCTTCTGATGTGTCTTCTTCAAGGTGGATAACTTCTGAAATCATTCCGATTTTTTCTGCTGCTTTTTTCTTAGAACGAACATAACTTTGACTTGCGCCATCATTACCGACTAAAATTACGGATAATTTTGGTGTGTACCCTTTTTGTTTTAAAACTTCTACCTCATCTTGTAATCCTTGACGGTAGTCCTTTGCGATTTGTTTACCATCTAAAATTTTTGCACTCATAATACAAAATCCTCCCTTTGATTGATTCGAACAATATCACGTACATTCCATTTATTTATCGTGATTTTAATGTCAAAACACGAAATATTAAAAAGAAATTTACGATAAAGTTCGACTTTAGCATTGAAAAAAGCATTTTTGATTGTTATGCTATATCTGTAATATACAACTAATTGACATGGGATTTCAAATGATTGAAAGGGTGTTCAAATTGAAGATAGCGGTCATAATGGGAAGTTCATCTGACTGGGAAGTCATGAAAGAAGCTTGTGACATGTTGGCTTATTTTAAAATTCCGTACGATGCGAAGGTAGTATCAGCACATCGTACGCCTCACATGATGGTGGATTTTGCAACACAAGCTTATGAAAATGGTTATCGGGTTATCATTGCTGGTGCGGGTGGTGCAGCTCATCTCCCAGGAATGGTGGCTTCAATGACGACATTACCTGTCATTGGTGTTCCGATTGAATCGAAACAATTGAAGGGATTGGATTCTTTACTTTCTATCGTTCAAATGCCTGGAGGTATCCCTGTGGCAACAACAGCCATCGGTAAAGCAGGAGCTAAAAATGCTGGTATTTTAGCAGCACGCATAGTTGGAGCGACAGATGAGGCGATTCAAACACGACTCCATGAATATGAACAAACATTAATTGAAAAAGTTGAGGGTATGCAAAATGACTTACAATAAACTCAAATTTGGTTCAACGATAGGGATTATCGGTGGGGGTCAACTCGGAAAAATGATGGCACAATCGGCGCAAAAGATGGGCTATCGCATTATTATATTAGACCCAGATGCGGAATGTCCGGCGCAATTCGTTGCACATCAATTTATTCATGCCGATTACGATGATGAGGCAGCGTTACAGAGTCTAGGAGAACAATCTGATGTCATTACCTATGAATTTGAAAACATTAACGCAACGCAACTTCATAAATTGACAGAACGTTTTAACGTGCCACAAGGTTACGAAGCTATTCAACTATTACAAGATCGATTGACTGAAAAAGAAACGATTGAAAAAGCAGGGGCACATGTGGCGCCATTTTGCAAAGTGACGACGCCTCAAGAATTACAGCAAGCAACAGAGACATTAGGCTATCCGTTCATTATAAAAACGCGCTTCGGTGGTTATGATGGCAAAGGCCAAATTCTCGTTGACAGTGAGCAAAATTTAAATGAAGCTTTGGCACTGATTAAAGATCAAGAATGTGTGGCTGAAAAATATTTAACTCTAAAACGTGAAGTGTCTGTCACTGTGACAAAAGGTGCTCATCAACAAATCGTCTTTTTCCCGTTGCAAGAAAACGAACATCGTGAGCAAATTTTATTTAAAACCATCGTCCCCGCTCGCGACAATCACGAAAAACTTGCACGTGAAGAAGTCCTTAAAATTACGCAAGCCGTTCACTTTATTGGAACATTTACCGTTGAATTTTTTATAGATGAAAATGACGAACTGTATGTGAATGAAATTGCACCAAGACCTCACAACTCCGGTCATTATTCGATTGAGGCTTGTGATTATTCACAATTTGATACACATATTATGGCTGTCACGGGTCAAAAACTACCGGAGACTATTGAACTTCTAAAACCTGCCGTAATGATGAATTTGCTTGGTAAAGATTTAGATTTACTGGAAGTTGAGTTTGACGCACATCCAGAGTGGCATGTGCACATTTATGGCAAAACTTCACGCAAGCCTTTACGTAAAATGGGGCACTTAACACAGCTTACAGATGATATTCAAAACGTAGAAAAAACACTAATGACATATTTTGAAGGGAGAAAATCATGAGTAATGCGTTAGTTTATGAAGGAAAAGCGAAACGAGTGTTTGAAACTGAAGAACCTGGAGTTCTCCGTATTGAGTATAAAGATGAAGTTACAGCTGGAAACGGTGCTAAAAAGGACCAAATGACAGGAAAAGGACGTTTAAATAATAGAATCACTTCTGAAATTTTTGAGTTCATTGCTAAACAAGGTGTGAAAAGCCATTTTATTCAACGTATTTCAGAAACAGAGCAACTTGTAAAAGCGGTTAAAATTATCCCATTAGAAGTCGTCGTAAGAAACATAGCATCAGGCTCCATTACAAAACGATTGGGCTTTGAAAATGGTCATCCATTTGATACACCATTAGTTGAATTCTTCTATAAAAAAGACGAACTGAATGACCCATTAATTACCGAAGATCACATTAAGCTCTTGCATATTGCTAATGATGATGAAATACAAAGTCTAAAAGCGCAAGCCCTTCAAGTCAATCAAGCTTTAATACAGCTTATGAGTGCACTCAATCTAGATTTGGTAGACTTCAAAATTGAATTTGGTAAAGATTCAGAAGGAAACCTACTGCTAGCAGATGAAATTTCACCAGACACATGTCGAATTTGGGATAAAACCACAGGTGAAAACTTTGATAAAGATGTTTACCGCAATGAGACAGGCTCTTTAATCAAAACATATGAATCATTCTTAAATAAACTGGAGGCTCTTTAAAATGAAAAAAATTGAATTACACATTACATTGCAACCCCAAGTTTTAGATACGCAAGGCCAAGCATTAACACGTGCGGTACATGATTTAGGTTATACACAAGTAGACGATATTCGTGTCGGAAAAGTTCTCTATTTAACAGTGGATGAAGCAACAGATGAAGCTGTCCATAATGTAGTGACGACATTAAGTGAAAAATTATTTGCGAACACCGTAATAGAAGAATATAGTTATACCATTTTAGAGGAACCTTCAGAAAAGGAGAATGTCTAATGAAGTTTGCGGTACTCAAATTTCCTGGATCAAATTGTGACCGAGACATGTATAACGCTGCTTTAAAATCAGGGGTAGAAGCCCAATATGTCGATTATCGTGAAACATCATTAGAAGGTTTTGACGGTGTATTAATTCCGGGTGGTTTTTCATTTGGAGACTATTTACGCTCAGGCGCTGTGGCGAGTGTAGCCCCTATTATTCATGAAGTGAAACGTTTGGCTAAAGAAGGTAAACCTGTACTTGGGGTATGTAATGGTTTTCAAATTTTAACTGAAATCGGCTTATTACCAGGCGCATTATTACATAATGATAGTCATTTATTTGTTAGTCGAAACGAACGCTTAACGATTACAAATGCAGACACCCCTTTTACACAACGCTATGAAGTAGGGGAAGAAGTTATTTATCCTGTTGCGCACGGTGAAGGACATTACTATTGTACTGAAGAGATGTATCACGATTTAATTCAGAATAATCAAATTATTCTGAAATACAAAGAGAATCCGAATGGCTCTTATCAAGATATTGCAGGTATTGTTTCAAAAGAAGGTAACGTCTGTGGGATGATGCCTCACCCTGAACGTGCACTGGAAACTATTTTAGGAACAGATAGTGGTGTGAAATTATTTGAATCAATGGTAGAAAGTTGGAGGGAACAACATGTCTAAATTTTTAGAACCTACGGCTGAAGAGGTAAAAAGCGAAAAGTTATACAAAGATATGGGGTTAAGTGAAGCGGAATATGAAAAAGTTCGAAGCATACTACAACGTGATCCTAACTTTACTGAAATCGGTATTTTTTCGGTAATGTGGAGTGAGCATTGCTCGTATAAACACTCCAAACCCTTCTTAAAACAATTCCCAACTACTGGTGAACATGTCTTAATGGGGCCTGGTGAAGGTGCAGGTGTCGTTGATATTGGAGATGACCAAGCAGTCGTATTTAAAGTTGAGTCCCACAACCATCCTTCAGCCATTGAACCCTACCAAGGTGCTGCTACAGGAGTTGGAGGAATAATTCGTGACATTGTTTCAATAGGTGCACGTCCCATCAACCTTTTAAATAGTTTACGTTTTGGTGAACTCACTGAAAAAACGAATCGTCGCCTATGTCGTGGTGTTGTTGCGGGTATTGGTGGATACGGAAATTGTATCGGTATCCCTACGACAGCAGGTGAAATAGAGTTTGATGAACGTTATGATGGCAACCCTCTTGTCAATGCGATGTGTGTCGGTGTAATAGACCATGACATGATTCAAAAAGGGACAGCCAAAGGAGAAGGCAATTCTGTGATTTATGTCGGTTTAAAAACAGGTCGCGATGGGATACATGGGGCGACGTTTGCGTCAGAAGAGTTGACAGAAGAAAGTGAAAGTAAGCGCCCATCTGTTCAAATCGGTGATCCATTTGTAGGTAAGAAATTAATGGAAGCGACTTTAGAGGCTATTCAATATAAAGAGCTTGTCGGTATTCAGGATATGGGCGCAGCAGGTTTAACTTCTTCCTCCTCTGAAATGGCAGCTAAAGGCGGTAGCGGTATTCATTTAGAATTAGAAAAAGTTCCAGTAAGAGAACAAGGGATTTCACCTTATGAAATGATGCTTTCAGAAACACAAGAACGTATGTTATTAGTCGTAGAAAAAGGGACGGAACAAAAATTTTTAGATTTATTTGAGCATTATGAGCTCGATAGTGCAGTCATTGGTCAAGTCACTCAAACGAATCGATTCGTATTGACTTATGACGGGGAAGTTTTTGCAGATATCCCAGTTGAGCCACTCGCTGATGAAGCACCTGTTTACATTTTAGAAGGTGAAAAACCAAACTATACACCTGAAACACGTGATTATTCAAAAATTGATGAAGATGAAGTATTTAATAAGTTATTAGTACACCCAACCATTGCGTCTAAGCGTTATTTATATTCTCAATACGATCAACAAGTGGGTGCGAACACTATTGTGAAGCCAGGATTGCAAGCCTCTGTCGTTCGTGTTGAAGGCACAAACAAAGCCGTCGCTTCAACAATTGATGGTGAAGCACGTTACGTATTTAATCATCCCTATGAAGGCGGAAAAATGGTAGTGGCTGAAGCTTATCGTAACTTAATTGCAGTGGGTGCGAAACCTTTAGCTATGACAGATTGCTTAAATTACGGTTCACCAGAGAAAAAAGAAATTTATCAACAATTGATTGATTCAACACGAGGTATGGCTGAAGCTTGTGAAGTGTTAAAAACACCTGTGGTTTCCGGAAATGTTTCTTTGTATAACGAAACACGGACGTCATCGATTTTTCCAACACCTGTTGTAGGCATGGTAGGACTTATTGAAGATATTGATTACCTTAAAAACTTCCACCCTCAAGCGGGAGACACACTTTATATCGTAGGCGACACAGTGGCGCACTTTGGGGGAAGCCAAATTGAAAAATTATTATATCAACAAGTGAATCATGAATCAGAACATATTGATTTAATACAAGAAGTGCATCGCGGAGAGGCAATCCGTGAAGCCATTCGAAATGGACAACTATCACATGTTCAAACAGTAGGTAAAGGCGGTGCATTAATTACTTTAGCTCGAATGAGTGCGTACTATGATCTAGGAATTGACGCTACTTTACCATTTGAAAAAGCAATGTTCTTTAGCGAGACGCCAGGACGTTATATTGTGAGTGTCAAAGAAGGACAAACATTCAACATGAAAGACGCGATTAAAATAGGGACATTTGTTGATAAGGATGTCTTTAAAGTTCAAAGTTCAGATGCAGTGATTGAACGTCAAAAATCTGAAATCAAGCGTGAATGGGAAGGAGCAATTGAGGCATGTATGACATCCGCGGATTAAATGAAGAATGCGGTATTTTTGGAATATGGAATCATCCTCATGCAGCACACTTAACGTATCTTGCATTACACAGTTTACAACATCGAGGTCAAGAAGGTGCTGGAATTGTGTGTTCTAATGGAGAACAGCTTTTTGGAGCGAGAGGAATGGGTTTATTAACGGAAGCCATTTCTGATGCTCAGTTGCAATCTTTAGAAGGCTATCCGCATGCGATTGGCCATGTCCGTTATGCTACGACGGGTGCGAGTGAAGTTTCAAACGTGCAACCGTTTTTATTTAAACACTCGAAAGGCGATCTTGGACTAGCTCATAATGGGAATTTAACAAATGCCCTTCAACTTCGACGAGCGATTGAATCCACAGGGGGGATTTTTCAAACGACGAGTGATTCAGAAGTCCTTGCGCATTTACTCATAAAAGGGAACTCAAAACATATTAAAACTAATCAAAAGGCGGCTTTAAATCAAATGAAGGGAGCCTTTAGCTGTGTCATTTTAAATGAACAACAATTAACCGCGACACGTGATCATCGCGGTGTGCGCCCTTTAATGTTAGGTAAAGTTGATGGCGCATATTGTGTGGCGAGCGAAACATGCGCCTTCACAGCTATCGGTGCGGAGTATATTCGAGATATTGAGCCAGGAGAACTTATTACGTTTTCAAATGAAGACGACGTTGACTACGATCATTATACATCTGATATTGACCATCGGATGTGTTCTATGGAATATGTTTACTTTGCAAGACCCGACTCTGAGTTTCGTAAACACTCTATTTATCAAGTGAGAAAAGCACTCGGGAGACAGTTGGCGAAAGAGATGAACATCCAAGCGGACATCGTTATCGGTGTTCCGGATTCTTCATTACAAGCAGCAAAAGGGTTTTCAGAAGCATCAGGCGTACCGAATGAGCAAGGTTTATTAAAAAATCGCTATATTGGACGCACATTTATTACACCGGATCAAGCGGTGCGAGAGCGTCAAGTACGAATGAAGCACGCCCCGATACGCGATGTGATTGAAGGTAAACGTGTGGTCGTGATTGATGATTCAATTGTGCGTGGAACTACGAGTAAACATATTGTCAAAACATTAAAATCTGCAGGAGCAAAAGAAGTGCATATGGGCATTTCGTCGCCCCCGCTTAAAAATCCATGTTACTACGGCATTGATGTTTCTACACATGCTGAGTTGATGGCAGCACAATATGAGCTCGATGAAATTCGAGATATGATTGGGGCAGATTCACTCACGTATCTATCTGTGGAAGGCATGCACTATGTCTTTAAACAATATGGTTCAAAGGGTGAGTGCAATGCATGCTTTACAGGCAATTATCCTATTGAAATCGTGGACCACGAACTACCCGTAGCTAAAGAATTAAAGCGTAGAGGAGTGTAAAGAAATGGCTGAATCGTATAAACAAGCAGGTGTAGATATTGAAGCGGGTTATCAAGCAGTGAAGCGTATGTCGAGTCATGTTGAACGTACAATGCGCAAGGAAGTTCTCGGAGGTTTAGGAGGATTTGGAGCGACCTTCGATTTATCTCAATTGAACATGAAAGCGCCTGTGTTGGTTTCAGGAACAGACGGAGTTGGTACCAAATTAAAATTAGCGATTGATTATCAACGTCATGACACGATTGGCATTGACGCTGTAGCGATGTGTGCCAATGATATATTAACGACAGGGGCAGAACCTTTATATTTTCTAGACTATATTGCGACGTACAAAGTCATCCCTGAGGTCATCGAACAAATCGTTAAAGGCATCAGTGATGGTTGTGAAGAAACAGGCATGGCTTTGATTGGCGGCGAAACAGCAGAAATGGGAGAAATGTATCATGAGGGTGAATATGATGTTGCTGGTTTTGCTGTAGGTGCCGTTGAAAAGGATGAATATATTGATGGCAGTCAAGTCAAAAAAGGGGATGTCATGATTGGCTTAGCATCAAAAGGGATTCATTCTAATGGTTATAGTTTAGTGCGCAAACTGATTGCAGAATCAAATATTAATATAGATGATACTTTTGCTGAAGGGGAATCCTACTTAGATGTCTTTTTAAAACCGACAGCATTATATGTGCAACCTGTTTTAGAAGTAAAAAAACAAGTAAACATTAAAGCCATGACGCATATTACAGGAGGCGGATTTTACGAAAATATACCACGTGCGCTTCCTGAGGGTAAAACAGCAGTCATTAATACCGCTTCATTTCCAACACCGCGTATTTTTGAATGGTTAGCACAGCAAGGCAATATCACTACAAATGAGATGTACCACATTTTTAATATGGGCATTGGTTATACGATGGTTGTTTCTAGTGAAGACGAGACAAAGGTTCACGAGATTTTAAAACAATCAAAATGCGAGGCCTATACTATCGGGTACATTGATGAAACGTCAGAACCGATTCAACTGATGGGGGTGTAAATTTGGTTAAAATTGCCATTTTTGCTTCTGGCTCAGGCACTAATTTCGATAATATTATGCAAAAAATCAGCACAGGTCTCCTTAGTCATGTAGAAGTTATCGGCCTTTTTACAGATCAACCTCAAGCGGCCTGTGTGGAACGCGCGCACAAACACAATGTGAAAGTTTATGCCTATGACCCTAAAACTTATACTTCCAAAAAAGAGTATGAATCAGTCATTTATCAAACGCTGAAACAAAATGGGGTGAAATGGATTGTTTTAGCGGGTTATATGCGGTTAATAGGAGAAACGTTATTAAATGCTTATGAAGGCCATATTTTAAATATTCATCCTTCACTGCTACCTAAATATAAAGGAAAGCATGCGATAGAACAGGCGTTAAACAACAGGGAACAGACAACAGGGACAACGGTACATTATGTAGATGCAGGTATGGACACAGGGGAAATCATCGCTCAGCGGGAATGTCCGATTTATCCAAACGATCAAATTTCAGACCTTGAACAACGTATTAAAACTTTAGAATATGAATTATATCCAGAAGTCATTCAAAAGATTATTCGATAAGGAGATTTCTAAATGAAAAAAGCAATTTTAAGTGTGTCAGATAAAACAGGAATTGAAGATTTTGCGGAAGGTCTTGTTGCCCAAGGATTTGCATTATTTTCGACGGGGGGAACATTACGTGCGATAGAATCTGCAGGAATACCTGTGGCTTCCGTTTCAGATTTAACACATTTTGATGAAATCATGGATGGGCGTGTCAAAACACTGCATCCTGCAGTTCATGGAGGCATTTTAGCTGATCGTGATAAAGAAGAACATTTAGCGCAATTAAAAGCTCAAGATATCGAATTAATTGATATGGTGGTTGTGAATTTATATCCTTTTCAAAAAACAGTAGAAAACCCGGATGTGACTGAAGCTGATGCGATAGAAAATATCGACATTGGGGGCCCTACAATGTTAAGAGCTGCTGCGAAAAACTTTAAACATGTGACAACCGTGGTTCATAGTGAAGACTATGAGGAAGTCCTTCGTCGTCTGAAAACAGATACATTAGACGAGGCGTTTCGTAAATCACTGATGCTCAAAGTATTTAAACATACGGCAGATTATGATAAGGCGATTGTGAATCATTTTAGCCAAAATAAAGAGCAATTACGCTACGGTGAAAATCCACAACAAAGTGCATATTTTGTGCGTACTTCTAATCATCCGAGTACATTAGCTGGGGCGATTCAACATCATGGAAAACCTCTAAGCTATAACAACATTAAAGATGCAGATGCAGCACTCACACTTGTGAAACGGTTTGAAACGCCAGCTGCTGTTGCAGTAAAGCATATGAATCCATGTGGTGTTGGAATAGGTCAAAATATCGAGAGTGCATTTGAACATGCGTTCCAAGCGGATAGCACTTCTATTTTCGGAGGAATTGTTGCACTCAATCGTCCAGTCACAAAATCTTTAGCAGAACAATTGCATCAAATCTTTTTAGAAGTTGTTATTGCACCGTCATTTGATAAAGAAGCACTGGAGATTCTTTCGCAAAAGAAAAATATTCGCTTATTGGAAATTCAAACAGATGCGACACAAGATGAACAAGAATTTGTATCAGTTTCTGGTGGATATTTAGTACAAGACAAAGATAATCAAATCACGCCTCAATCAGAAATGACCATCGTCACTGAGCAGGCGCCAACTTCAAAACAATGGGAAGCACTATTGCTAGGATGGGAAGTCGCTAAAGCAGTGAAAAGTAATGCGATTGTACTTGCAAATGATCACCAAACCGTCGGCGTTGGCGCAGGGCAAATGAATCGTGTCGGAGCAGCAGAAATAGCGATACGTCATGCGATTGAAATGAATGAGAATGTCGTTTTAGCTTCAGACGGCTTTTTCCCGATGGATGACACTGTTGAATTGGCAGCAAAAGCGGGAATAAAGGCTATCATTCAACCAGGGGGATCTATTAAAGACCAAGCATCGATTGACATGGCCAATCGTCATGGAATTGCTATGGTTATGACAGGAGTCCGTCATTTTAAACATTAATGGAGGCTATAAAAATGAAAATATTAGTTATCGGTAGTGGTGGGCGAGAACATGCCATTGTACAAAAAGTAAGCCAGTCACCGCATGTAACGCATATCGATGTTATTCCTGGGAACGATGCAATGGCAGAATTGGCAACGATCCATCCGACTATAGTAGAATCAGACCAAAAAAACATTGTTGAATTTGCACGGCAAGGTCAAATCGATTGGGTAATCATTGGGCCTGAACAACCATTAATCGATGGATTAGCTGATCGTTTAACAGAGGCCGGCATAGATGTGTTTGGGCCTAAACAAGCTGCTGCACAAATAGAAGGCTCAAAATCATTTGCAAAACACCTTATGGAAAAGTACCAAATTCCAACGGCTACTTATCGTGAAATTGAGACGAAAACAGAAGCACTTGAATATGTTGAAACTTGTGAACTTCCAGTGGTTTTAAAAAAAGATGGATTGGCAGCAGGTAAAGGAGTTATCATTGCGAAAACACGTCAAGAAGCCCGAGAGGCTGTAGATACGCTCTATCCACAAGAGCGTGAAAAAGTTGTTTTTGAAGCCTTTTTAGAAGGTGAAGAATTTTCAGTGATGACGTTTGTCAATGGGAATTATGCGGTCCCTTTTGAAACCATTGCACAAGACCATAAGCGTGCGTTCGATAATGATCAAGGACCTAATACAGGAGGAATGGGGGCCTATTGCCCCGTACCTCATATCAGTCAAGAGGTTCTGAAACAGGTCAATGACCGCATTGCGCAACCTATCGCACAGGCCATGGAAAATGAAGGCTATCCTTATTTTGGTATTTTATATATTGGTGCCATTTTAACTGATGAAGGACCAAAGGTGATAGAGTTTAATGCACGTTTAGGCGATCCAGAAGCACAAGTGTTGCTCCGACGTTTAGAAAGCGACTTTATGGAACATATATTAGAATTAAAAGCTAAGCAACCGATTTCTCAAAAATGGAAAGCTGAAGCGGTTGTCGGCGTTATGTTGGCTTCAAAAGGTTATCCAGGCACATATCAAAAAGGATATGAGGTTACAGGATTTGAAGATGCGCTAGAGCATTATATTGTGAGTGGATTAAAACGTGATGGCGGTGTGTTTAAAACGAGTGGGGGTCGCGTGATATTAGCACTTGGTGAGGGCGCAACTATAAGAGAAGCACAACAAGCTGCTTACCAGCGTATTTCTAAAATAAACAGGGAAGGTTTGTTCTGCCGTAAAGATATTGCGGATAAAGCATTGTTATAATTGAAATCCTCTTAAAAATCGATAAAATCTAGGACATCTGTATAGAAGTGTCCTAGATTTTTTGGGTTAGTTTACTTTTTTATACAAGGCTTCTTAAAAAGTTTTCCCACTTTGAGTTTGAACTTTATAGTGAGTAAATCAGTCTTTCATTGCCTTTTCTATATAAAAACCGGCTCTGTGTCCAATGGAATGGTCACATTAAATTAAGGAATTATGCAATATTGGATTGCCAAACGCCTTTTTTCGTTATGGGAGTATAAAGACTTAAACATATATTGCTATTTTGATACCACTTAACTCCATACACCAGAGTCAGTAAAATAGTTTTTATAACTTAGAGTTGTGATTAAATATAGCGAATTTGATTGGTTCCTAGCCGAGACTTCTGAGATATCTAGCCGAAACCGAAAATCCATTTTTAGATTTTTCACTTACTGCAATAAAATTAGTGGCAGTAGCTGACTGGATTACGTATGCGCTTTTCAAGCTTTACGCAACTTACACTATGGACCACTTATTCACGCATGTTCATAGGTGTACTGAAGACGTAACTCATTACATTTCTAACGTCTTCATGCACCGGCAGGCATTACTACGAAATCAGATAGATTTCTGTAATGCTCCAAGAAAAACGAGGCTTTATGGAACAATCAAATTAATGAAATTAATTATACACCAGTCTGATATGTTATAGACCAAAAAAACACGGGTTGGGGCGACCCCAACCCGTTTAACGGGAAATTTCCTTTGCAGATGGAAAGTTAGGAAAGGAAATGGTGTGCCTTTTCACATCATCGAGATCGTGAAAACGCAGCATGTTTATCGTACGTCTAAAATACCTGTAATTGGTATAAATTGACTTAATAAGAAAGCGAAGGTGACTATAACAATCACACATCCAATAAGCCCTAAATCACGAAAACTAAAAGATGTTTTATAGTAATAAGTACGAGGCCCATCACGAAACCCTTTCATTTCCATGGCGACGGACAACCGATGCGCCTTACGCATGTTTTGGCTCAGTAACGGGATAAGTAAATGGAAAATACGTCGTATCCCACGATAATGTTGTTTTTGAATGATTTGATATCTCATTTTCAAAGCGTTTCGAAGTTGAAAAAAAGACTCAATAATCATAGGTAACATACGAAACGCAGCCATAAAGGCGTAGGCTATTTTAGGTTTTACACGCAAGTGCTGCATAAAACTATAAAATACGGTAATAACTTGGGAAGAAAAGGCAATGGACAGTCCGAAAAAGCTGACTACAAGCGTTCTTAAAGAAAGGTGTAGACCACGAACGAGACTTTCCACTGTAATATGCACAAACCCAAATTTGAACAATTCGTGTTGGCCTGACCCGTAAAAAATCATAAATAATGATGAGCTTAGCGCAAATAGTAACGTAAACGCTACAAATCCCATCAAAATGTGTAATTTAGCGCCGCTCATGAATAACATAAATATAAACATAAGCGCGACAAGATAGAGCATCACATCAAAATTGTGTATAAAAATGACCATGAAAAATAAGGCAATACCGATAAATAACTTTGTAATAATATTTACATCATCCATAAAAGTATGACGTGTCTTCCATGATTCAATCATTGCACATTCCCACTTTCATACATTTTCTCATGGTCTATAATAAAATGTTTAGAAGGATAGCGCGCAATGATTTCAGGGTCATGGGTAATCATAATAATTGCTTGACCTTTTTGAATACGTTCTTGAAATAAGTCAATAAGCTTAAACGTATTATGACTGTCTAACCCAAAAGTAGGTTCATCCAATAAGATGATATCTGCAGAAGTACTCAAAGCTACTGCAACGCTTAAACGACGTTTTTGTCCCATTGATAGTTCGAATGGATGCTGGTCTTTGACATGCGTTAAATCTAAATGCGCTAAAATATCTTCTACTTCCTTTTGGGCGTTGACTTGATCAAAGTGTGTAAAATTAATTAATATTTCGTCATACACAGAGTTTTGAAGGAATTGAAGTTCTGGATTTTGATAAACAAGAAACAGATGAGAGGCGGCAAATTTAAGTTTACGCACGGGTGTATGATTAAAGGTGACCGTTCCTTTATAAGGAATGAGTTGCATTAAACTCTCAAAAAAAGTCGTTTTTCCTGTTCCATTTTTTCCAGTAATAATCGCCCAATCCCCAGCTTGAATTTTAAAATTTTCTACTGTGTACAATGTCCTTTTCCCTCGTTGAATGACGCCTTCATGGAAATGTAATTCGAAAGCGGGGGAAGTTGTATCTGTTAATAGTGGTTTGGGCGCATGATTCCAAGCTTTTGGATGCCACACACCATATTCACTTAAGATGTCTTCGTAGTGCTCTAAAATATCATTTGGCGCGCCTTCTTGAATGATTTGCCCATGTTGATTCATTAAAATGACACGATCGACGTAATCCCAAATGTGTTCTACTTTATGTTCGACAATCAATACGGTTTGATCTTTCCAAAGTGTACGTAAGAGTTGCCAAAGATTTTCTGTTGCTTCAGTATCGAGCATTGCTGTAGGTTCATCTAAAAAGAGCGTGTCAGTTTGTTGAAGCAATGTTCCAGCAATCGCGAGTTTTTGTTTCATGCCTCCACTGAGTTGATGAATAGCTTGCTTTGGATTAATATCAAGACCAACTGCTTCTAGTGCTGCTTGGATTTTCGCATCCATTTCTTTTCGTGGTATTTGTAAGTTTTCAAGAATAAATGCTAATTCTTCATTTACTTGTGGCATACAAAACTGTGCATCAGGATCTTGGAAAATAACGCCCGCATTTTGTGAAATGGTTAATGAATCGTATTTCATAGGTAAATCAATTAAGTGGGGAACAATTCCACTTAAAACATTTAATAGTGTACTTTTACCAGAACCAGAAGGGCCTAGTAAAAGTACTTTTTCTTTATCTTTAATTTCGATATCGAGTCCATCAAAAATTTTATGTGGCGCACTCGGGTATTTTAATCGTAAATTTGTTGCTTTTAACACCTGGCATACTCCTTATAACGTGTCATAATCCTCTTTTGATGCAGGACGAAATAATTTCGTAACTCCGGTTTTGTCTAGTGCTTTTACAAGAAAATAAGGGAACACACCTGCAAGTATCGCACCACTAATTAAACGGAAAACAATGAGTAAAATTAAATTCCATGTCGCTACTTCATTCAAATAACCATAATACCAATCTACTGGAAAGCTAATGAGCGCAGCTGCCATACCTGCAAGTAGACTTACCATAAATGTACGAGATTTGTATTTGAAAATCGCAAACACAATTTCACAAGCTAAACCTTGAAGAATGGCATATATAATAGTAGGAATATCAAATCGACCCATGACAATGGTTTCTCCAGCACCCGCTGCAAACTCAGCAATTAAAGCAATCCCCATTTTCGGAATGATTAAATAAGCGACAACGGCTGCAGCAAACCACATGCCGTACATCAGTTGATCAATATGCAATCCGATAGGTTGAACCGTATAATATGCAATCCACCAAATGTTATAAATGACTGCAAAAATGACCGCAATAAGTACAGTAACCAAAATATCAGATAAAGTTAACCCTTGCTTCTTACGCATAAATATCCTCCTCAATAAAAAACACAGCACCTGAACTAGGTACTGTGTGAAAGTGTATTTGAAACTACAAATCATTATTGAGAACGGAAGAAGACATACGTCATCTGTTGAATTTGAGTTGTCATCACACTTTCCTACGCTAGTATCATCTAGTTCAGGTTCAAAGGGTTTGAGGTGAATACCTCATCTCAGTTTTCACACCCCTAGTGCGTTTCTATTTAATTAATAACGTTAATATACACCTGACTTGTGCGAATGTCAATGTTATGAAACGGGTAATATTCATTGAAAAAAAGTCCAGTTTTAAATTTTTAACATGTGATTCAAACAATATATAATCACTATAATGCAAATCAAAAAAGAGACGGGCTTATTCGCTCGTCTCTTAATATTGAGATACTTTAATAATTAGTCAAAAGTACTTTGAATATCGTCTTTCGTTTTTTCAACGCCATCTTTTGTGTCGTCTTTTTTATCTTTTAATTCTTGTTCTTTGTCTTTAGCATTTTCTGCTGCTTTTTTAATATCTTCTTTAGACATGATACATCGCTCCTTTAATGTATTCTTCTAAAAACATTCCCGTATTTAAAAATAATAAACATGAGAAGAAAGGGTACAAACATATGTAACTTTTGGTATAATACAGGAATGTAAAATTCGTACTAAAAAAGTATGTTTTAAATTGCTACAAAAAGATAATATATTTAAATACATTGAAAGTGGTATGTTCATAATTGATTTATAAAAAATACGTGATTTTGCTAAAATCTCGCGCAATAAATGTTTCTCCATCTAAAGAATGAGATTTCTTTTTTATAAAGACATGAACTGCGTCTTCGTATATAATAATTGTGAGGTGAAGCGGATGTCTTTGTTTAATAAATACACCGAGGTGATTTATAGTTATATCATCGGTGCAGTTTCTATTTTACTAAGTATTATTATCTTTCTTAATATCCCATTGATTCACCAATTTAATGAACATAAAAAGCCTGCAATTAACATCGATAATTTGTGGGACTTTATTATGGCATTTTTCAATGAAATTATTCGCGTGATGAGTAATTATATTGGTGAAATCCCTTTAGTAAGTGGCATAATCATTTTACTTTTCGGTATTTTTATGATTTTTATAGGGAGAACTTTAACGAATACAACACGTTTCGACTATGATATTTCAATTTTATTTTTACTTATTGGGATTATTTATTTTGTTTTAACCCTTATTTTTATGTCACAAGTTTACGGTTTTGCGGCATTTGTGTTTGTCATTCCTTTTTTAATACATATAGGATATATTGCCTATAAAGATGAACTCAATCCTTTTAATCGCAAAAAACACTATTTATGGATTATTGTGAGCTATGGCGTGTGTTATATTTTGGGACAACTCGCGCTTTACGGACGCATTGAAGAGCGACAAGTGGCCCCAATTGATGTATTAAGTATCAATACATTCTTTGTTATTTTATGGTTGTTAGGTCAAATGGCCATTTGGAATTTCCTATTTTTACGCCGAGCTTTACCGATGACTGAGGAAGAAATTACTGGGGAAGAAAACCCGTATTCTCGAAGTAAAAAATATAGTTTTACAGGCCAATCGCAATATCACTTTAAAGATTTTCAGGCACGTACAAATGAATTAACACAAGATTTTTCTCATCGAACACGACGCAGTATCGATATTGAAAAGTTGAGACACAAACGTGAGACAATAAAAGAAAAATGGTTTGGTTGGGCAAAATTAGAAGAAGATGATATCCCTTCATTTTTACATCGACCAAAATGGTTAAAACGCGAATATGTAAGCATTGCTTGTGGCGTCATTTTATTTTTCTTTATATTGGTAGAGTTTAAAAACCGTAACAGTTTATTTATGTCTGGAGATTGGCAACTTTCACAAACACAATACGTGTATGAATGGATTAGCTTATTCTTATTATTAGTGATTGTGACCATTTTTATTTGGACATCCGTGACGAATATGTTAAAAGGGCGTCATTATTACTTGAAATTATTTATGATTAGTATTTTATTCTTCAAGTTAATGACTGAGTATATTGTCATTTTGGTGCATGGATTAATGTTATCCATTTTTATTACACCCATCCTTGTACTGATGTTAATACCGGCAATTGTCGCATTCGTATTTCAGTTGCGACAACCCTCACCGGAAAAAATGGAAGAACAAGGAGAATTTAGACAATAATAGGTAAATAAAGAGAGTGATAGTAAATGAAAGCTACATTTGCTATCGCTCTCTTTTTGAAATATGAAAGAAAGTTTAGTTTTTCGTGTTACACTATAATAAATGAAAATAGAGAGGCTGAAATGATGAAAACAGCAATTTTAAATAAAGGTAAAGAAGCAAAGTATTTCAATCAATATCCTTTAATTGATGAACAAGATTTATTTAAAAGTGATCGTTTAAAAGAGGGAGACTTATTTCATTTAAAGTCATCTACAGATATTTATATCGCAACCTGTTATGTCGGCCGTCAACATAAAGGGTTGGGATGGGTTTTGTCCTACGATGAAAAAGAAGCTATAGATCAGTCATTTTTTGAAGAAAAATTCAAAGAAGCTTATGAAATAAGAAAATATTATGAGGAACGTGAAGGTACAAATGCTTTTCGTCTCTTTAACGGTGAAGGAGATGGCATTGGCGGTTTAACCATCGACAACTATAATGGGCATCTTTTAATTCAGTGGTATTCTGAAGGTATTTATCAGTTTAGAACTGCAGTTATTGAAGCGATGAAAACGGTCTTTTCTTATACTTCGATTTATGAAAAAACACGTTTTAAAAATGATGCTATTCAAAGTGGTTGGGTAACAGGGGAAGAACCCCAATTTCCAATTATTGTGGAAGAAAATTTTACATTTTACAATGTACACTTAAATGATGGCCCCATGACAGGCATATTTCTCGATCAAAAAGAAGTGCGTAAAAAACTAAGAGACTATTATAGCGAAGGAAGACAAGTGTTAAATTTGTTTAGTTATACAGGGGCATTTTCTGTCATAGCGGCGACGCAAGGAGCCATCACTACAAGTGTAGACTTGGCCAATCGTTCTCGACAACTTACCGAAGAAAATTTTGGTATTAATGGCATAAATCCCGATTCACAACATATCTATGTGATGGATACGTTTAATTTTTATAAATATGCCCTTCGCCATGGGCTTTCATATGACACTATTGTGATTGATCCGCCAAGTTTTGCACGTAATAAAAAGAAGACTTTTTCAGTATTAAAAGATTATGATCAACTCATTGAACAAGCTTTACAAATTTTAAATCCGAATGGAACGTTAATCTTAAGTACTAATCATAGTATGTATACGTTGAATGCATTTAAAAATACGATTAAAAAGACGTTGGCTTCTGCAGGCGTCCACTACGAAATTGATGAAGTCATGGGATTGCCTAAAGATTTTAAAACGAATAAGCACTACAAGCCCTCTAAATATTTGAAAGTAGTCTTCGTGACAATTAAGCATGAGAGGGATAAATAGGGGGTATATATTGTTACGACATACTTGAAAGGTGGCAATAATCATGGGAATTAAAAATAAAATCACACAAAAGGTTGAAAATAAATTTTTAAATATAGAAGATATCCAAGTTAAAGACGTGTTACCTAAAACAGAGGTAGACATTCAAAAACGTCGTGAGCATGCTGAAGCATTGATTAAAAAGAAAGCTTTACTATCTTCCGGTGCAACAGTCATTCCTATTCCAGGATTTGATTTTGGTGTTGATATGAAACTCATGCGCGACATCATTGAAGATGTTAATAAAATTTATGGCTTAGATCATAAGCAAGTGAATAAAATGACGGATGATATGAAAAACCGAGTGAAAATGGCTGCAGCGCTTCAAGGGAGTCAATTCATCGGTAAAAAAGTATCAAAAGGAATTTTAAAAGTCGTGATACGTGATGTTGCGAAGCGTACGGCAGCAAAGCAAACACGCTGGTTTCCACTTGTTGGTCAAGCAGTATCAGCCTCTATCAGTTATTATTTTATGATGAAAGTCGGCAAAGAACATATTCAAAAATGTGAAAATGTTGTAAAGGGACTTTTGTAAACTGACGAAAAATTGTTAAAAAACTTTCGAAAACCTATTGTGTCCACTGTTTTCGAATTGAAAATAAATGTACTTTTTGGTAATGTAATGCTAAGTAGCTAATTTACAAATAAATTTATGCTAATGTATTAATGGAATAGAAGGAGTAAGATAAAAGATGGAACAACAATCATACGTAATTATTGACGAAACAGGTATTCACGCACGCCCAGCGACAATGTTAGTTCAAACAGCTTCAAAATTTGATTCTGATATTCAATTAGAGTACAACGCTAAAAAAGTTAACTTAAAATCAATTATGGGTGTTATGAGTTTAGGTGTAGGTAAAGACGCAGAGATTACAATTTACGCAGATGGTAGCGATGAAAAAGAAGCAATTCAAGCTATTTCTGAAGTCTTATCAAAAGAAGGATTAACAAAATAATGTCTGATATTATTAAAGGAATTGCAGCATCTGATGGTGTTGCCATTGCCAAAGCCTATATGCTCATTGAACCAGATTTGAGTTTTAATGAAACAACAACAAACGATACTGAAGCAGAAGTGCTTAAATTTAATGAAGCATTAAAAAATTCAAAGATTGAATTAACAAAAATAAGAAATAATGCTGAAGAGCAACTTGGTCCAGATAAAGCGGCCATTTTTGATGCACATCTACTCGTTTTAGATGACCCAGAGTTGATTCAGCCTATTGAAAGTAAAATTCGTGATGAAAAAGCAAGTGCACCTCATGCGCTTACAGAAGTGACTCAAAATTTCATTACAATTTTTGAATCTATGGATAATGAATACATGAAAGAACGTGCGGCTGATATTCGTGACGTTTCTAAACGTGTGTTAGCGCATATCTTAGGTGTAGAGTTACCAAATCCAAGTATTATTGATGAAAGTGTTGTCATTATTGGTCACGATTTAACACCTTCAGATACGGCACAATTGAATAAACAATATGTGCAAGGGTTTGTAACAAACATTGGTGGTCGTACTTCTCATTCTGCGATTATGAGTCGTTCGCTTGAAATTCCAGCAGTTGTTGGAACAAAAGCGATTACATCTCAAGTCAAACAAGGTGATATGATTATTGTTGATGGTTTAACAGGTGATGTTATCATCGATCCGAGTGAGGATGAAGTTAAAGCATACCAACATAAGCGTCAATCTTTCTTTGCTGATCGTGAAGAATTGAAAAAACTTCGTGATGAGCCATCAAAAACTGCAGATGGTCAACATGTTGAACTTGCTGCAAATATCGGCACACCTAACGATTTAGAAGGTGTTAAAGATAACGGTGCTGAAGGTATCGGTTTATACCGAACTGAGTTCTTGTATATGGGGCGTGACACTATGCCTTCAGAAGAAGAACAATTCGAAGCCTATAAAAAGGTACTTGAAGAAATGAAAGATAAGCGTGTCGTTGTCCGTACATTAGACATCGGTGGCGATAAAGAATTACCTTATCTTAACTTACCGAAAGAAATGAATCCATTTTTAGGTTATCGTGCCATTCGTCTCTGTTTAGATCAAACTGAGATTTTCCGTCCGCAGTTACGTGCTCTGTTACGTGCTTCAACTTACGGAAAACTCAATATCATGTTCCCGATGGTCGCAACAGTCCAAGAATTTCGTGATGCCAAAGCATTATTATTAGAGGAAAAGGCGAACCTTGAAAGTGAAGGCGTTAAAGTGAGCGATGATATCGAACTCGGTATCATGGTGGAAATTCCATCTACAGCAGCGCTTGCAGATGTCTTTGCTAAAGAAGTCGATTTCTTTAGTATTGGTACAAATGACTTGATTCAATACACTATGGCGGCTGACCGTATGTCAGAACGCGTGTCTTATTTATACCAACCATACAACCCAGCGATTTTACGTCTTGTGAAACAAGTGATTGAAGCTTCTCATAAAGAAGGTAAATGGACAGGAATGTGTGGCGAAATGGCAGGAGATGAAACGGCAATCCCGCTATTATTAGGTTTAGGATTAGACGAGTTTTCAATGAGTGCGACCTCAATTTTAAAAGCACGTCGTCAAATTAAAAATTTAAGTCAAACTGAAATGCAACATCTCGCAGACAAAGCAATCCAATGTTCAACTGTAGATGAAGTTGTAGAATTAGTTCGCGCATACACATCTAAAGCATAATTGAATAAAAATGCACCAAAAGGCTGAGACGATTTTGTCTCAGCCTTTTGTGGTATAAGAGGGTGATGCCAAGCATGCGGCTTATTTATAAATCCTAAAGCTAGAATTATTAATTATCGTAATTTACAACCCTAACTTTTGATTCAAACGGTCTAGGTCAACTTGATACATAGGTTCATCATCAAGAAGAATAAATGGGGTAGCAAATGCGTCATGGTCGATCATTTGTTGACGATATGTCCCATTTTTAATATTCCGTTCTTCGTAAGGAATTTGCTTTTCGGTCAAATAATTTTTAATAAACGTACAAGGTGGGCAATCATTTTGAGTATAAATAATAATTTGGGTCATAAAGAATCCTTCTTTCTACTTACTTCTTCTACTAAATTATCTTAGCATCTTTTCATTGTCAAAATAAATATAAGAATAAAGTTAAATGTCAAATTAAAAATTATGGCAACTTTGCGACATGTCAATAAATTGTCAATGTTATATTAAGCATTGTCATTCTGTTTCATGACTGGCCTCAGTATAATGGAAATTACTTTGGAAAGAGATAAAAGGAGTGATGAGATGGATGCAGTGGAAATCAGTCGTTTTCTCACGGGAATGACGCTTGCTGTCCATATTATATTTGCGACCATTGGTGTGGGGATGCCATTATTTTTCGCAATCGCAGAGTTTTTAGCAATCAAAAAGAAAAATTCACAATATCTCGCTTTAGCAAAGCGGTGGGCGAAAGGATATACGATTACTGTAGCTGTTGGCGTCGTCACAGGTACGATTATTGGTCTACAACTTTCATTGTTATGGCCAACCTTTATGCGCATTGGGGGTCATGTCATTGCATTACCCCTCTTTATGGAAACATTCGCTTTTTTCTTTGAAGCAATATTTTTAAGTATCTATTTATATACATGGAATCGGTTTAAAAATCAATGGATTCATTTCTTAATTAGCATACCTGTCATCATAGGGGGAACATTTTCAGCTTTTTTCATTACGTCTGTCAACTCATTTATGAACACGCCAGCAGGCATGGAAATTTCTGGGGGGAGAATGGTAAATGTAGATCCTATTGCAGCGATGTTTAATGCTTCCTTTTTTGTAAGATCTTTTCATGTGATTGCGACTGCCCTAATGACAATGGCTTTTATTTTAGCAACAATCGCAGCTTTTAAACTACTAAAAAATAAAGTGAAAGAAGATCGAACATATCATCAAAAAGCACTTAAATTGACGATGATTGCAGGCTTAATTTTCTCATTGTTTTCAATGTTAGCAGGTGATTTATCTGCAAAATTCTTGCATCAGCATCAACCCGAAAAATTAGCGGCATATGAATGGCATTTTAATACTGAATCTAAGGCAGATCTTGTTTTATTTGGTGTTTTAGATGAATCTACGCAAGAAGTAAAAGGAGCAGTTCATATTCCAGGGGCGTTAAGTTTCCTATCAGATTCTAGCTTTGATACAAAAGTTAAAGGCTTAAATGAATTTCCGAAAGAGGAATTACCACCCCTTATTGTGCACTATTTCTTTGATTTAATGGTGACATTTGGCATATTTTGTTTTGTTGTTTCTGCCGTTTATGTACTCGCAATGTGGATTAAAAAATGGAATCCAAATCATAAAGGGTTATTGTATGCCATTTTACTGACGGGTCCTGCTAGTATGTTGGCGATTGAATTTGGATGGTTTTTAACAGAACTCGGACGTCAACCTTGGATGGTCAGAGGAATATTAAAAGTTCAAGATGCAGCGACGACAGCAGGTGGCTTACCATTTGTAACGATTCTATTCGCCTTATTATATTTTGTTCTTTTATTTTCAGCGAGCTTTGTACTCATTCGTATGTTTAAAAATAGACCTATCGCTAAAGAAATAGAGAAAATTGAAGCTGAGAGAAGGGAGGACCAATTATGAGTTATGAAATGATAGGCATTACGGTGCTATGGCTTTTCCTTTTCGGTTACATCATCGTTGCATCGATAGACTTTGGTGCAGGATTCTTTTCATTACATGCTAAATTGTTTGGAGAATCAAAGAAAGTGAATACCTTGATTCAACGTTATTTGAATCCAGTATGGGAAGTGACGAATGTCTTTTTCGTCTTTTTCTTTGTCGGTATTGTAGGGTTTTTCCCGGATTCTGCTTACTATTTTGGAACCGCCTTACTTATTCCTGGATCCATCGCTTTATTGTTAATCGCAGCTAGAGGCGCTTTTTATGCTTTTGAAAACTACGGTCAAGACTCCAAGTTATCTTGGTTAATGATTTATGCAGTCTCAGGATTATTGATTCCAGCTTCACTTTCAACAGCATTAACTATTGCTGAAGGTGGCTATTTGATTCGGACATCAACAGATCGCGTGGATTTAGACTGGATAGCGCTATTACTGAGTCCTTTTGGTTGGTCTGTTGTACTACTCTCAATCGTTTCTGTACTGTATATTTCATCTGGTTTTTTAACTTTTTACGCAGCCAGAGCCAAAGATTGGCCAGCCTATGCCCTTGTGAGAAAATGGTTCTTAATGTGGGGTGCACCGATGATCATGGTCTCATTGTTTGTTTTTCTATCTTTACGTGTTCAAAATAAAGCGCATTTTGATGCAGCAGTTTTCGATTATGGATGGTTATTTATTATCAGTCTAATTGCATTCTTCGTGGCAGGTATTTTAACATTACTAAAAAAAGCCCACGGTCTTGCCTTCTTATTTGTCATTATTCAAATGGGAACTGCATTTTTCGGCTATGGTTTAAGTAAATTACCTTATCTATTATATCCTTATGTGCGTATTGACCATGCTGTCACAAATGATAGTATGGCGCTCGCATTAATCATTGTTTTCGTCTTAGGCTTAATTTTATTATTACCTTCCTTAGGGTTACTTCTAAAACTATTTGTATTTGACAAAGGGTATGTCAGAGGTAGAAAATAAGGGTATTGTAAGTGGATAAAATTGTTATGACAGTGAGTGTAATGAAATGTTTTGATTCTCTACTGTCGTATGTATTGTGAGTAAAACGTTTTAATGGCGCGGAAACATTATTTTCATATAAATTAAAAAATAAGATGTCGACGCCTATCTTTTCGATTTTCGGAGGTAAAACATGGATAAGGAATATGTAGTGATAGGATTAGGGCGCTTCGGTGGAAGTATCGTACGAGAACTGAATGCGCTTGATATGGATGTCATGGCCATTGATAGTGATGAACATCGTGTTGATGAGTACAGTGATATCGCCACACATGCAGTTGTTGCAGATACCACAGATGAAGCCGTTATGAAAAGTTTAGGGATTCGTAACTTCGATCATGTGATTGTGGCTATTGGTGAGAATATTCAAGCGAGTACTTTAACAACCCTTATTTTAAAAGAATTAGGTGTTAAAAAAGTAACTGCAAAAGCACAAAACGATTACCATGCAAAAATATTAAATAAAATCGGGGCTGATACGGTTGTTCATCCCGAGCGCGATATGGGACGTCGAATCGCACATAACGTGGCCAGTGGTACCGTGCTAGATTACCTTGAATTATCTGATGAACACTCTATTATCGAAATGAGAGTGATGGAAAAATTAGCTGGGCGCAGTTTAGTAGAGTTGGATATCCGTGCGAATTATGGCATTAATATTATTGCCATTAAACGAGGAAAAGAAATTATCGTAGCGCCTGATCCTGATATGGTTTTAGAGTTTGATGATATTTTAATTATGATTGGTCATGATAATGATCTCACACGTTATGAGAAAAAAATGGCGCATTAAATACGGATTTGGAGACTATTCCAAATCCGTTATTTTATATATAAAATCAACCTACCCCAATGTGGGGCAGGCTGATGATAACTCATAAATAATAAGATTACACTTTCTCATTGACTTTCATAATGACTGGTAAAATCATAGGTTTACGTGCTGTTTTTTCGTAAAGATAAGGTTGTAACGTTTCAATGATAGAGGATTTAATTTGGTGCCATTGAATGTTTTCGTTGTTGTTAAGTTTGTAGATGACATCCTTTTTAATTTTACGTTGCGCATCATAAATTAACTGTCCTGATTCACGCATATAAACAAATCCACGTGAAATAATATCCGGACCAGAAAGCAGTTGATTTGTTTTAAAATCGATACTAACGACCACAATGACTAAGCCTTCTTCGGATAATAATTTACGATCACGAATAACAACGTTTCCAATATCACCAATACCACTGCCGTCAACAAGCACATTACCGGAAGGGATACGACCGGCAGTACGTGCAGAATCACGTGTTAAGGCAAGCACATCACCAATGTCATGAATAAAGACATTATTTTCATTGACGCCACAATCTACACCAGTTTGGCCGTGTGCTTTTAACATGCGATATTCCCCGTGAATAGGTAAAAAGTATTTTGGACGAATCAAACGTAACATCAGTTGTTGATCCCCTTGAGAGCCGTGACCAGATGTATGAATGTTTGAAATCTTATTGTGTATAACTTCAGCACCAGCTTGGTATAAAGCGTTGATTGTGCGGTTGATACTTTTCGTATTACCAGGAATAGGGGATGAACTGAAAACGACTGTATCTTCAGGAATAATCTTAATCTGCTTGTGCGTTCCATTTGCAATTCGTGATAAAGCGGCCATCGGCTCCCCTTGTGAACCTGTACATAAAATGAGTAATTCATGTTTTGGAATACTATTAATTTTGTTAGGTTCTACAAATGTTTCTGGAGGTGCTTTGATGTAACCGAGTTCAGTTCCGATTTTAATATTATTTTCCATCGAGCGACCAAACGTTACAATTTTACGATTATACTTTACTGCGGCTTCAACAGCTTGTTGCACACGATAAATATTTGAAGCAAACGTCGCAAATATGATACGACCTGTGCATCCTCTAAATATTTTGTCAACATTTTGACCGACTTCACGTTCGCTAAGTGTAAAATCAGGAACAAGTGAATTCGTTGAGTCAGAAAGTAAACATAAGACACCTTCATCACCAAGTCGAGCCATTTTGGCGATGTTTGCAGGAGCACCAACCGGCGTGAAGTCAAATTTAAAGTCACCGGTATGGACAATTTTTCCTTCAGGTGTATCCACAATGACACCATAAGTCTCTGGAATACTATGTGTTGTAAGGTAAAAACTGATTTCAAAATGTTTAGACTTGATGACACTGTCTTCGTCAATTTCATTTAATGTGGCTGTGCGTAAGAGATGGTGCTCTTCAAGTTTATTTCTAATTAAGCCGAGTGCAAGTGGGCCACCATAAATGGGAACATTGATTTTTTTGAGCAGGTAGGGCACACCACCAATATGGTCTTCGTGACCATGAGTGATAAATAACCCGACAATCTTGTCTTGGTTTTGTTCAAGATAAGAATAGTCCGGAATAACATAATCAATTCCTAATAAATGATCATCAGGGAATTTAATACCTGCATCTATAATTACAATTTCGTCTTTGTACTCAACAGCGTAAGTGTTTTTACCAATTTCACCTAAGCCACCGAGCGCATAAACACCCACTTCGTTTTTATGAAGTTGTTTCATTACTCAGCGCGCTCCACGTTAAAGTGGTCTGACTTTTCTTCATATTCTAAATGTGCGCCCTCTAATTTAGTTATGAATTCAATATTATAATTACGTTCTTTTAAGTAACGTCTCACTTGTTCTTCAGTTTCTGCTTCAACATAAATTGTTTGTGTGTTTTCACGGACGATGACTTCGTCTTTGCTATGTTGATAAAATACTTTAAAAATTGCCATTTATAATTTCCTCCTAGAATTTGAAAAATAATGATAATGCAACGATCTAAGTGCTTTTACATGAAAATAAAAAATATGAATTGAATAAGTAGACGTTTCAAAATTCGCTTTATTCAACCCATTCATACATTCACTTAGTAATTTGCATATGTATTGTGATAAACCCGTTCAGAAGGCACAAATTCTGATTGTACCTTTAACTTGTTATTATTCATTTTACCTTATGTATTCAGATAAATAAAGCAGTTTGTGATAAACTGATAGTAGCACTGAGTTGAATGAAATACGTATATTAAAATGTGTGAAATAGGTGATGTTAATGAAAAAAGCCGATACGATTATCGAAGAGGTTAAGACAGAGCAACAAAGAGAAGATAAACAGCTCAAAAGTATTCTTTTTGAAATTAGAGAAAATGAAGTCACAATGTTTTTTGAATATAACGAACCAAGTCCCTCAGAAAGTAACCATCATTATGTTAGACATGATCATGACCCAGAATTCTTAGATATTGAAACGTTTGAACAAGTAAAATCAGAGCTCAGTACGTTAAATATTCATTTTTCTGAACGCCGAGACGAATTTATTTAAAAACCACCTAAGACAACCAAGGATGTACTGAAAGCCTATAGTTGTGCTTAGGTGGTTTTGATTAGACTTCTATTGCATTTTCATGCGGTTGAAGAGGCTGATCTTGGTTGATGTGATCGTAAAACATCACGCCGTTTAAATGATCTAATTCGTGTTGAAATACGATAGCAGGATAGCCTTTGAGTCTTAAACTAAATTCTTTGCCTTCTAAATCATAGGCTTTAATTTTAATTCTATAGTGACGATGGACAAGTCCAGGGATATCTTCGTCCACACTTAAACATCCCTCTCCTGTAGGGAGATAACCTTCTTGAACGCTATAGCTGACAATTTTAGGGTTAATGAGAATCATGTCGTAACTCTTACCATTTCCATCATCAGGAAGATAAATGGCGAAAACACGTTTTGGCACATTTATCTGTGGCGCTGCCAAGCCAACACCACTACGTAAGTGATATTTCTCTGACATTTCAGGGTCTTGGCTATGATGTAAAAATGTTTGCATCGCTAAAAAGGTTTCTTTCTCTTCATTAGATAAAGGAAATTTGACTTCTTCTGCTTTTTGACGAAGTGTGGGATGTCCATCGCGTATAATATCTTTCATTGTTAGCATATTATGACACCTTCCTTATTCAATAATATATCAGATAAATGAGAAAGAGTCATAATAATATTGTTTGATTTATCAACTTGTTTTCATTACTATTACGAGTGAAAAGAAGGAGGCAACCAATATAATGAAATTTAAAAGATCATTGAGTGTACTCATCGCATCGAGTGTATTACTTGTCGCATGTAATAATGATGATGAACAAATTAAAAGTTACAATGATGGATTAGACAAGATTCAAAAAGCAGAGCAACCTATCCAAGCAGTGAATCAATCAATGAATAAATTAGAAAAAGAAAAAGAGAAACTAACTAAAGAAATCAGTGGTAAAGACATTAATTCAGTTCAAGATCAAGTTCAAAAGGTACTTAAAAACACAAATGAACGTGACAAAGAATTAAAAAAAGAAGTCAAAGCCATGGACAAATCAGAGCAAGAATTTAAAAAAATTAAAAATGATGTAAGTAAAATAGAAGATAAAGAAAAGAAAAAACAGTTTGAAGAATTTAATCAAGCTATGGAAAAGAAATATCAAACACATTCCGATTTCGTTAAAGGCTATCAAAATGTGATTAATAAAGAAAAGAATTTATTCAGTTACTTTACGGGTCAATCTGGCACACAAGAAGAAATTGACACCCGCTCAAAATCTTTAGTAGATGCGCAAAAGCAAATGAAAAGTAAAGTAGATAATTACACAAATTCAATCAAAAAAGTTCAAAAAGAAAAAAGTGATATTGACCAGTATTTCAAGTGATTTCACTATAACAGTTTCATAAATTTAATGTAACAGTTACGATGACTGTAATGGTACCAACTGTTACAGAAGTTGTGTAAAACTGTTTAACAGGTCATAAAAAATATGTTAAACTATGTAAAGATGAACTATATAAAACGGGAAAGGTATGGTGAATTGAATGGCTGCTAAGTTAAAAGCCCAATTCGATGCTGAACAAGTATTGAAAGATACTCAATCAAAATTTGAAATGGTTCAAATCTTAGATGCAGATGGAAATGTAACTAATGAAGATTTGTTACCGGATTTATCAGATGAGCAATTAGTTGAATTAATGAGAAGAATGGTATGGACACGTATCCTTGACCAACGTTCTATTTCTTTAAATAGACAAGGACGTTTAGGTTTCTATGCGCCTACAGCTGGTCAAGAAGCATCACAACTTGCTTCTCAATATGCGTTAGAAAAAGAAGACTTTATTCTTCCAGGTTACCGTGATGTGCCACAATTAATTTGGCATGGTTTACCTTTAACAAAAGCTTTCTTATTCTCTCGTGGACATTTCGTAGGAAACCAATTCCCAGAAGGTGTTAATGCATTAAGCCCACAAATTATCATCGGTGCACAATACATCCAAACAGCAGGTGTTGCATTAGGTCTTAAAAAACGTGGTAAAGATGCAGTTGCAATCACTTATACTGGTGACGGTGGTTCTTCACAAGGTGACTTCTATGAAGGTATCAACTTTGCATCAGCATTTAAAGTACCTGCAATTTTTGTTATCCAAAATAATAACTATGCGATTTCTACACCTCGTGAAAAACAAACTGCAGCCCACACATTAGCTCAAAAAGCGATTGCTGTAGGTATCCCTGGTATTCAAGTTGATGGTATGGATGCATTAGCAGTTTACCAAGCAACTAAAGAAGCTCGTGACCGCGCAGTAAGAGGCGAAGGACCAACTATTATTGAAACTATGACATACCGTTATGGTCCACATACAATGGCTGGGGACGATCCAACGAAATATAGAACTTCTGATGAAGATTCAGAATGGGAGAAAAAAGACCCACTCGTACGTTTCAGAAAGTTCTTAGAAAACAAAGGTTTATGGTCTGAAGACAAAGAAAATGAAGTCATTGAACAAGCAAAAGATGAAATCAAAGCTGCAATTAAAGAAGCTGATGGTATTGAAAAACAATCAGTCACTTCATTAATGGAAATCATGTACGAAGATATGCCATATAACCTTAAAGAACAATATGAAATTTACAAAGAGAAGGAGTCGAAGTAAGCCATGGCACAAATGACAATGGTTCAAGCGATTAACAATGCGCTAGCAACTGAACTTAAAAATGACGAAAACACTTTGATTTTTGGTGAAGACGTAGGTGTTAATGGTGGTGTATTCCGTGTAACTGAAGGTTTACAAAAAGAATTCGGTGAAGACCGCGTTTTCGATACACCTTTAGCTGAATCTGGTATTGGTGGATTAGCATTAGGTTTAACAACACAAGGTTATCGTCCAATTATGGAAGTACAATTCTTAGGTTTCGTATTCGAAGTATTTGACTCAATTGCAGGTCAAATTGCACGTCACCGTTTCCGTTCTGGTAACTCAAAAACAGCACCAGTTACAATTCGTACACCATTCGGTGGGGGTGTACACACACCAGAATTACACGCTGATAACTTAGAAGGTCTATTAGCGCAATCACCTGGTCTTAAAGTTGTTATTCCATCTGGTCCATATGATGCTAAAGGTTTACTTATCGAAAGTATCCGTAGCAATGATCCAGTTGTCTTCTTAGAACATATGAAATTATATCGTTCATTCCGTGAAGATGTACCTGAAGAAGAATATACAATTGAACTTGGTAAAGCGAACGTTAAACGTGAAGGTTCAGACTTAACAATCATCGCATATGGTGCAATGGTTCAAGAATCATTAAAAGCTGCAGAAGAACTTGAAAAAGAAGGTCATTCTGTTGAAGTGATTGACTTACGTACAATTCAACCACTTGATATTGATACGATTGTTAAATCAACAGAAAAAACTGGACGCGTGGTTGTCGCTCAAGAAGCACAAAAACAAGCAGGTGTGGGTGCAAATGTGGTTTCTGAATTATCAGAGCGCGCTATACTTTCATTAGAAGCACCTATCGGACGTGTTTCTGCACCAGATACAGTTTATCCATTTACACAAGCTGAAAATGTTTGGTTACCAAATAAAAATGACATCTTAGAAAAAGCAAAAGAAACACTTGAATTTTAATTAACTGAATGAAGTCATAATGGGGTATATAGGAATTGTTAGAGACAATCATCATGATTGAAATGCGATCTATGTTAAGAATGAAGGTACAATTACTTCTCTTACTGATTTGCGACGATCTCTAACATTCCTTTATGCCGTTACAACTTATCAATCAAAATGATTAATTAGGAGGAAACAAAGTGGCATTTGAATTTAAATTACCAGATATTGGTGAAGGTATCCACGAAGGTGAAATTGTAAAGTGGTTTGTAAAAGCTGGAGATAAAATCGAAGAAGATGATGTACTATGTGAAGTACAAAACGACAAATCTGTCGTTGAAATTCCTTCACCTGTAGCAGGTACAATTGAAGACGTTCTTGTTGAAGAAGGTACAGTGGCAGTTGTAGGGGATACAATTGTTAAAATTGATGCACCTGATGCTGAAGAAATGCAATTCAAAGGCGGTCATGATGACGAAAGCTCAAATGACAGCAAAGAAGAAGTAAAAGAGGAAGCAAAAGAAGAAGCACCTCAACAAGCACCAGCAAATGAAGACTTAGATGAAAACAAAAAAGTTAAAGCGATGCCTTCAGTACGTAAATATGCTCGCGATAACAATGTAAATATTAAAGCTGTTAATGGTACAGGTAAAAATGGTAGAATTACTAAAGAAGATGTGGATGCATACTTAAATGGTGGTGGCCAAGCTGCAACTACTGAAGAAACAGCATCAACACCTGCTGAATCTACACAAGAAACAGCACCAACAGCAGCACCTGCAGGAGACTTCCCAGAAACTACTGAAAAAATCCCTGCAATGCGTAAAGCGATTGCTAAAGCAATGGTTAACTCTAAACATACAGCACCTCACGTAACATTAATGGATGAAATTGATGTTCAAGAATTATGGGATCACCGTAAGAAATTTAAAGAAATCGCAGCTGAACAAGGTACGAAATTAACATTCTTACCATATGTTGTTAAAGCATTAGTTTCAGCACTTAAAAAATACCCAGCACTTAACACTTCATTCAATGAAGAAGCAGGTGAAGTTGTACACAAACACTACTGGAATATCGGTATCGCAGCAGATACTGAAAGAGGTTTATTAGTGCCTGTTGTTAAACATGCAGACCGTAAATCTATTTTCCAAATTTCAGACGAAATTAACGAACTTGCTGTTAAAGCACGTGATGGTAAATTAACTTCTGAGGAAATGAAAGGTGCAACATGTACAATCAGTAACATCGGCTCAGCAGGTGGACAATGGTTTACACCAGTTATTAATCATCCAGAAGTAGCGATTTTAGGTATTGGCCGTATTGCGCAAAAACCTATCGTTAAAGATGGAGAAATTATTGCAGCACCAGTATTATCATTGTCATTAAGCTTTGACCATAGACAAATTGACGGAGCTACTGGTCAAAATGCAATGAACCACATCAAGCGTTTACTTAACAATCCAGAATTATTATTAATGGAGGGGTAAAATATGGTAGTCGGAGATTTTCCAATTGAAACAGATACTATTGTTATCGGGGCAGGTCCTGGTGGATACGTTGCAGCTATTCGTGCAGCGCAATTAGGTCAAAAAGTAACAATCGTCGAAAAAGGTAACTTAGGTGGCGTATGCTTAAACGTAGGTTGTATTCCTTCAAAAGCATTACTAAACGTTTCACACCGTTTTGAACAAGCGCAACACGGTGCTGACTTAGGGGTTACTGCTGAAAATGTATCTTTAGATTTCGGTAAAGTACAAGAGTTCAAAAGTTCAGTTGTTAACAAATTAACGAGTGGTGTTGAATCTTTATTAAAAGGAAATAAAGTAGAAATCGTTAAAGGTGAAGCTTACTTCCATGATAAAAATAGCTTACGCGTAATGGATGAAAAAAGTGCTCAAACTTACAATTTCAAAAACGCGATTATTGCTACAGGTTCTCGTCCAATTGAAATTCCTAACTTCAAATTTGGCGGACGTATCTTAGACTCTACTGGTGCTTTAAACCTTAAAGAAGTACCTAAGAAATTAGTTGTCGTAGGTGGCGGATACATCGGTTCTGAACTTGGTACAGCTTATGCTAACTTTGGTACAGAAGTTACTATTCTTGAAGGTGCGAAAGATATTTTAGGCGGTTTTGAAAAACAAATGACACAACCGGTTAAAAAAGCAATGAAAGCTAAAGGTATGAAAATCGAAACTGAAGCTTTAGCAAAATCTGCTGAAGAAACAGAAAACGGCGTAAAAGTGACTTACGAAGTTAAAGGCGAAGAGAAAACAATCGACGCTGACTACGTATTAGTAACTGTAGGTCGTCGTCCGAATACAGACGAATTAGGTCTTGAAGAAGTAGGTATTAAACTTACAGATCGTGGTTTAATCGAAGTTGACAAACAAAGCCGTTCTTCTGTAGATACTATCTATGCGATTGGTGATATCGTACCTGGTTTACCACTTGCACATAAAGCAAGCTACGAAGCAAAAATTGCTGCAGAAGCGATTTCAGGTCAAAATGCCGAAGTAGATTACATCGGTATGCCTGCAGTATGTTTCACTGAACCAGAACTTGCACAAGTGGGTTACACTGAAGCTCAAGCAAAAGAAGAAGGCATTGAATATAAAGCTTCTAAATTCCCGTATCAAGCGAATGGTCGTGCATTATCATTAAATGATACAACTGGTTTCGTTAAGTTAATCACACTTAAAGAAGACAATACATTAATCGGAGCTCAAGTTGTAGGTACAAGTGCATCAGATGTTATTTCAGAATTAGGTCTTGCTATTGAAGCAGGAATGAATGCTGAAGACATCGCATTAACAGTACATGCTCACCCAACATTAGGTGAAATGAGCATGGAAGCTGCTGAAAAAGCAATCGGTTTACCAATTCATACAATGTAATTGTGTAAATAAAGATATCGTTTTTATAAGGGCGAGGACGAATTATTGTCTTCGCCCTTCATTTTGATATAAACAAATAGAGGAGGGACAAATATGGAGTACCCATACCCTATCGATGTTGAGTGGTCACAAGAAGAGATAATTCAAGTGATTGAATTTTTTAATGCAATCGAATCTTATTACGAATCCTCCATTGAACGAGACGTCGTCATGAATCGTTATCAAGTTTTTAAAAAGGTCGTTCCAGGGAAAGCAGACGAGAAAAATATTTTTGAAGAATTTAAAAAAACAAGTGGCTATGATAGCTATAAAGTAGTACAACAAGCAAAAAATTATCCTGATCAAAAAACGTTGTCTGACAATTAAATAGCCTATTGTAATTTAAGCTGTATTTTGGTATTTTTATTAAGCATTAAACTTTATGTTTAGTAAAAGTAAACAAAATGCAGCTTTTTTTAGGAGACATATATGAACATAGGACAGAAATTAAAAAATTTAAGGCAACTTAAAAATTTAACGCAAGAAGAGCTTGGAGAACGCACAGATTTATCTAAGGGCTATATTTCTCAAATTGAGAGTGATAAAACTTCACCGAGTATGGAAACATTTTTAAACTTACTAGAAGTATTAGGAACAACGCCGGCTGAATTTTTTGATGAAAAGCAAGTCGATAAAATTCATTATCCCAAAGCAGAACAACTTACTTATGATGAATACGATAAAGGGTACTTTTTACAGTGGCCAGTTAAGACATCGAATGAATTTGAGATGGAACCTTTATTGCTCACACTTAAGCCAAAATCTTCTTATAAATTGTTTGAGCCTTCTTACTCTGATACGTTTATCTATTGTATGAAGGGCTGTGTCACACTGAAATTAGGAAACGAAAAGTATCAAGCGAGAACTGGGGATGCGCTTTATTTTAAAGCGACAAAACAACATCAACTTTTAAATGAAAAAGATACAGAAGTACGGGTGATGATTGTCGCTACGTCATCGTATTTATAGGAGGAAAAACTTTGACTACATTATTATCTTTTCACAATGTAACCAAAAAATATCAAGGGAAAACCATATTAAAGGGCATCGATTTAGATATCGAAACAGGGCACTTTTACACGATTTTAGGACCTTCAGGATGTGGTAAAACTACGATACTTAAATTGATTGCAGGCTTTGAACAAGCGGATGAGGGACAAATTGTTTATCAAGGTAAAACAATAAATAATCTTCCCCCAAATAAACGTCAAGTCAATACAGTCTTCCAAGATTATGCGTTATTTCCTCATTTAAATGTCTATGAAAATGTGGCTTTTGGTTTGAAAATGAAAAAAATGGATAAGCAATCTATCCGTACGAAAGTCTATGAAGCTTTGAAACTTGTCAAATTAGAACAGTATGTTGAAAGCGACATTCAATCTTTAAGTGGGGGACAAAAACAACGAATTGCGATTGCGCGTGCGATTGTGAATGAACCTGAAATTTTATTATTAGATGAGTCTTTATCCGCTTTAGATCTAAAATTACGTACCGAAATGCAGTATGAGTTACGCGAATTGCAATCAAGACTAGGCATTACGTTTGTGTTTGTTACACATGATCAAGAAGAAGCATTAGCGCTAAGTGACTATATCTTTGTCATGCGTGAAGGGAATATTGAGCAGTTCGGAACGCCACTAGATATTTATGATGAGCCGGTCAACCGATATGTTGCAGATTTTATCGGAGAATCTAATATAGTCGAAGGGCGTATGGTGAAAGACTATGTGGTCAATATTTATGGCCAAGATTTTGATTGCGTCGATAAAGATATTCCAGCAGGTAAGAAAGTAGATGTGATTATCCGTCCTGAGGATATTTCGTTAATTGATGCCTCAGAAGGGTTATTCAAGGCGACGGTTCATTCAACTTTGTTTAGGGGTGTCCATTACGAAATTACATGTATTGATGAACAAGGTTACCAATGGACGATACAATCTACTAAAAATGCGGAAATTAATGATAAAGTCGGGTTATTTTTTGATCCTGTTGCGATTCATATCATGGTTCCAGGTGAAACCGAAGAGGAATTTGATAGACGTATTGAAGGTTATGGAGACGTAGATTATGAAAAATATTAGTCGATGGTTAGCTATCCCTTATTTTTTATGGATGCTTGTATTTATTATAATTCCTGTTATTTTGCTGTGTTACTTTTCTTTTGTAGACCAACAAGGTCATTTTTCCTTTGAAAACTATCAACAGTTTTTCACTATGCGTTATATGTACATGTTTGCAGAGTCTGTTTTATATGCTGCTATCATAACGTTAGTGTGTTTATTGATTAGTTATCCGGCAGCCTATTTTATTCGACAATCACGGCATGCGGGAACGTGGCTTTTGGTGATGATTATTCCGACTTGGATGAATTTACTTCTTAAGACTTATGCATTTATCGGTATTTTCAGTCAAGATGGACTTATCAACCGTATTTTGAATGCCTTACATTTGCCTTCACAAGGATTATTATTTACAGCGCCTGCGTTCGTTATTGTTTCTGCGTATATTTATATTCCGTTTATGTTATTGCCAATCTATAACAGTATGAAAGATATTAACAATCAACTTTTTTATGCAGCGCAAGATTTAGGTGCTAACACGTTCACGACGATGCGCAAAGTACTCTTACCTTTATCCAAAGAAGGCATTAAGACAGGCATACAAGTCACATTTATACCGGCTTTATCGCTATTTATGATTACGCGCTTAATCGCTGGTAATAAAGTGGTAAACATTGGTACAGCTATTGAAGAACAATTTTTAGTCATTCAAAATTATGGCATGGGTTCAACAATAGCACTATTTCTCGTGTTGTTCATGGCACTTCTACTTATACTGACACGTACAAAACATAAGGGAGGTGCATCGCGATGAAATGGATAGGTAAAAGTTATTTGATTGGTTTATTAGTTGTGTTGTATTTACCCATTTTCTATCTCATGTTTTATTCCTTTAATAGTGAAGGTAATATGGTTCACTTTGGAGGATTTACATTAGAACATTATGCGACGCTTTTTGGTAACGCCCGTCTATTAGAAGTTGTTTTCAACACAATTGCAGTTGCACTTATCGCCGCGGCTATTTCGACGTTGATTGGTTTGTTTGGGGCATTCATGTTATATCAAATTAGAAATCAATCCCTTAAAATATCTTTTTTGACTTTAAATAATGTGTTAATGGTTTCATCAGATGTTGTTATTGGTGCATCATTTTTAATCATGTTTACAGCCATTGGTCATGTCACAGGCTTTGGACTAGGATTTACATCCGTGCTAATTTCGCATATCGCGTTTTGTATTCCTATCGTGGTCATCGTGATTTTGCCTAAATTATACGAAATGAACGATTCTATTTTAGATGCGGGGCGTGATTTAGGTGCCTCTGATTTTCAAGTGTTGAGTCGTATCGTGATACCGCAATTAATGCCAGGAATCATTGGGGGCTTTTTTATGGCACTCACGTATTCCTTAGATGACTTTACAGTCAGTTTCTTCGTGACAGGTAATGGATTTAGTGTATTATCTGTCGAAGTCTATTCAATGGCACGTCGTGGTATTAGTATGGAAATTAATGCAATTTCAACATTGCTCTTTCTCCTGATTATGCTTGGATTAGCTTTATATCAATGGTTAAAACAACGTCATAAACGTACAGTCGAGCATAAAAGGGGGATGTCGTTATGAAACAACTCATACAATTAATAGGGGGCGCGCTTATAGCAGGCATACTTTTTTTGGCAATCGGATATTGGATTAATCATGACGTGGGTCAAAAGAAACAAGAAAAATTGTATGTCTATAATTGGGGAGAATATATAGATTCTGAATTAATTCAACAATTTGAAAAAGAAACAGGCATTAAAGTGATTTATGAAACATTTGACTCTAATGAAGCAATGGAAGCTAAAATTCGAAATGGGGGAACGAGTTACGATGTGGCTTTTCCAAGTGATTATACAATTGAGAAAATGCGAAAAGCCCATTTATTAAAACCGCTTGATAAAGAGAAAATCCCCAATATGAAGCATTTAGATTCGCATTTTATGAATCAACCATTTGATCCGCATAATACGTATTCTATGCCGTACTTTTTTGGAACTGTCGGAATTATTTATAATAAAACGAAGTATCCTGATATAAAATTTGATAGTTGGCAAGATTTAAAAAATCCACGCTTGAAAAATGATGTTATATTTGTCGATGGTGCCCGAGAAATTATGGGACTATCTCTGAATAGTTTAGGGTATAGTTTGAATGATACAAACCCTAAACATTTACAAGAAGCGGAAACTGAATTAAAATCTTTTGCTCCTTCCATAAAAGGTGTTGTTGGAGATGAAGTTTCCATGATGTTAGAACAGCATGAAGCTGGCGTTGCAGTTTTATGGAGTGGCTCTGCAGCACCTATATTCACGAGTGACGACCGTTTTGATTATAAAGTTCCAAAAGAAGGTTCAAATTTATGGTTTGATAATATGGTCATTCCAAAAACTTCTCAAAATGTGGAAGGCGCACACAAGTTTATTAATTTTATGCTAGATCCAAAAGTGAATAAACAAAATACCGAGTGGGTAGAATATGGCACACCGAATAAGACAGCAAAATCCCTGCTTCCAAAAGAAACACGAGAAGATCATAGAATCTATCCTACACCTGAAGAGCAACGTAGACTTGAAGTTTATAAAGATTTAGGTCCTCAAGTGTTGAACGAATATAATGAAAGATTCCTTAATTTCAAAATGGGGTTATGATTCTAGTTATTTTGGAAGAGTTTAGATATAATATAGGTTACAAAGTACAATAAGGAGTGAAATTATGGCTTATGAAGCGTACCAACAGGTGACAAGACCTGTCAGTCGCATTGCTGAAAAAATTCTGGGTTGGTTAAGTTGGGCGTTATTACTTCTAACGACAATCATTGCCATGTTTTTTGGATTGGTATTATTTAGCAATGAAAATTCAATACAAAATATCGAAAATGGTATTGCAAATAACCAAACAATACAAACATTTTTAGCAAATAACAACTTAACCGCGACACAATTTGTCATCTCAATGCAAAATGGCGTATGGGCATTTATTGTCTATTTAATAGTATGTCTATTGATTTCATTCCTTGCATTGATTTCAATGAAACACCGTATTGTGTCAGGACTACTTTTTTTACTTGTTGCGATTTTAACGGTACCTTTGTTTTTTATTTTAGTACCTCTATTTTTTATCATCGTTGCGATAATGATGTTTGCACGTAAAGACAAAGTGATTCCGGCTGCACGTTATTATGATGTTCCGTATGAAGAAAATTATCGTGACAAAGAGTTTGGTCATGAACGTATGAATAACGAGGAAAAGGTATATGCACAACCCACATCTTCAATTGCAGATGAACGCCGAGATAACAGCGATAGAACAATAACATCTCAAAATCATGCAACGTCAAATGAAGACAATGACACGCATTCAGAACGCCCAGTACTTTCACGTACAGCAAAATACCATCACAAAACAACTAAAGCATCGGAAGCTCCTCAAGAAGAAAGTTTCAGTGAACCAGAAGAGCCTGAAATTTCATATCAAACACGTTCTGAATCCCGTCACCAAGAATCAACGCATACTTTTGATTCTAGAACCAATGGGGTAGGCAATACTGATGAAATGGACGATTTTCAAAATGACGACAAAGCAGCGTTAAAACAACAACGTAAAGAAGAACGTGCACAAATCAAAGCAGAGAAAAAAGAGGCACGCAAAGCGCGTAAAGCACATGAAAAAGAGCAACGAAAATTACGTCCGAGTGCTTCCTCTCAACGTCGTCAAAATTATGATTATCGTAAACAAGTACAACACGAACGTACGCATGAAGACGAAAATAGGAATCAATAAATATTTACAAAAAAGCAGTAATGTCATTTATAAATGAACATTGCTGCTTTTTTGGTAAAGTCATTCAAATAAGCGTTTAAAGCAAGTCATTAACTGGACTGATTCAATACATCGCTTTAATTTAATAGCTATATTATAACTTATAAATAATAGATTACTCTTTGAATTTTGCAAACTTTTATAATTTGTGCGTTTATACTTGTGAGATAGGGTAATAAAAGCAGTAAGGAGGTATTGAATTATGGCAGATAAATATACTTATGAAACATCTCATGCGCAAAATATGAATAATGATCGCGCGCATTATGGTAATCATCAGAATTACAAACCGTTTAAACGTACAGTTGAGAAAGTTTTAACATGGATTGGTATCGTCCTCCATGCATTATGGGCGTTATTAATCATTGGTTTCGGTTCTCAACTTCCAAAGTTATTACAAAACAAAGAAATTCAACAGCAATTACAACAACAAGGTCAAGATCCTTCACAATTGACTGAGCAAAGTCAAAATATTATCCCGATGTTATTTACTGTGGGGATTCCGTTAATTCTTGCACTCATAGCAGCGTTTTTATTTAAAAAACGTATCTTAGCAGGTATTTTATTAATTGTTGCAGCATTACTTGCTTTATTCTTAAGCGCTAGTTTAATTGTTGCGATTTTATGGTTAATTGCAGGTATTATGTTACTTGTACGTAAACCAAAAAATCATCACACAGATGCGCGTTATGCGCAAGAACCTCGTCGTAATCATGATGAAGAGCGCTACCGTCACACGAATGAAGATCATCATCGAGTAGACCATGACGTTCAAAGAGACGGACGTCACACTAACGATGTAGATCATAATCGTGGCTATCATGATGTAACGCGTACAAATCATACAAATGAACATCATGACACGCATCGTCAAAATAATGGTGTACGCGAAAATGATCATGATTTCCGTGATGAGCGTCAAAATCTACGCAATGAGCCACGTGACTTAAAAGATAAAGGATCAGAGGCTAAAGAGCGTTTCAATGATTTTAAAGACGATCGTCGTTAATAATTTGATATTTCATTGTTAAATTTGAGACAAACTTTCCTAACCTTTGGAAAGTTTGTCTTTTTTGGTTAGGTATAGATAGAATGTATTACAAAATAAAGAGGCATTATTAAAAGTAAACAACTGGAGTGTGGAAGCGTACGATGAAAAAGTCATCACTGTTAGTCAGGAGACCATTTATAAAGAAAAAAACGCTCTGTTCAGTCCAACTTTGATAAAAGGTTCGTTAAGACTAAATAGCGTTTTTTTAAGTAGTTAAGTTCACCATGGAAAAGAAGTTTTCCAATTTTATTTGTAAAATTTTAATAAGTGTTCAAAAGTTTCTTCTAAAAAGGCGATGAAAGCTTTATCTGTTTTTAATTCTTTAGCATTTGGTTTTAATGCTCGGGCGATGAAAAATTCACCCTTTTTAACGCTTTGCGCACGTTGAATCCCTTTTAATACATCTTCTTGTGATAAGTGGCTAATTTTCGACTTGTCAGGTTGCGTGTGATCTAATGAGATTTGAAAGTCTTCAGGTAAGTGCATTAAAGTGTCTAGCTTGTCTTCGAAAATTTTAACGTCTTCTGCTTTATTTTTATCTTCATGCATAACGCCATACATGGCAAATAAGTGATCTTCAAAAAGACCGATTTGAAAATGCGGTTGCATTTTGTACCCCCGTTGATTTGTTGCAAAAGCGACCCAAGTATCTTTCGGAGGATTGACCGTGCGACGTGCATGTTTTGCAACATGAGCATAAAACGTTTCACCTGTCATTGTTTTTAAATACTCCGTAAAATAATCGCTAAGTTGATAAAATTGTGGACGGATATGTTCATCTAAAGCCGTCATACGCGCCTCTAATCCTTCTACTTGAAACACTTTGAAGTCTTTGGGACTGAACGTATATTTTGTCATTATTGTTCCTCCTAAGTTGCAGTTTTTTTAGATTATTTATAGCATAACTTAGTTTCTAAAACATTCATAATATAATGATTTATTGTATAATGTAAGACAACTAGGAGTGATGCTGATGCATTTATATGATTTCGCTAAAAATTTAGTTTTAGAAGCTGGAAATAATATTCGTAAATGGATGAATGAAGATCTTGAAATAGAGGCTAAATCAAATCCCAACGATTTAGTGACCAATGTAGATAAATCTGTAGAAACATTTATTGTTAATCAAATTCAAGCACAATATCCTCATCATAAAATTATTGGAGAAGAAGGTCATGGTCACGACATTGATTCGACGGAAGGCGTAGTTTGGGTGATTGATCCTATTGATGGGACATTAAATTTTATCCATCAGAAACAAAATTTTGCTATTTCAATTGGAATATTCAAAGATGGACAAGCGTATGCAGGTTTTGTTTATGATGTAATGAGAGATATTTTATATCATGCAAAAGCAAATAAAGGCGCTTATAAAAACGAAACACCTCTCCCATCATTACAATCCACCGCTTTGAAAGAAAGTATTGTAGGTTTAAATCCTAATTGGTTAACTAAGCCTCAAAT